>DJWZ01000066.1 GCA_002449535.1 Prevotellaceae bacterium UBA7017 | reverse complement strand
TGGAATTTAACATAGAATGCCCCTCCCCGACCCTCCCGAGGGAGGGAAAATGGTCAATATTCAATTTTCAATCTTCAATAAAAACCTTCTTCCCGTTATGGATGAAGATGCCGCCATGTGGATTTGAAACCTTTTGTCCCATCATGTTATAGTAGCTGTTGTCGTTTACAACCTTCCTCTCCTTTGCAACGGTAACGATGCCGGTTGCTGCTTCCCTGTTCTGTACCTTTGCAGCCTCTTCCCATGCTGTGGCATCGCTGGTAAGGTCGCTGCCGAGGTAGTAACCGAGGTTTGTGGGTTGGTTGTAGCCGATGTTCTGGTTCAGGGCACTCATCCAATAGCAGTGGTCTGTCATCAGCCAAGGAAACTTGTGGGTGGTAGGATACCAGGTACAGAAAATCTTGATGTCTGCCAGCTTTGTAGCATCTGGCACTATCACCTCTTCGCGCCAGTCGCCTACAAGGTCGCCAAACCATGAGGGGTTGCCCTTGGTATCGTTTATCATCGACATGCTATATCTCCACATTGTGAAAGTACGCCCTGAAGGAACGCTTTGTATGATGCCGCCTTCTGCCAGTCCCTGCCTGCTCAGCGAACCGTCAAACCATATTGCCGCTGCAAAGCCGGGCTTCCAGTCGCTTGCGGTGCTGATGCCGGTAGAATTGCCGTACTGGTCGAAGAGGTCGCTCTTGTAATAGCAGAACTCACATCCCTTGGTGGCTGGTGAGTAGTCTGCCACCATGCAGCGTCCCATGTCGTTGTCGGAAGCAGCATCCTTCTTCCATATCACGCTGCCGTCCTTGGCATCATGAAGGGCACACATCGTCTTTCCAGTCTCAAGGCAGTGGAACATCTGCAGTCCCTCTCTTTCAGGCAGGAATTTTCCTACGTAGTTGGCATCACCATGTCCCAGCCCAGTGTTCCATAGCCCTATGCCGTCGTTATCTACTGCCATAGAGCCATACATCACCTCGTCAAAGCCGTCGCCGTCAAGGTCGGCAACGTTGAGGGAGTGGTTGCCCTGTGCGGCATAGGTGCTGTGTTTCTTGCCGTCCTTGCCCGTCTTGCCGTCGTTGGTGTCAAAGCGCCATTTCTTTGTCAGTTTGCCGTCTCGCCAGTCCCATGCCTCGATGACGCTGTGGGCATATACGCCTCGTCCTGTTATGACGGAGGGCAGCCCGGTCTCGTCAAAACAGCCTACCCCGACCCTGAAGGAACAAGCCCTCTTCCAGTAGCCGTCACCCCATGATTCGGAAGTCTCGCGGTTGATGAAGTTGTCGCGTGCCAGTTCCTTTCCCGTCTTGCCGTCAATGATAGATATAAACTCCGGTCCAGCGCTGTTATAGTGGTCTATCCATCCAGGACTGCTGGAGTTGAGGTTGCCCCATGTGCGATAGTCTATCTTGCCGTCGTTGTCGGTGTCGCCAATCTGTGTGCCGTCACCGAATACCGTGCCCTCACAGGTTCTTATAGCCATCTCGGCACATCCGTCACCGTCAAAGTCGGCAATGGCGAAGCTGGAAGAGTTTCCCAGAATGATGCCCGGACCGCCCTTTATGCGCCACAGGAAGGTGCCGTCCAGCTTGTAGGCATCCCATATCACTGCCCACAGACAATCCTGCTGTGAGTAGCTGGCACCAGAGCCGTCGCTGATGATGTTGCCGTTGGCGTCCTTTACGCTTTGCAGACGCTTTACGACAAGTTCAAACTGTCCGTCGCCGTCAAGGTCGCCTATGCTGACGTCATTGGCGGTATATACGATCTTGTCGGTATTCGCATACACATCCTTCGTGTCCTTCAGCGGAATACTGATATAGGGCTGTCCGGCACTCACGTATTCCTTCTTCAGGGTGAATGTTGACAGAGTCTCCTCCTTCTTGCCATAATATGTCAGCCTGTAGTGGTTGTCGTTCGTCTTGCTGGCATTGACATCCTGAACGCATGTCCTGTTTTTTATGTTGGTGGCAATTCTTGTTTCAAAACTGCTGGTGCCGATTCTGCGGTAAACGTCAAAGCCTGTGTTCGCATCGTCTCCTGGCAACATCCTCCAGCTTACGAGAACCGTTCCTGTATATTGCTGGTAGTCACCGAGAGAGGCATTCTTAGCGTTGTTGATACTTGCCCACAAGGCACGATCCTGGGCGTTGTTGGTTTGCGCCCCTGCTGTCAGACAGGAAGCAACTAAAGCGATAGCGAATAATAGTTTGTTAACAGAAGTCATTGTAGTTTACGGTTTGTTGGGGACAAAGGTACAAAATAAAATTGAAAATGAAGAAATGAAAGAATGAAAAAATGAAAAAAACTTCGTACGAAAGACGAATGACGAAAAAAAAAGAGATGTAGTCTGTTGACCACACCTCTTTCCTTTTATATAGGGTAGGTTTTATTTCACCAGATCTATCAGTTCCTGTGAGTATGCCGGCATAGCGCCGTTTTGGGTGCATACATACGCAGAGACATTGACGGCGATGCGATGGGCCTCTTCTATTGTCTTGCCATTGAGGATGGCGGCACAGAAAGAGCCTGTGAATGAATCGCCTGCGCCCACCGTGTCAGCCACCTTTACCTTAGGAGTGTCCTGGAAAGATTTCTGTCCCGGTGTGAACACATAGGAGCCGTTTGTGCCACAAGTGAGTACGAGCATGTCGAGGTTGTACTTACCAAGTATAAGCCAACACTTGTTCTCGATGTCGAGACCTGGATAGCCGAACATGCGGCCTATAAGAACCAATTCCTCATCGTTAATCTTCAGGATGTTACAACGCTGGAACGACTCCCTCAGAATCTCCTTCGTATAGAATTGCTGACGAAGATTAATATCAAATATCTTCAAACAGTCTGCCGGTGTAGCATCGAGGAATTTCTGGATTGTTTCACGGCTCACCACATTACGCTGAGCCAAGGATCCGAAACAAACAGCACGACAATTACGTGCAATCTCTGCGATATCATCGTCGAAAGGAATGTTATCCCAGGCCACATTTTCCTTGATGTCGTATGTCGGGATACCCTGTTCGTCAAGCTGTACCTGCACAGTGCCGGTAGGATAAGGCACGCGAGGCAGCAAGTCGTTCAGGTCATGCTCTTTCAGGGCCTCAATAGTCTCATCGGCCAATTTGTCATCTCCAAGCGCACTTACTGCGATAGTGTTATCCATACCCAAGAACTGCCCTGCATGATAGGCGAAGTTAGCAGGTGCGCCGCCTAATTTCTTACCTTCGGGAAGTACATCCCACAGGACTTCTCCGAGTCCTACTACATAACGTTTCTGATTCATGATTTATGCGGTTTTTAGTTGTTTGATATATGTAAACAGATATATAACACCTACAGCCATTACCAGTACGGCACCATCCTGTCCCATGGCATCGCTCAGCAGTCCCATAAACAATGGGAATATAGTGCCGCCGAAGAGACCCATAATCATAAGTCCGGAAACTTCGTTCTGTTTCTCCGGCATAGACTCAAGCGCTGTTGCAAAACACATAGAGAACACATTGGAGTTGCCGTAGCCCACCAGTGCTATAGCGGTGTAGAGCATCCATTGCTCAGTGCCGATTAACAGTCCGCACATAGACAGAGCCATCATCACCACGCTGATGACAAAGAATGTGCGCATTTTCAGCACCCGCAAGAAGAACGACCCTGTCAGACATCCGATGGTACGGAAGATAAAGTAAAGCGAAGTGGCAAAAGCAGCCTCATTGAGCGACAGCCCAAGACGCTCCATCAGAATTTTTGGTGCTGTGGTATTTGTACCGACATCTATGCCCACATGACACATAATGCCAAGGAAAGACAGCAGCACCATCGGTGTGCCAAGCAACTTGAAACATTCCACGAAAGTAGAAGGCTTGCCATCCATCGGCGGTTCATCTATAGGTGTCACGAACAGTAATAATGTAGATAGTGTGCCTACGATGAAGAATATACAGAACAGTATGCGCCAATCGTACCCAAAGTCAGGGATAACCTTTGTAGCCCCCCACATAGCCAGGTAAGGAGCCGAGAATGACGCGATAGCCTTGACAAACTGTCCGAATGTCAGTGTTGAAGCCAGATTGCCACCACCCATCACTGTCGATACCAGCGGATTTAAGGATGTCTGCATCAAAGCATTACCAATACCTAATAGAGAGAAGGCTACCAGCATGATGGCAAAAGTCTCTCCAAAGAGGGGCAATAGCAATGACACCACTGTGACAACAAGCGACAGCAGAACAGTCTTCTTGCGTCCTATCTTATTCATCAGCATACCCGTCGGCACACTGAAGATGAGGAACCAGAAGAATACCAGCGACGGGAATACATTTGCTACAGAGTCTGTCAGTGCAAGATCTTCCTTCACGTAGTTGGAGGCAATGCCAACCAAATCCACGAATCCCATGCAGAAGAAGCATAGCATTACGGGGATAAGATAAATAGATTTGTTTTTATTACCCATATTCGTATTTTTCTTAATTCTTAACTCTTAACTCTTAATTCTTAACTTCATAGATAGTAGCCCTACCTCCCGTCACCTTTATATTATTATAAGGTTCTGTTGGGAATACAAGGTTCGTCATAGCCATCTTTCCCTCAGCGTCGAAGGCTTCGACAGAGCAGCGGTCGATGAAGATACGCAGCTGCTTCACGGTGCCATAGGTAGGGGCCTCTGTCACACAAGGGAAGTCGGCACTGAAGCTTACGTCCCCGCTCCTGGTGCGGTCCATTGAGAAAGTCTGCTTTGCGGCATCATAACGCATAATGATCTGTTCGCCCTTGGCATTCGACAGCACTATCTCTGCCTGCTTCTTTACATCCACTACGATTTCGCATGCCTCCGTGGGCTGCTTCGCCTTGTCGCCTCGCAAGGACAGCATTTCCTTCGAAGGCACTACGCTGACATAGAACTCACCCTTATATTCAAACATTCCGAGGTCGCGTGGAACAGAGTTTGCTGAGCGGAACTGCATGGTAGGAACCTGATTGGCATACTGCCAGTTCGACATCCATGCCATTACAGTGCGCCTGTTGTCAGGAGCGTTACAGAACGAAACCGTAGCATAGTGGTCTTTGCCGTAATCCATCCATCGCGTGTCCTGATGCTCGCACGTGAACTTATGTCCGTCGAACTGTCCCACGAAATACTGCGTGGCCGAGCCGCCGAACGGTCCGCCAGGGTTGATGTTGCATATCAGCACCCACTTCTTTGGTTGACCAATGGGGAATAGGTCCGGACACTCCCACACGCCGCCGTGGCAGCCATATTCCTTGCCGAACGAGCTTTCGTACTTCCATTCCTTCAGGTCAGGTGAAGAGTAGATGCGCATTTCCTGTCCTACAGCCAGGATGAGGTTCCAGGCCTTGATGTCTTCGTTCCAGAACGGACGCGGGTCGCGGAAATCCTTTTCTTCGGCAGTCAATACGGGGTTGCCCTCATATTTTCTGAATGTCTTGCCGTTGTCTTTTGAGAAGGCAATGCATTGCGCCTGCACATCTCCTCCAAACGGGGTAGGACGGCTCGTCGTGTACATGGCCACGATGTTTCCGTTGTCTGTCACGCATGAGCC
>DJWZ01000149.1 GCA_002449535.1 Prevotellaceae bacterium UBA7017 | reverse complement strand
CTTGTTTGTATGCCTTGAGACCACCGTCTCATTTCTATTTGCAAAGATACTAAAAATCAGTGACATATGCAAATATTTTTCCATATTTTTTTGATAAAAAATGAAGAAAAATCAGGAAGCATCGTAACACTTTTTACAACGCTTCCTGACAATTGTTACAAAGCCTTCCAACAATAATTCCTAAGCCATGTTTTGGGGACAGGAACTATTCAGCAGGATGTCACACAAGTCCGTATTCGGAGGATATGACTCCAGCTGTTTGTCTATGCTGTAGTCTATATCCCTCGTCTGCTCCATCTGGCGACACCATTTCTCATAGCATCCGCTGTCGGGAAACAATGTGACATTCCGTCCTGCCAGGCACTTTACCCTCTCTGCAGACAAGCCGCCGCTGCCTGCTGTCGCCAGCCATAAATGCCGTGGCATGTATGCAGCCATTACGAGGGCTGTCTTCTCGCTTTCTACAAGGCAGACATGAGCATCCGGATATTTACCGAGAAGGTGCTCGCCATAGAGGCACTGGTACAGTTGCCAGTCAAGCGGCAACAAGCCCTTGCGTATCAGCGGTATGTGCGTCCATCCCTGAAAGCCCTCACGATGTCCGTCTGCACGATACTGCATGATATGTCCGCCATGCACCTGCTGCCTTTGGTCTATCTGCCAGAAGATGACATCACCCATGCGCGTGGCTCCGATATGGTAGTCTTTATAGACACGCTGTATTTGTCCTGAAGGAATATTCAGCCTGTGCGCCACATCGGTGGACAGCCATTGCCAGAACGTGCTGCGTGGCGAGTGGCTGCGAACTACATATTCCATAGGCATTGCCTGGAAGGGAGGCAGGATGACGGGAGTGCAATGCTTAGTGGTGTCATTGCCGTCATCGCGCTCTGCGTCCCACTGATTGTCCTTGTAATACTCGCTGGGCTTATAGTGGTATCCGCACGAGTGCTGGTGGTCGCACTTGCCTACATCGTCGGCAATGTATCTGCAGTCGTGGTGCGTATCGACGTACCTCACAAAGCATTTCTTCCTGCCACAGTGCGGACATGTGAACTTCTGTTGGTTACGTCCCGTCAGTTTACGGGTTTCTAACTGATAACGAAAATCGGTATTCATAATCTTACAATATTGTTTTTTATATTATTTTTGTTGGCGATTCTCGTTCGTTGTTCGAGCCGCTATATATATAGGCGGCTCAAACAACAAACAAAAATCTTATCGCGGTATCAGAAAGGAAGAACTTGTTCTTTTGATGTATAAATCATCTTATCATTGTCTTCAAACAACTTCTCCTCCTTTATCCATGCTGTTATGTAATTGGAAACTGTAGAGCGTTCTCTTTCAAGCTTTTCTATGAGAATTTCAATCAGCTGCTTGCGGCTGATAGCCCCACCATTTTCTTCTACAAGGCGAACACACACATCCAGGCGTTCCTGTTTCTCCTTCTCGGCAGCTTCCTGACGCTTCTGTTGCTGTTCCGCCTTGCGCTGTTCCTGAATCTGCCTATGCTGTTCATCTGCATCCACGATAAGGCCGTCCTCTGTGAACATTATGCTCCAATCGGGCATAGATTTATGACGGGCTTCAGAACAGGTCACAGTAATAACACTACTTCTATTATCCTTCTTACATTCCAGCACAGTAGCAGCCTTTTGGGCAAGCATCGTACCAAGGTGACCGCGCATATTATGGTCATCATCGGCCTTGTTTGTATGCAAGACGTTGACAATGGCACAGTTATTCTCTTCACTGAGCACAAGTAGTTCCTTGATAAGCTGCTTTGATTCTGACTCATCATTGAAACTTGAAACAAGTTCCACGATGCCATCAAGGAATACGACTGCAGGCTTCTCATCTGATATAGCCACACGCAGAAGCGGTAACAAAGCTTCACGATCAACTCGCCTCATAGAATAGAGTGCCACATGGCTATCTATCTCCTCGGGAGGCAATCCCGTCATACGAGCCACGTCATCAAGGATACCCTTCGTATCACGACGGCTTTGCTCCGTATCGAAGAATACTATGCGCGGCTTTGAGAGCAATGACCTTATGCGGAACATCATTCCTGTCAGCAAGGCAGCAACGAACACCTTCAGCGTCGTTGTCTTACCTGCCTTAGCCTTTGCCTTAACCGCATGGATGTCGCGGAGGGCAAAAAGCCCTACCCCATCAACTTCCAATGCATATTCCTCTTCCGGCACATCAGTATCGCTACGAATGCGCGTATCATGCAGAATCTGCCTATACTGTTCAAGCATCTGCTCTTCCGCAGTAGGTTGGTTTACAGCCTCGCTCACGATGTTCTGCACCGTCTCTTGGGCTTGGTTGTTTGCTTGTCCAGTCAGCTCTTCAGACTGCTGAACGTTTACACAAACGTTATTTCCTTCCATGTTTTTATCATATTTAAGGAAATAAAGTGGTCCCAAATCACCTTGCCGACGGTTATTGCTTTGCCACCCCTTCATAATCGGCACGCGGCTACATACCTGAGAAGTTGGTGCAAAGGTACGGGTTATTTTTGACACACAGCTTTTATCTTCTAACACATGAAAACCGGTGTTGAAGAAGGTAACTATTAGTCCACAAATCAGAGGGGAAGAAGGTAACTGTTTCAGGTGATGTCATTCCGAAAAAGTACGGAATAACGAAAAAGGTAACTGTCCAAGGCGGAAAAGGTAACTGTTTTGTTACGAAAACAACTTTTCCATCTGAACTTTTATGTTTAGAGCCCTTGAAAGGATTCCTTTGTTTTTGCCTTCGTCAAACATACTTTGCCACGACGCTACAGAGGAATCCTTAAACGGTGCTCTGTTGATAAAAGTTTTTATAGAGCCAAAATTACAGGTCAGTTTCTTAGAACGTTCTTTGTCAGGAATATTTGCGGCAACATTATGGTTCCATTCATCGCAGAATGATTTCATAGTGCCTTTATAACGGTATTTTTTTGCTATTCTCTCATCCTTTGTCAGGAGTATAAATATAGGTGCTATGGCAGCGGCGCAATCCACAAGGTATCCACCAGTAATATCCAGATTCTGAGCAAGGTTTAGAAGTTTTAAGAAGAAAGAATCAATAACATCGGGATCTACAAGTTCGAAATTCGTTGCATTATACTTAAAATCATAGTCTCCACAACCCGACGCACTTTCATTTCTGCCTCTTAAGGTATTTATAATGTCTTGTGCCTCATTATAGTCTTCCTGCAGTTTTTGATTTTTCAATGTCAAATCAATAGTAGCATTCCGAAGTCTTCCGTTCTCTTTTGAAAGAGAAGCAATGAAATCATCTTTTTCCGCAAGCAATTCTTTTAATTCTTTGTTCTCATTTAGGACATCAGAAATCCTAGCCTGAACCATACGTTCGATCAGGCTATCTAATTCCACCATCTCTGGTGGAACGGATGAAGAAGTATCATGACTTGTCCATCCCAGGTTTTTATCTATTCGGCCATTGCCCTGAATAGAATCTTCTTCTGATGTCTCTTGGCTCTCTAACATTTAACTGTGTTATTCCTGATATCATAATTATACAATTAGCTTTTTACCCAACTTCCTCAAATGTGTAAGGCGTATGTTTGGAAACCAAATTTGTCTTGCCTTTGTCTTTAACTCTATCTTGTTACCATAAATACAAATTACCTCAGGGTGTAGTTGTCTTTCAAGTTCAAAAACTCCTTCCATAAACATCCGCAACGATACAAATTTGCATAACACACCATTTGTACTGATAGCGACAGTTCCTCCTTCAGATAGGCCAACGAAACAGTAATCAAAACTTCTGCGAAATGACCATCCTACAGTTGGAATAACATTACCACCTCTTTTCTGGACAATCTGTCCAATGGCACGACTTCTGAATACATTAAATTGCTCTTGCCACATCGAAAGACGTGGATCAAGCGTAAAGTCTGGAGTAAACATTCCCTTGAACTGAGTAAGGATTCTTATATCTCGCTCAGTGTACCTGGGATTCCATATTTGCTCAAAAAGGATATCGTCTATGAAATAGTGTACCCAATAGTCATAATTATCAGAAGAAAGTGCTTCCTTGAAATCAATCAAAGGGCTTTCTGGTACCCCCCAATAGGGTTTGATAATGGGACATCCTTCTTCAGATAACTGTAGATTATTAGACAAGTCAGCACGGACAGCCCCAAGTCTTGATTTGCGGAGTTCCCACTCTATCCTGTTTTTCTTTCGTGAGAAAGAAGGGGATATCATATTAGTCCATTCTCTTTCCGAGAATAGTGATAATTGACAGTTATCCATTGTCTCAATCTATTTCAGCTATATAGGAACGATCTAAAACTTCACCAATTGGTTTACCACCTATCTTTAGAGTATTCCACAAGTCAGTGTCATCAGTAAATTCTAACAACACTTCACCTTCTTTATGATTTTCCCAAAGAATCTGTCTCCCAATGAACCTGCCATCCCACGTTTCTGTTTTGGGAATACGCCAAAATTTATGAGGAGTAGACTCCATGAACAACTCATAGAAATTCCCATCATCTACATAATAAAATATGATTGAGAAGAAATTTCTCCAAAAATAGTTGAATATTTCTTCAGGATCTTCTGACATAGCATCACGAATGCATTCTTCATTCCAACCTAAATCAGCTTTAGTAATAACTGGATGAAATTCCATCCAGTTACTCATTATTATTTCTTGTTCTTTTTCCATTTCTCAAAGTTTTTTACAAGATTCCATTCGTCCGGACTCAGCAGCAGATAATTATTCTTGCTATGAGTTTTTCTTCCTATTTCGCCAGTTTCCGGATTAACATAAACATGGTGAGCATGAGAGTTTTTCCCCTCCAAATCAATGGAGTAATATAAATAATGATCTTTATAATAAAAGATGTGTTTAATTCGACCTGCAGATTCACTCCATACAGCATATATTGTATCCGCCGTATTTGACATGACAGGAGTCTTGCCATTGCCACTTTCAAAATCTTCTATTATTTTAATTCCATCAATCACATCAAGTGTCTTGTATTTCCTGTTTTCCACAGGAATTGACTTAGTTGATTTGTCAAAACTTCCTCTGCCACCCATATTTATGTTCTTTATTATAATAATTAAAAAAATTGTATTCTGTCATTTTACATTTATTTTTAATTTGACAGGAATAATGTTAATTGTGGCAGTTTTGGAAATAAAAAATTTGCAAGATTGCTTTTTTTTGCCTACATTTGCAACCTCCAAACTTCATTTCCAAATCCTCGGATTTGAAGCCGTTGTCTCTAACTGCCTAAAAAAGAGACACTCCCGCCCTGCTCATTTGCCCTGAACAGGGCTTTTCTTTTTTATTCGCTTTCTATTTCTTCCTCACCTTTCTTCTCCTTTCTTTTATTTATACGTGGTATCATTTTATATACCAGGCCTTGAAGGTCCTCATCAAGCGAAAACTGCCGAACCAAGTCAAACATAACATTATTATGCTCATAATCAAATCCAAGCATATCAAACATCAATTTAGCAGGCACATAGTAGTAGCCACTTGATGATTTTATTTGAAAGGCTTCATCTTCCTCATTATTTATTATAATAAGGTATAGCTTTCCATTTTCGTCATCTTTTGCAAACTTTGCATATTTTCCGGATGATAAATCCAAAATATTTGCAGTTTCTTCAGTAAACCCAAGCCTTCCAGATTTCTGAATCGTAACTTTTAATTTTGTTGCAAATTGCTTTGCATTTATTATTTTTATTGCCATATCTATAATATTTTTTGCAAAGGTACGATATTTTCTAATATCTTCCAAATTTTTCGCGTTATTTTTGCAAAATAACATAAAAGATTCATAGTAAAGGATTGTAAACATCACCTCACTTTACCACATTCTATCACCCCACTTGTAGTGCAAACAAATTGCAAAGAGAAACGCAAGCAAGCAACAAGAGACAACAAATAAATAAAGTAAGTAAATAATTAGCCAGGCAGACTGCGACACCTCTCCAAGTCAGATAATCCCTAACATCCACAAATATAACAGCAGATGAAAAAAATATAATTAAGCAAGCAAGTAAGTAAACAAGCAATAAATAAAGCAAAGAAAAAACATATTACAGAACACACTCTGTTCATGCAATGAGTAAAAAAAATTGTTTTTTCCACATCCTGTAAAGAAATCAATTATATTTTAACATTTAATAAGATAATCATATGGAGGATTAACGATAATAACATCAAACAACCTTTAGCATTATAGATATTTTGCTTCCTCACATTTGAAAAAACTTAAATAAAAATTTGGTTATTTGCTCACTTAATCGTACCTTTGCACTCAGATGCTGGCGATAGACCTCAGCGGAGGTGCCTGGCATGATTTTATGGAAAAATAATTAACAAGCGTTTGCTGTTATTCGGAATTGCTCTGAAATGTAGGAAGTTTCAAATATCAAACCGAAAGAATAAGTCGCAAACGTCTATGCGCATAGCATGGGCGTGACTTATCCGGTTTGGTGGGTATCCTACAACCTCAGAGCATGGATGAGAGATTGTCCATGCTTTTTGTTGTTGATATCCCCCTCCGAAGATAAGCAATACGCACAATGCATAGCGTATGGCAAATAAAAACCTAAATGCGGCAAAGACTGCCAAAAAGGATGAGTTTTATACGCAGTTGACAGACATTGAACGGGAATTGCAGCATTATTGGCAGCATTTCCGTGACAAAGTGGTGCTCTGCAATTGCGATGACCCTTATGAGAGTAACTTCTTTAAATATTTCGCTCTGAGATTTAACCAATTAGGGCTAAAGAAACTTATATGCACCTGCTATAATGGCTCTCCTGTTCAGGGCAACGAGCTGATGATTGACTTTGGAGATTTCGAGGATGAGCCGAAGAAAATCGCATATAAAGTAGAAATTACCGAGGTAAAAGACCTTAATGGTGATGGAGCTGTTGACCTGAGCGATGTACAATATCTGTTGCAGAACGACAAGAATGTATGTACGATATTGAAAACAGGAGACTTTCGTGATCCTGAATGTATAGAACTTCTGAAGCAGGCAGACATAGTAGTTACAAATCCGCCGTTCTCGCTGTTTCGTGAGTATATCGGGCAACTGATGAAGTATAAAAAGAAGTTCTTGATTGTTGGACATCAGAATGCTATTACCTATAAAGAAGTATTCCCTCTTCTCCAATCAAATCAAGTATGGTTAGGCTATGGCTTTAAAGGTGCAGCAGCACACTTCACATCACCTTATGATGACATTGCGACGGCAGGAGACCATAAAAAAAATATGATTAGAGTTTCTGGAGTTAATTGGTTTACTAATCTTGAAATACCTAAACGAAATGAAGAAATAGACTTAGTCTGTAAATATTCTCCTGATGAATATCCAAATTATGATAATTATAATGCAATAAACGTAAGCAAAACGCAAGATATTCCTTGTGATTATGATGGTATTATGGGCGTTCCAATAACGTTTTTGGATAAATATAATCCCAACCAATTTGAAATAGTTTGGCAAGCAAGTGGCAATACCAGAGCATCTGCTCCAAGTAGCGTTTTGCAAGAAGTTGGATATAAATCACACCCAGAAGACCGTGGCGGCTGTGGTGTTGTAAATGGAAAACGACAATATAGCAGAATCCTTATCCGTAACAAACACCCTCAAAAGATATGATGACAATAAAGCAAATAGAAGTAACCGTTGGTGAAATAACGAATGGTTATGTAAACAACGACGAACAAGGCGTTCGTGGCTATAACGGAAAGTTGGATATACGTCCGCCATATCAGCGCGAGTTCATATATAATGAAAAAGAACAGCAGGCTGTCATTACAACAGTCCTGAATGGTTACCCGCTAAATGTGATGTATTGGGTAAAGCGTAGCGATGATGCTGAATGTCCATACGAGGTGATGGACGGGCAACAGCGCACACTTTCACTATGCGAATATGTTGCTGGAAAATTCTCGTATGATTTTAAGAACTTCTTCAATCAGCCGAAAGATATTCAAGATAAAATAAAAAACTATCCCCTGACAATCTATCTCTGCGAGGGTGAGCCATCAGAGAAACTTGAGTGGTTTAAGACCATTAACATCGCTGGTAAGCCACTGAATGAACAGGAAATAAACAATGCCATCTTTGCAGGACCTTTCGTTAGCGATGCAAAGCGTCATTTCTCAAAGTCGAATTGCGGAGCATACCGTCTGGGGAAAGACCTTGTAATTGGCACACCGATACGTCAGGATTTTCTGAAGAAGGCGCTGGAATGGATAGCGGACCACGAAACACGTGGTGGGCACAGAATGAATGCCGTGCAATATATGGCAGACCATCAGCATGACCCCAATGCCAATAATCTTTGGACGTATTTTCAAACGGTATTGAATTGGGCTATCACGAATTTCGACATGAAGAAGTTCAAGAAGATAATGAAGGGGCTTGACTGGGCTGCCTTATATGATAAATATGGCTCAGAAACTCTTGATACAGCAGAATTGGGACAACGTATATCACAGCTGATGCGTGACAGCGAGATACAAAAACAACTGGGCATCATACCTTATGTGCTGACAGGTGATGAACACTATCTTGATTTGCGCAGTTTCCCCGATGATATAAAACTGGCTGTATGGGAAAATCAGAATCACATTTGCCCTATATGCGGTAAAGAATTTGACTTTGAATTCATGGAAGGTGACCACATAACTCCTTGGCGAGACGGCGGACGCACGGTCATTGAAAACTGCCAGATGCTGTGCAGAGAGTGTAACAGAAGAAAAGGAGTGAAGTAAAGTCATTTCTACCACACAAAAAAAAACCGGAAGGATGTGTCATCTTTCCGGTTGTTATTTTTATGGGGTATTGGCTAATAGCAACAATTATCTCTTATTTATTCAAGTAATGTATCATCGTTATCATCATCTTCGTCAGGATTATCTATTTCCGGTGCTATTGATTTGGCTTTTCTCATCCATCGCATAAACTCTGTTGGGTCATTAGGCAGTTTCATAGGATTCAGTTGTCTTCCATAATCATTGCTGCGCCTTAACTCTATTTCGTCTTGTTTGGTCATTGTCTTCAATTTGTTTAGATGCTCTGCTTCTCCTTGTTCAAGCCAGGCACATTGTGCCTCATGCAATTCTTTCTGGTCATCAAAGAACATTCGCGCAGGCACAAATGTGCGAATAAGTATCACTTCGTCATGAAGATAAGACTCGCCAAAGCAGAATCCTTCAGGCAGAGTTATGATGACAGAAACCCGTCCATCAAAATGCTTTTGGAAATGACATGCAAAGGCTACTATGGTGGACATTATCTGATCAATGAGTTTCTCACCGCCCTCTTCTAATCCCATGCGTTCACGATAACGGCTGAAGAAATGGGGCTTGAACACGACTGTTTTGTAAAAGCCCTTTCCACGTCTTTCCGAAGGAACAGTACAATATATAAATTTACCTTTTTCCGACTCGCATATAGAATAATAAGACGTCCCTGCTCTTCCCATAATATTGCGTTTAGACCACGCGACGAAAGACACGACCCAGCGATTCTTTCTGACTGTGTTCTGCTCATATTTCATTCGTACGGGAAAGTGGGTAGTTTTAAGAACAAGACGGCGGAAGTCATTTTGCTTATATTTCATCTTGGCAATGACATTACGCATATCTTCGTATGACTCATGGTCTATTTCCTCTGGAGACATCTTGGCTGTGTACATACTTTAATTATTTTATTTAAGTTTCGGGTGTAGGCAACTTATTGTCTGTCAAGTAATTTATTATTATCAAGAATTAGAGAATTTTTCTCAACATGCAATACTCTATCAGATGAATTGACGAGAATGAATAGATTATTTTTGCCCTGCAAAAACTAGGAAATTCTTAAATTCTCAAATTCTTGATAAATAAAAAACACTTCCGAAAGTTCAGTTATTTTAGTATTACCCTTTAAAAGTCATCGTTTTCATAGCGTCCTTGCTGCATGATATGAGGCTCAGCATGCATACTGCAACAAGCCCCATACGTTTTCTGTTCATCAGTTTGCGTTGATTCGGCTTAGTTAAATGGGAATTGACTATTGCGCAGCGTTTTGCAGGACTCGCTGGTGGGATGCTTCGTAAGAGTCATCCTTAATCATCTTTACTGAATCAACTGCTTCTCCCTCGCCGGAGCGAACGCGCCAGTTGCCTGAGTGGGTATTGTAGTAATAGCCATCCACGCGATACAAATCGAAGTCTGCCAGATATTCTCCACTGTAGTAGTCATTGAAAGTGCCTGAGAAGCGCGTACCGGATAGCGAATAGCGTGATATCACTACGTGAGTATCGTCTTCATAGTCCATATAAATATAGCCGTTCCTTACCTCATAAACAAAACGGCACACATAATAGTAGCAGTTGCCATAACGGTCGTAGCCGCTGTAGTCATACTCTATGCCATCGCCCTTGGCGTAGCGGTAAGGGTTCTTATAGAATTCTATATCCACGGACTGATAATCTACAGCCATTGAGTAACGATTGACGAAATATGCCTGTGAGACCTCTCCCTCCCAGATGCCTTCGAGGTCTTCAGCAATCTCTTCATCGCGTTGGCAGGAACTGAGGGTCACCAATACCGTCATTGCCATAAAGGCAAAAGTAAAGAACTTCTTCATATTTATGTATTTTTCTATAAAATTCGACTGCAAAGATATATAAAAAAAGAGAAAAACAAGACCAAAACCAAAACTTTTTTGGTTCTTCATTATCATAACGGTGTATCTTTGACGAAATCTGATGGTACAGCATATACGAAAAACTTTGGTTTTCGTTTTGGTATTATTTATTTTTTTCGTACCTTCGCGGCATGAATCATAACCAAGCATAAAAACCTATGGAACAGAAGAAAAGAACTACACCAGAACTGATAACGGAATTGCAGCCGAACGAGATATTCGTTTTTGGCAGCAATCTGGAGGGTATGCACGGCGGTGGTGCGGCATATATTGCCTACCGCAAGTTTGGGGCTATCATGGGACAAGGTGTCGGACTGCAAGGACAGAGCTACGGCATCCCGACTATGCAAGGCGGCGTAGAGACGATACGCCCGTATGTGGATGAATTCATTGAATTTGCCAAGCAGCACCCAGAACTGACATTTCTCGTAACACGAATAGGCTGCGGCATAGCAGGATTTACGAACGAGGAGATAGCACCGCTGTTTGCCAAAGCCCACGACGTTGAGAATATCG
This sequence comes from Prevotellaceae bacterium UBA7017, assembly GCA_002449535.1. Classification (GTDB taxonomy): domain Bacteria; phylum Bacteroidota; class Bacteroidia; order Bacteroidales; family Bacteroidaceae; genus Prevotella. Next base: position 7,148 of record DJWZ01000149.1, on the reverse strand, counting down.
TGCTGCCATCAGGATGGTGAGCCGATTACATAATTCCGATGGGCAATGTTTAATGGTTTTAACCTTTAAACTAAAAAAATTTGGTAGTTTCAGATTATAATTGTACTTTTGCCATCGCAAAACAAGTTACGGAAAAAAGAGTCTAAGGTCAAAAGTAATTATAGTTGATGAAAGGAATTTTGAAACATCTTTATATTATGATAGCAGCGGTGGCAATGACAGCTGCATTGCTCACTATGGTGTCTTGCAACGATGCGGAGAAGCGGGAACGCATTTCCCGTGAACAGAGGGAGGCTGAACGAAAGGCTGATTCTGCAGCACTGAAGATTGCCGTACTGCCAACAATGGATTGTCTGCCGATAGTCGTGGCAAAGGAGCTGAGACTCTTTGACACCTTGAACGTGGATGTAAGGCTGAGGAGATACAATGCCCTGTCTGAATGTCGCAAGGCACTGAAGGACGGCATTGTAGAGGGCGCTGATACGAACATGACGTTCTATCTGCTGACGGCAAAGAAGGCACGCCTGAGCCGCATCAGCCAACTGTCGGACAAGATGATTGCTGCTGACAGGGATGGCTTATCAAAGAAAATGGCAGAGGCTGCCATTGACTCGATGCTAAGGAAGAAGCAGCATGTCTTCATTGTACAGGTGGAGGACCTGAATGTGAGGTATGACATGTTACAGAATGGTAACATGGATGCTGCCATGCTACCAGAACCATACGCTACGATGGCAAGGAAGATTGGGGCAAAGGAGATATCGCTGAAACCTTACTACAAAGATACAGTAAAAGCTACCGGAGTGGTATTCAGGGAAGAGGCAATGAAGCACCCTGACCGCCAGAAGCAAAGGGCTCTGTTTGACAAAGCCCTGAAGGCAGCAAAAGATTCCATAGAAAAATACGGTGCAGAAAGATACGTAAAATGGTTGAAGAACTGATAAATAATGGTCGGATTAACGATGCTGTTGCGCAGTTGAAGGAGTGGGCAATAAAGTATCCTGGTGAGGGATTCAGCGACAGGCTGGAAGCCATTGCCACCGACTTTAAATATATGTCGGACTTTATGCTACAGGGCATGAAGGACGAACATCGTGGAGAACTGTATGCTGCCATGCAGCAAAAACTCCGAGACATAGACTATGACCTGGAGGTGCGCAGAACAATATGGGAACGCCCGGAGGTTGTGGCATACAAGAAGATTTTCACACATCCTGACTGCTCTACAGAGATGTTGCAGGACATCGTCTTGGAACAGACAGACGCCAAAGAGCATTTCATACGTCTTACAAACACCTTCATGGTGCTCTATGCCTCACTACATTGGAAAGACAGCGACGCAACGGAATGGGCTACGTTCCTGAGCAACGGAAACACTAATCCGATAGATGCGGCAACATTGGTATCGGCTATTACCATGAGTGTGCTTGAGCATTATAAAAGTTCAATGGTCAATGGTCAATTGTCAATGGCTAAAGACCCAAAGGTGAAGTGTCTGAAGGAGGTTTACAGAAACAGCCCCTCGGAGTTGGTGAGACAGAGGGCTCTTGTAGGTCTCGTAATGATAGGCGAAGAATTGTCCATAGAGGCTCACATACAGATGGTGGCATGTGCCAATGCCGACAAGGACAGTAACGAGATAAGGCAGAACATCATGCCAAACCTCATAAAGAACCAACCATTCAAGGTGGTCAACGGACAATTGAAAGCCAATGATGCCGACACCCTGAACAAGGGAGAGTATGACCCAGATGCTGACAAACGTGAAGAGGAAAGCATCGAGGCTATGGAAGAAAGTGTGAACAAGATGCTGAAGATGCAGAAGAAAGGTTCTGACATCTTCTTTGAGGGCTTCTCACAGATGAAAAGGTTTCCTTTCTTCAACAAGATGATAAATTGGCTCATTCCATACTATGCAGAGCATCCAGACATAGAGAACATAATGAAGAACATCGGAAAGAGTTCCTTCGTGGATGTGGTGATGAAACGCGGACCTTTCTGCGAATCAGACAAATATTCATTCATCATTGCTATGTCATCGGTATTGCAACAGTTGCCAGAAAATGTGCGCAAGATGATGGAGAACGGAGACATGGGTCCCATCGGCATGCGTGGAGAAGACGCAGACCTCAGCGACCCTGCTTTCATAAGACTGCAATACCTGCAGGACCTGTATCGCTTCATGAGGCTTAATAACATCGGTAAGATGCTGTATAACCCCTTCAACGACCTCGACGAGATATTGGAGAAATTCATCAGGAAGGCTGACACAGAACACAACAACACAGAACACACAGAAAGCACAGAATACACAACTCTATATGCCTATTACGCTAACTGGAAACTGAAGAAGGGAGAATATGACACAGCCCTGAAATACTACGTAAGATGCCTGAAGCAAAGGCCTCAGAGCACCTCCATAATGCGAGGATTAGCAAGAGCATACTATGGTGCAGGAGATTATGAGAAGTCTGCATCATATTTTGATGCACTGATAACAATAAATCCTGACAACCTCAACAACCGCCTCAACTATGCCAAGGCAATGACAAAGGCTGGAAGGACGGAAGAGGTGCTGAACGATCTGTATAAACTGGAATACGAGAATCCTGGCAACGAAGCAATACAGGACACTCTTGGATGGGCTTTACTCTATGCAGGAAAGGCTACAGAGGCAGAACAATACTGTCACGACGTGATAGCACATGCCTATGCCCTCATCATCAACAACAAAGGGAAAGAGGCAATAGAACTGCTGAAGGGATATTCTGTGCAACAGGTAGAAGAAAACATGAAAGATGATGCACAGTTACTGCAACAATATGGCATAGGAGAAGCAGAGAAGGCTATAATATTATCAGCAATACAGCAGCCCAGTGTGCCATAGCTCCCAGCAGCACAAAGATATGCCATACCCCATGATAATATTTTCTGTCATCATGGGCAAAGAAATATGTTCCGATAGTATATAATATTCCCTCTGCCACAATACACAACATTGCAGGCGTCGTGAGGGAAAGCATCACAGGACGTATGATGAGCACTACACTCCATCCCATTATGAGATAGAGTGCCAGGGAGAGGCGCGGATAACGCCCCATAGCAAATACCTTATAGAACACACCTCCTATAACCACAGCCCACTGCAGACCAAAGACGAGCCACCCCAACCAGCCGCCTATAACGGCAACACAGATGGGGGTATAGCTGCAGGCTATCATGACATAGATAGAGATATGGTCAAGACGACGGAGTACACCCTTCGCCGTACTGTGTTCCTGTGGAACCCAATGGTATGCAGTACTGGCAAGGAACATCAGAAACATACCTACAATAAAGAATAGCACACCAAAGGCATATTCCCAACCACGATAGACAGCCGGCCACACCATCCATATAGAGGATAGTGCGAAAACCACTCCAACAAGATGTGTAATTGTATTTAGTTTCTCAGACATACGTTTAATAATATTACTTAAATTTAAGACTTCAATACCCCATAAAAAAATGGCGGAACGCCCTGACTTCACAGTGAGGACGTTCCAATCTCAATAGGTATTAGCCTTTTAAGGTAAAAAGATTGTATTCAGGATAACGTTTGCAAAAGTACATGATTTTTATCAATTGTGCAAGTTTTTTTCACTTTTTCTTTTGATTTGTGTTAAATTTTATAGTTTTTGGACCAAATATACTAGAAAAATGGTACAAAATTGTGTTTTTTGTGTTATTTTTCTCTCTTTTTTATGAAATATTTTGCACAAAAGTAAAGTAATGCTAATATTACAAGTCCAAGTATGATGAACTTGATATATTCTGCATATTCTTCTATCTTATCATTCAACTCACTTCTTGTGACGAAAGAATGCATATACCATCCCATGGCAGCAAGAATGATATTCCATGTTCCGGCACCAATGGTGGTGAACAACAGGAAGCGCCAGTAATTCATCTTGGCAAGTCCGGCAGGAATAGATATCAGATGACGTATTCCCGGCACAAGACGCCCTGTGATAGTTGCCACAGCACCATGATTATCGAAATACTTCTCAGCCTGTTCCACCTTCTGCTGATTGAGAAGGCACATCTTCCCCCACTTGCTATTAGCGAAGGCATAGATGATAGGCCGACCAAGATAGTAACCTGCAAGGTAGTTGATGGAGGCACCACAGTCAGCACCAAGTGTTGCAAATAATATTATCAGCCAAAGGTTGTAATCACCCTCTGCAGCATTGAAAGCAGCTGGAGCAACAACCAGTTCGGAAGGAACTGGAAGGACAGTACTCTCCATCAACATGAGGAGAAAGACCGTATAATAATTAAGATTGGATAAAAGACTTGTAAACATTTATTCTATTGAAAATTGAAAATTGAACATTAGACCTTAGACCTTAGACTCTTTGACCTTTGACTCTTCGTCAGAAGAATTGCACTTGTCAATAATCTCTTGCACTATAGGAGGACATTCGGACATAATATCCATATCCTCAAAAGGTTTCTTTATCATCTCCATCATATTACGGGCAGCCTGTAGGTATCCCAATTCATAGAATGCTATACCTACACGTATCATGACAGCCACATCATAGCCGGACTTCTCTATTGTCTTGAGAAATTCTGCAACACCACGCTTGGGGTCATTGTTCTCAAGATGCAAGGCACCAAGGAACATGTTTGGCTGTGGGTCATTGACAGAGATAGCCTGAGCAAACTCGGCACTTTGAATAGCATCATCAATGAGACCTTCTTGATACTGTGCATCACAGAGATGAATCCACACAGAAAAAGAATAGGCATCAATATCAAGAGCATTGTTCCAGGCCACTATAGCCTCTTTGAAACGTTCCTGCATGTGGTATATCCTTCCCCATGTTTCCCAGTATTCGAATTCCATATCCTCTACGTCCTCAGGAGACATGGAAAGCCATTGCTCAGCATAGTCAGGCAGCCCGTGGTCTGAATACATCATAGCAATATCAAGCGGGAAATGATTTAAGGATTCACACATGTCTTCATAGTCCTCCTCGTCCTCATCTTCATCGCCATAGCTGTCAACAGAATTCTCCTTACGGTGCAGGTATTCCTCATAACGATGTTGCACCGCTTCGTATTTCTCGCGGAGATATTTCTCTGCCTCCTCTACCCTATTCTTACATACAAGAATCTCACCATAGACATAGGCAAGCTCTATACTGTCATTCTTCTCAGGCAGGGCGTCGTACAATTCTTCAGCCTTCTTATAATCGCCATAATCGATGAGTGCCATACGGGCTTTGAAGAGCAATGCGCTGTCATCATCAGGATAGAGCTTATGACAATAGTCGGCAGCAGCCTCAGCATCATCGAAAGCCTCGATAGAATGATAATACTCTGCAATGTCGATGATGTCATCTATCTCCATAAAGCACGGGACATCCTCTTCACGCGACTTTTCATAGCGGTGAAGGAGTTCCTGAAATTCAGGAGATGCTGTATATTTCTGAAATTCGTTAAGCATTAGCAGGCTTCCAAGTATCCTTGAGTCCGACAGTCTTATTAAAGACGAGATGGTCTGGTGTAGAAGTATAGTCAGGAGTGTAGTATCCTATGCGCTGGAACTGCAGGTAGTCAAGAGGTTTGCGTGTAGCACACCATTTCTCAACATAAGCCTTCTTTACCTCAAGGCTGTCAGGATTGAGGAATTTGCGCATATCGTCAATATCAATACGGTCTTTACCCTGAGACTTTGAGTATGCTGCTACTTCATCACGCGGATTCTCAACAAGCCACAGACGGTCATAGTTTCTTACCTCTGCCTCAAGACAATGATTGCAGCTAACCCAGTGGATAGTCTTGCCCTTAATCTTCATATTGCAGTTTGCCTCTCCTGTCTTTGTCTCAGGAATGAGCTCGGCATACACTTCAACGATATTGCCGTCAGCATCTTTCTTACAGCAATCTGTTTCTGGACACCTTATTATATATGAGTTCTTAAGGCGAACCTCCTTACCAGGACCGAGACGGAAGAATTTCTTTGGTGCATCTTCCATAAAGTCATCACGCTCTATCCATAGTTCGCGTGAGAACTCTATCTCGTGAGTACCATCAGCTTCATTCTCAGGATTATTGATTGCAGTATATGTCTCTGTCTGTCCTTCTGGGAAATTGGTGATAATCAACTTTACAGGATTTATCACGGCACTGACTCTCATAGCGCGCTTATTGAGGTCTTCACGGACAGCACTTTCGAAGAGAGACATCTGATTGAGGGCGTCAAACTTAGTATATCCTATCTTGTCAATGAAAGACACGATGCTCTCAGGAGAATATCCCCTTCTGCGGAAGGCACTGATAGTAGGCATACGAGGGTCGTCCCAACCATCAACAACCTTTTCGTTGACAAGGATAAGGAGATTACGCTTTGAAAGCAGTATATGAGTAAGGTTAAGCTTATTGAACTCTATCTGACGAGAGCGATAGTCATTGATATCCCAATTATCAGCAGGATTCAACTCTGGATGTTTTCCCAGTTCATGGTCAACCTCCTTTGCCCAATCTACGAACAGGTCATAAAGAGGACGATGGCTTACAAACTCCAAAGTACAGAGAGAATGGGTTACGCCCTCCCAATAGTCACACTGACCATGAGTATAGTCATACATAGGATACGCATTCCACTTTGTGCCAGTACGCCAATGAGGCATATTCAGCACACGATACATAATAGGGTCGCGGAAATGCATATTATCGGATGCCATATCGATTTTTGCACGAAGCACCATCTTTCCAGGTTCCATATTACCGCTGTTCATCTCCTCGAAGAGTTTCAGCGATTCCTCAACAGGGCGGTTACGGTATGGAGACTCGATACCAGGTGTTGTCGGTGTACCCTTCTGAGCCGCTATCACGTCAGCACTCTGTTCATCGACATAAGCTTTGCCACGCTTGATAAGTTCTACAGCGAGGTCCCATAGTTCCTGAAAATAATCAGAAGCATACAACACCTTCCCCCACTTGAAACCAAGCCATTCGATATCACGCTCAATGGCCCTTACGTATTCCATATCCTCCTTCTGAGGATTGGTATCATCCATGCGAAGATTACAAACGCCACCATATTTCTGTGCGATACCGAAATCCAGGGCAATAGCTTTTGCATGTCCTATGTGAAG
>DJWZ01000155.1 GCA_002449535.1 Prevotellaceae bacterium UBA7017 | reverse complement strand
AGGTCCGATAACAGGGATAGCCTTAGTGCGGGCATCACTTTTGAAGTCATCATAGATACCCTTTACCAACGGGTCTTCAGGTCCTACGACAACCATCTTCACATTGTTGTCGAGAACAAAAGCCTTCAAGGTCTCAAAATCGTCAGGTTTTATATTCACATTCCTGCCCTTACCGCCAACGCCGTCTGTTCCGGCATTGCCTGGTGCGATATAAAGTATATCACATTTTTCACTCTGCGCTATTTTCCAAGCCAGCGCATGTTCTCTGCCACCTGATCCCAATAATAGAATATTCATTTTTGCTCTGTATGTTGTGTTATTTTAGAAAATCGTTGAAATATCGTGTTATGTGTTCATGAAGTACAACCGACTGGTGTTTCTTCATATTATGCTCCTCCTCTGGGAATATAAAGAAGTCTGGATATGTGCCAGCCTTGTTACATTCATATATAAAGCTCAGGCAATGTTGTGGCACAACCGTCTTGTCGTTTCCGCCTGTTATGATGAGCAGCCTGCCACTGAGGTCCTTTGCCTTCGACAGCAAGGAACACTTCTCATAGCCTTCCTTATTATCCTGTGGAGTGTCCATATATCGCTCGCCATACATAATCTCATACCATTTCCAGTCGATTACAGGACCGCCAGCCACTCCAACCTTAAAGACATCCTTGTAGTTTGTCATCAGGGAAATCGTCATATAGCCGCCATAACTCCAGCCATGAACCCCAAGCCTGTCCATATCAACATAAGGCAGGGACTTGAGGAATTCCACACCCTTCATCTGGTCCTTCATCTCCTCCTGCCCCATCTGGCGATATATCACCTGTTCAAAATCCTTTCCGCGATGTTCGGAACCTCTGTTGTCGAGGATAAACAATATATATCCCTCTCCTGCCATATATGTCTCCCAAGGACGAGAAGCCCAATGCCATGCAGCCTCGATATTGTGGGCATGAGGACCGCCATACACATATACCACAGTAGGATATTTTTTTGTTTCGTCGAAATCCTTTGGCAACACCATCCTGTAATGCAACTCTGTCTTGCCGTCAGCTGCCGTGATAGTGCCATGCTTGTAAATAGGAATATCATACCCCTCCCAAGGATTTGGAGCCCTGAAGACCTCCTTTCTCTCCCCTGTCTTTACATTGACAGTAGCATAGGCACGGGGAACATCTGGCTCACCCCATATATCAAGTAGCATAGTGCCGTCCTCATTGAGCTTGCCACCATGCACGCCCTTGCCATTATCCAGCAAGGTCATCTTTGCAGTCTTTCCCTTTGCCGGCACTTTACTGAGGTCCAGACGATAGAGATTTCGCTGCACATGGCTCTCCTTGTTGGCAGATATAATAAGGGATTTGGTACTCTTGCTGAATCCTATCATATCCAGAACCACCCATTCGCCCTTTGTAAGTTGGATGAGGTCGTTATCATCAGCAGTTACAGAACCTAAATACAGGTGCCAATAACCATCTTTCTGACTCCAGTAAATATATTTGCTATCGTCCCAAGGCAGGAACGAAATAGGATGCAGGGGCTCCACATACTTATCATCCTTCTCTACAAACAGGGTAGCCTTCTTCTTACCAGTTGCCACATCATAGGCATCCAGATGCGACTCTGTCTGGTCCCTGTTCAATTCTATGAGGTACAATGTCTTACCATCAGGAGCCCAGGAGATATTAGTAAAATACCTATCTGTGACATCTCCCAAATCAAGATAATGAGGTTTCAGGTTATTCTCATCAGACAATTCCAGGATACCGATAGTAACCTTATGGCTTTTGCTGCCTGTCATAGGATATTTATCAGGCTCATACTTTGCTTCATAGCCGGCAATACTCACCTGCGGATAGTCTGTCACCATAGACTGATCCATACGATAGAAAGCCACCTTGCTCCTGTCTGGAGACATAAAGATACCTGTATTTATGCCCCATTCGTTTCTATGGACAGACTCACCATATACTATTTCCCGCGAACCATCTGTTGTGACTTGTTTCTCGTCTGACTCTGCAGAAAACCTCACATATATATTATGGTCACGAGATATTACCTGGGGATATTTCTCGGCATCCTTTTCTTCCGACTCTATAAGTTTGTTTCCTTTCCACTTATAGTGCTTGCGGACTGGTGACATGGAGGCATAGTTCTTGCCACCAAAGTTTAGTTCCTCAAGTGTAAGTCGTTTCTGTGCCATCATATTAACAGGTATGTAACTCAACAACAGCAGACATAATATTATGCTTCGATACCTTGTCATCTGTCATTTATCATCATTTCTTTTCTGAAAAAACTTTTTCCTGTCAGCCTGTCTCTCTTCTCTTGATTTATAATTGTCTTTACTCCTAAACTGACGCTCATCCCTGTCTCGGTGGAACTTGGAACCTGAACCCTGGAACTTCCTGTCCCTGTCCCTATCTCTTCCCCTGTCACCATCCTTGTCCCATTCTCTGCGCTCACGTTGCGGACGTTGTTTCTTCAAGGATTGGAATTCGAAAGACAAGATGTCTGCCTCTTCATTGCTGGCACGTTCTTCACGCATCTTGGCATAGTCGTATTTCTGCCAACCTCTACGTTTCTCTGCCATTTTTCTCTTCTCTTCCTCAGTCTTTACAATGCCTCCTTCCTCTCGGAAGTTTTCAAGGCGTCCGTCGAACATGAGGTATTTACGGTATTCACATTCCAAGGAGCCATTATACATAGGGATTCTCAATGAAGGCTTCAAACCTATCTGGGCAAAACATTCCTCCTTATAAGATAATATCCATGCCTCGCAGCCCTTGAAATGATGCTTCAGCTGTCTGCCAATCATCTTGTATGTCTCCAACAGGTTTGGAGTAGATATGCGCTCGCCATAAGGAGGATTTGTGACAATCACAGCCAGACGGTCGCCTGAGAGATTTTGTTCCATATACTGGTCAGGATTTGGCAATCCCTGCATATCAGCAAAATCCTGCTGCTCTATCGAGATATCCTTTAGCAAGCCTGCAGCCTTCACATTTGCTTTGGCAATATTCACAGCCTTGAAATCTATATCGTAGCCATAGATATGGTGTGAGAACTCCCTTTCCTGGGAATCATCATTATATATCTCATCAAACAGTTCTCTGTCAAAGTCAGGCCACTTCTCGAAGGCATAGCTCTGACGGAACACTCCGGGTGCTATGTTGCGTGCTATCAAGGCTGCCTCTATAAGCAATGTGCCGGAACCGCACATAGGGTCTATAAAATCGGTCTCGCCCTTCCATCCTGTCATCATTATCATGCCGGCAGCCAGCACCTCATTCAACGGGGCATCGACCTGTTCCTGACGATATCCCCTGCGATGAAGAGACTCACCAGAAGAGTCGAGTGAGATAGTACCCTCTGAATGTTTTTTGCCATTTTCGTCTGTGCGTTCTCCGATATGAACATTAAGGCGGACATCAGGGTCAGTAATGGAAATGCTTGGGCGGCGACCAGTCTTTTCCCTGAACTGGTCAACAATGGCGTCTTTTACCTTATAGGTGACAAAGCGGGAATTATTGAAACTATCAGAATACACCACAGAATCGACAGTAAATGTCTTTCCCTCAGCAATATATTCGCTCCAGTCTATTTCTTTCACAGCATCATACACATCGTCAGCCCCTTTAGCCTTAAAGGTCTTTATAGGCTTCAATATGCGTATAGCAGTACGCAATGCGAAGTTAGCACGATACATCAATGCCTTATCTCCCTTAAAAGAGACTACACGACAACCTTTTACAATGTCTTCTGCTCCCAACTCGGTAAGTTCTTGAACCAGAAGATCTTCAAGACCCATAAAAGTCTTAGCTATCAATTCCACGGTATATGAATATTTATTTGTTAACTATTTTGCTTTGCGGAGCCACATCTTGGGTAATCCATTGGTTGGCACCTATTATACTGCCTTTACCTATTGTTATACGACCCAGTATTGTAGCATTACTATATACTATGACATCATCTTCCAAGATAGGATGACGTGGTATTCCCTTGATGGGATTACCATTCTCGTCGAGCGGGAACGAAAGAGCCCCCAAGGTAACACCCTGATACAGTTTCACATTGTTGCCGATGATAGCAGTAGCGCCTATCACCACGCCAGTACCATGATCTATTGTGAAATGGTTGCCTATCTGTGCAGCAGGGTGTATGTCGATGCCTGTTTCTGAATGTGCCAATTCTGTCATTACGCGAGGAATAAGGGGAACATCCAATTCATATAACACATGTGCCATGCGGTAATTGACAAGAGCCCTGATGACAGGATAACAGGATATTATCTCTTCATAAGACGTTGCTGCAGGATCACCATTATAAGCAGCCTCTACATCCATAGCGAGCAGTTTACGTATTTCGGGCATCTTTGCCACCAAGGCGCAAACCTTATCCTCACATATACCCTGTTTACGCAGCAGGGACGAGAAGCGTTCCAGCGAAACACCTATAAAATAGCCTACATTTTCTTTTGTTACCTTCGAATGGCCAAAATATCCAGGGAACAATATGCTACGTGCCAGTTCTATAACCTCCTGCATCATTTCGTTTGATGGCAGAGGATGACTGCAATCTTTATTTTCCGGAAACAGATTCTCAAGACTTTCGGGGGTGGATAAAGCCTTTACTGTCTGTGTTATAATTTCATTCTCCATATTTCTCAATAAACAAATAACTCATGCCCTCACCTCTTACTTCTCACCTCTTACCTCTCACCTCTTACCTCTCCTCTGTTCCCTTAAGAATAATGCTTGTTGCTCCAATGGTAAACAATGTACCATCTGTGATAATTCGCCTTTCTTTGTCGCCAAGTATTTTGTTATCCACGAAAGTACCTGTATTTGAAGGACCATCCCTAAGGATATATTTTATTTTCCCTTCATCATCTTTTGAAACATTGACAACACAATGGTTCATATCGATGCTGGGGTCATCTGTACGAATAGGACAATGGCAGCGACTATCTTTCATATATCGCCCAATGACATTATCCCCCATGTGCAACGGAAATTCTTGCTTGTAATGGAACACATTCTCAATGACAACAATGCTTCCAACATTTTTTTCTTTTAATTTTATCCCGAACTGTTTACCGCACTCGGTACACTGAAACACCAAGGTTTTTCCTCCCTGGTACTTCGTCTCGTCAAAAACTATGTAATTATTGCATTTAGGACAGCGAATCCTTTTCATGAACAACTTTTTCCTGTTCGTGCTCTTCCACTACCTTCTTCATGTCATCATATGAAATGTTGACCGTAACCGAAGTAGGGGCAGCAGTAATAATCTTTGTAGTCTTGGTATTCTCCCTTACAGGAGCAGCAGTTTCTGTCTCATGTGATGCCTGAGCCTGCTCTTGTACCTCATTATAATTAGCAGCCTTCTCAAACTGTGCTATCTCTTCTTGTGTGACAGCCACATTATGAGTTGTTGGCGATTCTATGATAGAATTTATCACGTCCGACGAAAGTATTGAAGCCTGAATAACCTTTGTCTTATCGCTGCCATTACCTACAGGCATTGATATGAACGAGAAGCCTACAAACACTGCCACTGCAGCTGCCGCCACCTTTCTGAGTGGCGAATGAGGAGCATGCAGATGCTGACTGAATGGAGACATAGAGATTATGCGGGCTGCACTCTTGGCTGGCTCTTGCTCAGCCTTATTGTGAAGCAATTTGAATTCAAAAGAGTTGAGACCAAACAGATTTGGTGTTGCAATCCCAGCCATATCAGCCTCAAAGCCCAAAGTGCTGTCTTCAAGCTGTGTCAAGGTACCGATACCATGAAAATAATACTCGCCTTCTTGCTGCAATTGAATCTGTATCTGGCGAACATCATTCTCTATGATCTTCTGTGCCTCTGGTATGCTTATATCCAACGTTTCAGCATAAGACTGCAACAATAATGTATCATACGCCACTTTGTCAACAACAAAATCGACTACTCTCTTTGGCGGATAGAACAAACCGGTCGATTCCATGTACTCAGCAGCAACGTGAGTTACATTGAACACTCCAAATGATGGAATTGCCACCCTATCATTTGTCAACAGCAGTCTCTCAATGTGTTTTGATATGTTATTGCGCATAATGCTTATTTTATATTTTAGGTACAATATATTATATTGTGTATGTGTACTTATATCTCGTTGAAAACTTTTGCAAAGGTAATGAAAAAAGCGATAAGGGCAACAAAATGAGTCTTATAAGAGGGTAATTTAAACTTTTTTCAGAAAAATGTTTTCAAAAATTTTGCTGCTAAATATATTTTTATTATTTTTGGGCTCTTGATTTTAGTATAACTCCAAAACACACACATAAAACTATGAGATTTGCTGATATTCAAATGCTTCGCTACAACCTTCCAGGCTTCGAAGCACTCTCTGTAAGCCAAAAGGCATATATTTATTATCTTTCAGAAGCCACATTGTGGGGAAGAGACATTACTTTTGACCAATTCGGGAAATATAATCTCTTAATACGCAGAACATTAGAGACTATTTACAGAAGTAAATTACAGGGTTCAAAACAAGCTTCTGACGAGTCAGGAAGCAGTACAGAAGCTACTGCATTGGAGACTTATCTGAAGCGTGTCTGGTTTTCAAACGGCATATACCATCACTATGGATGCGAGAAATTTGTGCCTGAATTTTCTCAGGAATACTTTATAAAAGAGGTGCGCAGTATCGACGACTCCCTCCTCCCCTTACCCAAGGAACAGCTGCTGAGCATCATCGTTCCTGTGATATTCAATCCAAACATACTTCCAAAGCGTGTAAACAAGAATGACGGTGAAGACCTGGTTGCAACCTCTGCATGTAATTATTATGAAGGACTGACACAGGAAGAGGTTGAGAATTTCAGCCATCAACACCCGCTCAATTCCACCCTTCGCAAGATTGACGGTGAGATAACAGAAGACGTATGGCATATCGGTGGAAAATATGGCAAGACCATAGAGAAAATCGTTGAGAACCTTCTCAAGGCACGGGAATATGCAGAAAACGAGCAGCAGAAGAAAGTCATCGACCTGCTGGTAGAATATTATCACTCTGGTGACGCAAAGGTATTTGATGACTACTGCATAGAATGGATAAAGGAGACAAGCGGACGCATTGACTTTGTCAATGGCTTCATAGAGGTTTATGGCGACCCATTGGGCATCAAGGCATCATGGGAAGGCATCGTAGAGTATAAGGATATAGAGGCATGTCGTCGCACCCAAGCCATCAGCGACAATGCACAGTGGTTTGAAGACCATTCGCCCGTTGCCAAGCAGTTCAAGAAGGAAAAGGTGCGTGGTGTCATAGCCAATGCCGTATGTGCTGCCATGATAGGCGGAGACGAATATCCTTCTACCGCCATAGGCATCAATCTGCCAAACGCTGAGTGGATTCGTGCCCAATATGGCTCCAAGAGCGTCACTATAAGCAATTTCATGAAAGCCTACGACGAAGCATCCAAGGAGAGTGGCTTCCTTGAGGAATTTGTCTCTGATGCCGATACCATCTCCATGATACGCAAATACGGTGAACAGTGTGACAGCCTGCATACCGACCTTCATGAGTGCCTGGGACATGGTAGCGGAAAACTGCTGCCAGGTGTCAGCCAAGATGCCCTGAAAGCATACGGAAATACCATAGAGGAAGCTCGTGCAGACCTCTTTGCCCTCTATTATATTGCTGACGAAAAGCTCCTTAGCCTTGGGCTTGTTCCTGATATGGAGGCTTATAAGGCAAGCTACTATACATATCTCATGAACGGCTTGCTGACACAGGCAGTACGCATCAAGGAAGGCTCTAACTACGAGGAAGCCCACATGCGTAACAGAGCCTTGATAGCCAACTGGGCACTTCACCATTCCAATGGCAATGTGGAGATTTGTGAGAAGACCTCTGCCGACGGCTCTAAGAAACATTATGTTGTCATCAATGACTATGAGGAATTACGCAAATCGTTCGGCATCCTCCTTGCAGAGATACAGCGCATAAAGAGTGAAGGAGATTATGAAGCGGCACGCAACATGGTGGAAACCTACGGAGTGAAAATCGACCCTACCCTGCATCATGAGACCCTTTCTCGATACAAGAAACTAAATATCGCCCCATACAAAGGATTTATCAATCCAAAGATGACCCCTGTTTTCGACGAGCAAGGCAAGATAAAAGACGTTGTCCTCGACTTCACAGAGACGATGGAACAGCAGATGCTACGCTATTCCACCGACTATTCATTGTAATATCATTCCCCCTGACAACAAAAAACATGAAGAAATTTATTATCATTGCAGCGGCAGCAGCGGTTGTATCTTGTGGAAACAAGCAGCAGCCCTCAACATACCGGCAGAATGATTCTTTTGTAGCGACAGCAGATTCCATTGTCAAAGAAGAACCTGCAGACAACCAAACCAATCTGAGTGCCAAAGCTATAGAAAAGATACAAGACTTCTACAGAAATTACGTTTTCGGCAATGAAGCAATGACTCGCGAAGTTGCTTACAAGTATTGCACTAAGAGTTTAGTCAAGAAACTGGCTGATGATTACGACTATGATGGTGAAGGCTATGCAGTATGGGATTTCCGTAGTGGTGCCCAAGATGGAGATAGTGACGTGCAGGAAGTAACCAGCATAGAAGAGTTGGTTGAAAACACATATAAGGTCACATATAATGACATGGGACACATAGGAGTCTGCATTATATCAGTTGTTCCTGAAGGAGATGACATCCTATTCAATGAGATTGAAAATAAGCACCAATAATATCTATCAACGATTACTTTGTCCGCTTGGTCATACTCCAGTGCCCGTGCAGTCCATTAATCTCGTACATTTTCCTTTGTCCATCAGCCATCTTCAGCTCCCCATCCCTGTACCAACTTCGCACGTGCCTCGTTGTTGAACTTTGTGGCGATATACAGACACTCCGTCTTGGAGAGAACGTAGCAGGATCATGTACGTCCTGTAAAGTCTTTGTAAGTACTGAGTCCAAATCTGGACTGAGTGATTTTTCCCATGCTGGTTCCATGTTTCGGATGGCTTGTAGCAACCTCTGAGAAGCAGCAACTTTGCGTGTACCTCGTCATTTGTGGCGATATACAGACACTCCATCTTGGTGAGAGAATAGCAAGGGCGAAGTTGTCCTTTTTTGTCTCGATATTCAACCAGGGAAAAATTTCCCCCGTTGACTTTCAGCCATGCTGGTTCCATGTTTCGGATGGCTGCCTGCGACCTCTGAGAAGCACAAACTTTGCGTGTACCTCGTCATTTGTGGCGATATACAGACACTCCGTCTTAGTGAGCGAACAGCAAGGAACTTCGCGTGTTCCGCCGTTAGGCTGAACGATGGTTCGCGATGTCAGCTGAAATTTCAGCCCACATGTTTTTTCCCATGCTGGCTCCATGTTTCGGATGGCTTGTAGCAACCTCTGAGAAGCAGCAACTTTGCACGTGCCTCGTCATTTGTGGCGATATACAGACACTCCGTCTTGGAGAGAGAATAGCAAGGCACTTCGCGTGTTCCGCCGTTAGGCTGCAAAATGGTTCGCGATGTGAGGGAAAATTTTCCCTGACATACTTTCGCCCATGCTGGTTCCATGTTTCGGATGGCTGCCTGCGACCACTGAGTGCAACCAGTGCTTAAACTGACAAGCCTGCTCCAACTTCGACATTATACATCCTCAATCTTACTGTTTCTGATTATTCCGATTATTCTGATTATTCTGAAAATTCTGATTATTCTGGCTATTCCGATACTGTACCCTGCTATTATACATCCTCTCCTTTATGCCACCCTCTTTTACAAAGCGGTCCTGCATAGTAACTAACAACTTGTGAAGCATGTACATTGCCTGATGTATCAAGGTGATGCACAGATTGGCAATCTCCTCATCATTCATGCGTTCTATTTGGGTGGCATAGTTTCTTTTTATCCCTTCACTCTTTGCATACTCTCTCATTCTTTCATAGCGTGGATGCGTAGCTCCCCACTGCTCCATATTGCGTACTCTCAGATAATCCTCATAGTCATCCAACAACTCTTCCAGACTTGCTTTCGCAACATTTGTCAGTTTTATCTCTGTCTCGCCAGATGTTGCTGCAGCCTGATTACCTTCTGCAATATTTTGTTTACCTGAGCGTGCTGCCTGCACCATCTGATCTATGGTACGATCACCTTTACTGAGATATTTCTGGGTAAAATAAAATGTAATGTCATATATCATCTCTGTCACATGATATACCCTCAGTTGCTTGTAATGCCCATGCTGAGGTAAAAAGGTGATTTTATTTTCTTTTTCGTTTGACATCAGTATAACTTATTTTTACATCGACTACAAACTATAGTAATATTGCTTGATAAGTTCTGTCATCTTTGTTTCATGCTTATAGATTGCTATCTAATTTATCCCAGAAACCTTCAAATCTATGATATGATTGCTGATCTCCAAACCTTCCAAGATTATCTGTAAAGTCTATTATTTTACAAGTTGGTGTTCCTCCGAATTTGGGACCTCTTAATCCTCTTCCAACAATTTGTTCATAAAGAATATCACTAAAGATAGGTCTACAGATAGCAATATAGTTTGTTTTTGGGGCATCAAAACCAGTTGTTAACACGCTATGGTTTATTAAGAATTCCAACTTTCCATTTTTAAATTGCTCAACATATGCTAATCTTTTGTTCCTCGAAGTGTTGGCAGTTATAGCTGCAGCCGCCCTTCCATTTACCACAAGAGCCGCAGCCAAAAGCTGAGCATGATTAACATTGCAGGCATA
Source organism: Prevotellaceae bacterium UBA7017 (assembly GCA_002449535.1). GTDB lineage: Bacteria > Bacteroidota > Bacteroidia > Bacteroidales > Bacteroidaceae > Prevotella. The sequence continues at coordinate 12,727 of DJWZ01000155.1, read as the reverse complement.
TACAATAGTTTGACCATCTTTAATTGCAAGTAACCTTTCTAATATTTTCTGATTACGTTTCGTGTTTATGGCAAGTTCTTTACAGCCAACCATCTCCATCTTTAGTTCTAATTCTTCTAATGATGGATTACTCCCACCTGATTCAAAAGTTATTATATACGTTTCTCCTGTAGTGATAATTTCGTGAATTGGGCGTGCCAAATAACCTTTATCTCTGAAATAATGCACAGGTTTATCACTATACTTTGCTGGTAGGTTTGGTGTAATCAACCTAAAAACGAAAAAACTTGTTAATTTCGTTATATCATCATTTCTACCAGGTGTTGCAGTAAGACCACAAATAGGAAACATTTTTTCTCCCCTTATTTTCTGACTATACTTATAGAACTTCTGGTACATCATTGTAACTGCTCTATGAGCCTCATCAATAATACAAGCTCCACAATTTTTTATCAAGAGATTTGTTTCGTCATTTCCCCCTTTCAAGATGGCATTATACAATTTATTAATACTACATACAACAATACCTCCTTGCATAGTGTCACTATTGAGTTGATGATTTTGATAAAACCTGTATATTCTTAAACTTTCCGTGAATTCCATGTGCTGCCATATTTGTTTGAAAGTGGTCACAGCTTGCTCACAAAGTTCCTCACTTTGTGCTATCCATATGAGATATTTTCCTTCAAAAAATCTTGGACGTAAGAATTCTGTATATGCTTCTACAGCTATTCTAGTTTTACCCGAACCAGTAGGTAAACTAATCAAGCATTTTGCATCATCACCATGTTCCTTAAGAGCCTTTTTCAGTTCATCCTTCAAATAAAGTTGGTAATTTACTAATTGAGGCAATCTCATATAAGGCTCCACATCCTCATAGTCCTCATATCTTATGACGTTATTCTTTTTGCCTCCAAAAAAAGAGTCTATACCTGAATTAGCCATAAATGCCTTGGGCCACGATCCTCCACAATGCCAGTTTATTTCTGCTAACTTACTAGCTTTATGATGAATACTTTTACCATTGGATTTGCATCTTTTGCAGAACTCAGCATTCCTAATGTCATCATCCCAACAATCAATAATTTTCTTTCTTAGTTCCTTTGTTCGTTGTTTACTTCCTGCAAAGAAACTTGATTCTTCAATCCTTAGCATTAGTTCCAATTTCTCATATGCAGTCATTTCACGTTCTATCATGGCTATGAGATTGGATACTTTTCGTTCTTCTGCAAGAATATTAATAAATCTTGTTGAAAGATTATATTTATCAATTAATAAAAACGCAGTATTCTTATATATATCCATTTCAAATCCTATTTGCAATATATATTATTTTACTAACTTCATAAAAATCAAACATTTAGTTTATTCCTAACATATTGAGAAGTGACTGCAGTGTCTCTTCATCCTGAATAAGTACATCACGTGGTTTAGAACCATGTGCAGCACCTACTACGCCTGCTTTCTCTAACTGGTCCATAAGGCGTCCTGCACGGTTGTAACCGATAGAGAACTTACGCTGTATGAGAGATGTAGAACCCTGCTGCGTATTGATGATGACGCGAGCAGCTTCACCAAACAGAGGATCGAGATTACCGATATCCTCTGCACTGCCGCCACTACCTTCTTCGGTATTTATCGGCTCTGGAAGTTCCAATGGTCCGTTGTAGCCAGGCTGGTCAGCAATGAACTTATTTATAGCAATTACCTCTGGAGTATCAACGAAGGCACACTGTACACGTACTGGAGTACCCTTATCGAGGATAAGCATATCACCACGTCCGACAAGATGATTGGCACCAATGCTATCAAGGATAGTCATAGAATCAATAGAGGACACAACTCTAAATGCAATTCGACCAGGGAAGTTTGCCTTGATGGTACCAGTGATGATATTAACGGTAGGACGCTGTGTAGCGATAACCATATGTATTCCAACTGCACGTGCCATCTGGGCAATACGTGTTATGGGCAGTTCAATCTCCTTGCCAGCAGTCATGATGAGGTCACCATACTCATCGATGATAACAACGATATATGGGAGGAAACGGTGTCCATTCTCCGGATTAAGCTGACGTTGGGTGAACTTCTCATTATACTCCTCAATTTTACGTACATTTGCCAGTTTCAATAAACAAAAACGGTCATCCATCTCCTGACAAACAGAGTTGAGCGTCTTGATGACTTTATTAAGGTTGGTAATGATAGGTTCGTCAGCATCACTCTCTGGCGGAATCTGAGCCAGGAAGTGGTTGAGCAGCGGCTTGTAGATAGAGAATTCCACTTTCTTCGTATCAATCAGGATAAGTTTCAATTCTGCTGGATGTTTCTTAAAAAGTAAAGATGTAATTATTATATTAAGACATACAGACTTACCTTGTCCTGTTGCGCCAGCAACAAGGAGGTGAGGTATCTTTGCCAAATCAACCATGTATATCTCGTTAGAGATTGTCTTACCAAGTGCCAATGGCAGTGCCATAGTTGTCTCTTGGAATTTCTTTGAAGAAAGAATGCTCTCCATGCTGACAACGCGTGGATTAGCATTTGGAACCTCGATACCGATAGTACCACGTCCTGGGATTGGTGCTATGATACGTATGCCAAGAGCTGCAAGAGACAAAGCAATATCGTCCTCAAGAGAGCGTACCTTGGAAATCTTGATACCAGGAGCAAGGGTTATCTCATAAAGGGTAATGGTAGGTCCGACGGTAGCCTTGATGCTCTCAACTTTAACGCCAAAGTTACCCAGAACCTGTACGATGCGGTCCTTATTCTTACGTTGCTCGTCCATATCAATGAACGATTTGCCGTCATCCTCATATTTTTTCAGCAGGTCAAGGGTAGGGTACTTATAACGTGATAATTCTGCCTTGGGATCGTAAGGGGAGAGGTCTGCCACATTGGTGGTAATATTTTTTTCGTTGGAATATTTTTCTTTGGGAAGATTCTTACATTCAAAGGTGTTTTCTTTAATGTCTGCAGAAGTTTCGATAAAAACAAATTCTTTATTTTTCTCAACATTAACTTTTGAATTAGCAGCATCTCTAACTATTTGGTCTTTTTTTGAATTAATTTTTAAATTTTTAAGACAATTCTGTCTTTTTGTGATTTTCTTATTTTTTTTTATTGACTCAATAATCATGTATGTCAAAAATGCAATTGAAAATAATAGTAGTACCAAAAACTCACCCATACCTATTAATAATATTATGAATAAAAAACGTTTTAGTAATCTTATATCTTCTGCAAAATTACAAAAAAACTTATAATACCACAAAGAAAATCGCTAATATCTTTCAAAAAAATAAGTTTTTGCGTTTTACCCCTCACCTTTCACTCTGTATGGCTGCAAGTCCCATAAACACTGGGCTCAAACTGAGTGAGGGGTACTTTTGACCTCTCACCCACTACTCATGCTCCTCTACCTTAACATTCATTGGTTTTCTCTGCACTTTGAGGGAGTGGTGAACAAAAAACACCCGATTTTTACACAATTTTGATGAAAAATGACTTGACGAAATGGCTATTTCTGGGGAGAAAAACAGCGAAAAGTGTCTCACTTTTTAGTACGAACAGTCAACTTTTTCAGTATCAAATCGTCTTCTCGACAGCAAAATGACACATGATTTTCTTAATAACAACGCAAAAGCATCGCACTTTTCTTATTGAATATCAGCACATTACAGACGCACAACGCGTTTACAAATTAGTGGTCATTAAGGTCATGGTCATTAAGGTCATTAACGATTTCCAACTCGAAGGGTGTTTTTAGGGGCATGGTATATAATAATAAATATATATATATTTATTATTATATACCATGAGACTTTTTTCATCCGAAATGCTTAATGACACTCATGACACATGACACACGTGACCACTGCAAAAATCTCAAAAATAAAATTAGAAAAAATTCGTAAACCGCAATGGGAATGTCGTACCTTCGCACCCAGAAATGGGGACACAAAAATTGTCTTCCACGGAGAAAATCCATCGCGTCCGCCGACGCGCAAAATTTCTTCCGCCGACGAGATAAAAAAGCGATTTTTTCTTATTGATACAACTAATGGAACAACATGGCTAAAAACAAGAAATCCCCACAAGGGAGGCTGTGAGGATTTCTTTGTTATAGTGTCAAAAGGACTCTGTTTACTTCTTCTTGACGTAGAAGGTGAATGTCCTGTCTTTTGCTTCTACACGATAAGGCTTCAGTGCCTCGGCATTGCCGCTCCAAGAGTCTGTGCCGCCTACTCCTGCCATCTGCTGGTCAACATACAGGTTGGTGTAGTAAGACTTCTTTATCTCCTGCGGATGGCGCTGCTTCTTACTGTCTTCGTCCATATCACGCACTTCGTAATGGAGAGCGCAGGCAGAGAAGCTATCGTCTGAGAAGACTTCATAGCCTTCACCGCCCTTTGCCTGCTGCCACCAACGAATGTCGCACTTGGAACCTGTCTCCTGCGGACGGACATATTTCCAGAACTGTTCATCGGCACTCGCTGAGTAGATGCCGATATTCTGTGACATCTTACGGTCTGCATAGTTCTCTATCGGACCACGTCCGTACCAGGTGCTTTCATCCATATCGTAAGGCAGGAGGATGACAACGCCAAAGCGTGGCATATTAGGAACATCCTTGGCATCTTTGTCGAAGGTGATGCTCTCTTCTACCTTCCATGTATTTTCTGCCACAGACGTGTATGTAAGGGTGAAGTCTGCATGAACGGCATCTATGCGATATTTCTCAACAGCCTTGTTGCCCTCAACGGTTCTTGAAACACACCACATACGAGGATTCTTCCACGCCCTGAGTCTCTGTGGCAAGCCAGCTCCGAAATCGTTGTCTGTCATAGCACGCCAGAAGTTCGGACGCAGGGTGAATGGCAGCGGAGTGAATGTAGTTGCCTCCTTAGCATCGACCTTCTTTGAAATCTCTGCAGCATAGTCATAGCTGTTTATGAGCAGCTGCTGATGGGCTATCTCCTGCCCGGCATCGAGAAGAGGCTCGTTGTTCTTCATCACATAGGAGACATTGAGGATGAGTTCTCCCTGCTGTCCTATGCTGGCAACATCGAACGGAAGGGTTACTTCCCCACTCTGCTGAGGAGCGATATTGAGGTTGGTGACAACTCCCTCCTTCACCTTCTGACCATTTACGGTAACACACCATTTCATGTCAACATAGTCGAGTGGACGGAAGAAATTCTCATTCTTCACCTTTACCACACCCTTTGACAAATCTACGCCTTCTGTCCAGATATTCTGGTAGTAGTAGGCATATTCATAGCCCTGCGGAGTAACCTTTCTGTCAGTGGTTACGAAGCCGTTACAGTTGAAGTTGTTGTCAGAGCCGTCATAGTCGTTATAGTCACCTCCATAGAGGAATTTTGTCTTGTCGCGCTTGTCTCGGAGAGCCTGATCTACGAAGTCCCAGATAAAGCCTCCCTGGAAGATAGGATATTTCCTTACGAGGTCCCAATATTCCTTGAAGCCGCCGCCGGAATTACCCATAGCATGGGCATACTCACACTCGATGAGGGGTTTCTTGTTATTTGGGTTCTTTGAATATTCTTCGCAGCTATACTGAGAGAAATACATAGGGCAGAAGATGTCTGTCCCTTCACGTCCATGAGCCTGCTCATACTGCACTGGGCGTGAGAGGTCTTGAGACTTCACCCATTTATAGGCATCCAAGAAATTGTCTGACATGCAGGTCTCGTTACCAAGACTCCAAACGATGATAGAGGGATGATTGAACTTTGTTGAGACATTGTTCTTGTTGCGCATCATTATCTGCTCATGGAACAGGGGAGCCACACGTTTTCCCTCGTCGCCATATCCGAAGCCGTGGGACTCCTGGTTAGCCTCAGCACACATGTAGATACCATATTCGTCGCAAAGGTCATACCACATAGGGTCGTCAGGATAGTGGCAGGTTCTGACAGCATTGACATTGAGACGTTTCATAAGGCGGATGTCCTCAATCATGCGCTCGCGAGTCACTACATAGCCTCCATCGGGGTCCATCTCATGACGGTTGGCACCCTTGATAAGTATCGGCTGACCGTTTACCAACATCTGGGAATTCTTTATCTCAACCCTGCGGAAACCTACCCTCTGGGTTACCGTCTCGCCACCATCCTGTGTTGCGGTAAGGGTATAGAGATATGGCTGCTCTGCACTCCACTTATTGGCATTGGCAAGCTTTATCTCTGTCTTCTCGCCCTTTCCAACCACATTGGCTACTTCCTTACCAGAGGCATCCTTCAGGGAGTATGTGATTTTTGAAGAGCCCTTGGTCTTAACATCTACAGTAAGGATGCCATCCTTGTAATCGTCTGTAAGACTTTGGGTTATACGAATGTCCGTAATCTGGTTCTTTGGATTCTTGGTATATAGGTAGCTGGAGCGTGACACGCCCGAGAGACGCCAGAAATCCTGATCTTCATCATATGAGCCGTCACACCAGCGGAATACCTGGAATGCAATGAGGTTGTCACCTGGCTTTACGAATTTCGTAATATCAAACTCTGATGCTATCTTAGCATCTTCTGTATATCCCACATACTTGCCATTTACCCACAGATAGATATTGCTGGTAACTGAGCCGAAATGAATAATGACCTGCTTGCCCTTCCAATTAGCAGGAATGTTGACTGTCTTGCGATATGAGCCTACATGATTATCTTTCACAGGAACATTTGGCGGGTCATTCTTGAAGTGCCCACTCCAGGCAAAGCCCATATTGACATATATCGGCTCGCCAAAGCCATTCAGTTCCCAGCAGCCGGGAACAGGCATAGTGCCCCATGAAGAGTCGTCATACTTTAAGGTATAGAAATCCGTTGGACGCTCATCGGCATTCATCACACCCTTGAATTTCCATACGCCATCGAGAGAAAGTTTCTCCGAGGTTGTTGGAAGAACATCGGTATGAACCGGATAGCGGTTTACCTCATTTACATTCAAGTCGTGCCACTCCGTAAAGGTCTGACCCATTACTGGAAGAAAGGCAAAAGACATTGCTGCAGAACATAGCAGCTTACTTAAACCATTTTTTCTTCTTTTTGTTGTCATTGTCTTTTTGTTTGTCTTGTTTATCTTGTATATTTTGTTTGTCTTGCTGTTTTTGCTTGTCTTTGTTTTTATGTAGTCCGAAGAATTTCTTAACCTTTTCTGTGAACCTCATCTTTGGATGAATCCTCAAGCCTTGTTCATAATCTGTCTGTATATATGAGAAGTCAACATCTATATCAACAAGGTTGCCTGGAAGGTCTATATGCCCCTTGGCTTCTGCGCCATCACTTTCCATATTAGCAGCCAGGTTCTTCACTTTGAATGACCCATAGCTACCAAAACCGACAACAGCCTTCAGCGACCCAATAGGCAGACGTCCCTTTCTCTTTAAGCCAAGGGCTTTTGCCTTACGTTTTGAGGTGATATCGAAGTCATAGCTGGCTCTTGTACGTGCAATCTTGAGCTTCTTGATATTCATTATCGTGCCAAGGTCCATGCTGTCAGTACTCATCGTACCCTTCATGTGACGGGTATTACCATCGAGGGTGAAATCAAAGTTCAGATTGCCATATTTGGTAAACAGTGTACCTGAAATATCTTCTCTACGGAAGAAAATGCCAACCTTACCTGTATATTTCACATCACCAAGAGCCTTCATCTGCTTGATCATCTTCAGATTTACCTTCTTTGAGAAATGGTTTACCAACTGTTCCTTGACACCATTAACGGCAGTCATCTTCAAGTCCCAGAAATGCAGGCTGAGGTCACGTTTCTTTGTTACATCACACAAGTCTCCCTCACCAGTAATATTCAGGCGATTGTCGAGTGTATTTATTTTGATATTCTTGAACAGGTATCTGTCAATATTTCCTCCGCAAACGAGACGCAACTTCAGTGGAGTAGTAAAGTTGCTCAATGGTGTAGCAAACGGCTTTGCAAGGTCTTGCAGATAGACGTCAGCCTCAAGCGGGAAGTCATATACATGAACACCAGGAATGTCAATATCCACCTTATTTATACGTACGCGCGTACGCATCATGGCGATAAAGATGTTGGTAGCAGATATCCTGTTGCCACGTCTGTTGATAAATGTCGAGAAGTGTCTGATATCCAGATTACTTGGCTTATCAAGTAATTCCATATGTGTTAACTGTGCATAGAGGCTATCCTTGGACAGATAGTTTACTGTTGCCTCCATTGATGCCACCATATCAAGGTGTCCTGGATCAAACCATCCCCTGTTAGGCTTACCGGTATTTTTACGAGGCTTGTGGTTATCATTCTTGAATGTTATGGAATCAAGCTTCAGCGAAAAAGGTTTTGTAAAATCAAGAAGGGCGTTGCGTTGCTCTATATGAAGAGTCTTCATCGTCAGCCGTTTGTCCTGATACTTGAATCTGAGGTCGCTTAATATGAGATTCAGACTTCTCTCACGCAAGGCACGGAATTCTATACGGTTAAGGAAGAAAGTCATACCTGACCTCTTCTCACTTACACTCAGTTCCCTCAAGGCAAGGTTCGCAATATCCTTTTCTGCTATCTTACCTATTACCCTCACACCGAAATTCTGAACATCAAGGTGGTTAACATCAATAGTATCCTTGCCTTTTCTCGGAGCTGACAGGATATCCCACTTCAGATTTGTCCTGTTTACATATAAGATGGTCATGTTTCCTGCAATATGGAAGAATGGTTCCTTCTTGGGCTTCTTGGGAACCTTCTTCTTTTGCAAGGACTTCTTCTTAAACGCATCTAAAACAAACTGATAGTTGGTGGCTGATTTTGGAGTCTTCTTGTAAAGAACCATACTCGCACCCTTCAAATACAACTCGTCAATGTATATTTCACGATTAAATATACCTCCCAAGCCTATCTTAGTACCTACAGAATCAACTTTCAGCATATTGACGCCGTCCCTATCGTCCAGCTCAACACCATACAGCATGACTCTACCTCTTATAACATCAGCCTCCACCTCTTTTATAGCCAATCTGGTGCCAAGAGTTTTCTGAAGGGCATCAAAAGTATAGTTATACAATATCTGCTGTCCCCATTCTGTAGAAAAGGTTATATACAGGCCTCCGACAATCAAAAAAACTGCCAGAACAATACCCAATATACATTTCAACAAAACCTTTCCAATCAATAAAAATTTATCTTTCATATCCGAAATATGGGATTTTATTGCCACAAAAATATAAAAAAGTTAGAAAACAGCCAAATAAATAACATAAAACATCATCAAAAAATGACATTTTTGAGGGATATTTCTTCACTTTCTTGTTTTTTACATGTTTTTTTACCATAAAATGCCCTATAAAACATGCTTTCACTTGATAATTGTCAAGAAAACGCATCTTTTTGAAAGATTTTTCGCAAATTGTTTGCGTACACAGAAAAAAGTCCGTACCTTTGCAATCGCAAACAAGAAAGATATTGTTTAGGTTAGTAGATATATAATAGATTTAGGTTTTAGTTATTAGGTTAGAAAAAAGATTGTTTAACTCTTGGATAGCAAAGAAAAACCGTGAGGCTTTTCTTTATTAGAAAGAGATTTTATAGTTAAACATACTTTAAGTACACTGCAAGTCGTGAGATTCGCAGTGTATTTTTCATTTTATAGGATGCCTAAATAAAAAAATCTTTGCAAAATTATTTCACTTACAACTTTTTTTATTATCTTTGCACCCGTGAAAATAAGAACACTCATATATAACTTGTTACTGGCATACGTTGTTTTTATGGTATGCCGCATATTGTTTGTCATAGAAAACTGGTCTCTTCTTGGAACCAATTTCAGTGATTTATCAATATGGCTGCTCATAAAGGGCTCCCTACTCTTCGATACGTCGGGCATACTATATACTAATGCTCTGTACGCATTGATGTTATTGCTGCCATTCCATCTGGCAGAAAGACCCAAGTGGTTCAAAGCTGCCAAGTATGTCTATCTCGTCATCAACAGCTTCAGTATCATACTCAACCTGATTGATGCAGTATATTTTACATACACAGGACATCGTACCACCACAAGTGTCTTCAACGAATTCTCACACGAGAACAACCTGGGGGGCATCTTCCTCCTGGAATTTGCAAAGCATTGGTACCTGATACTCGCAGCCGTTGCGATGATATTCTTCCTATGCCGCTTCTACAAAGAACCTAAACTGTATTCGTTTGGAAAGAAGAGAGCATGGAACTATATACTTTATTATGTTGCCAACATAATGGTTCTGGTTTTCTATACGACTATATGTGTTGTTGGCATGCGTGGTGGAGCTACTGTGGCTACACGTCCTATTACCATCAGTCATGCCAACCAATACGTCAACCACCCTATTGAGGCAGGTATAGTATTAAATACTCCGTTCTCTATCATCAGAACTATTGGCAAAAACGTTTTCGAAGACCCTGGATATTTCTCTCAAAGAAAACTCGACAAAATTTATTCCCCTATTAGGAATGAAAAATTCCCAATAAAGGGAAAAGCTTCTGTAGCAAAGAAGAAGAATGTTGTCATCATCATTATTGAGAGCATGGGACGCGAGTATATCGGAAAGTATAATGACGGTATATTAGAGTCGGGATATAAGGGTTATACCCCATTCCTTGATGACCTCATTGACAAATCGCTCACCTTTGACTACACATTTGCCAATGGACGCCAGAGTATTGATGCTATGCCATCTATTCTGTCATCAATACCGCGTTTCATAGAGCCGTTCTTCCTGACCCCGTCTTCTCTTAATGATGTCAGCGGCATAGCAGGAGAATTACGTAAGTGCGGATACCAGACAGGTTTCTTTCATGGAGCAGAAAATGGCAGCATGGGATTTGAAGCCTTTGCACGTACTACAGGGTATAAGAACTACTACGGCAGAACTGAATTCAATAAAGACAAACGTTTCCGTGGAGACCTTGACTATGATGGTACATGGGCTATATGGGATGAACCATTCCTGCAGTTCTATGCACAGACAATGACATCGATGAAACAACCATTCTGCACTACAGTCTTTACGGCATCAAGCCATCATCCTTATGTCATTCCGGAGGAATATCAATCAAAATTCCCTGAAGAGGGAGACAATCCGATGCATAAGTGTGTAAGATACACAGATATGGCTCTACATCGTTTCTTTATTACAGCGAGCAAGCAGCCTTGGTATAATAATACGATTTTCGTCATTACAGCTGACCACACTAATATCTTGGACCATCCGGAATATGCAACAGACTTAGGACTCTTCATGGTTCCAATCATATTCTTCGACCCATCAGGCGAGATGCCTCGCGGTCGCATGCATTGTGTGGCACAGCAAATTGACATTATGCCTACATTGCTGCAGTATATGGGATATAACAAACCCTATGTTGCATTTGGCATAGACCTGTTCAATACTCCTGCAAACAAGACATGGGCTGTCAACCATACCGGTGGAGGAATATACCAATATGTAAAGGGTGACTATGTAATACAATTCGACGGAGGTGAAGTCCTTGCTGCATATAACTATAAGGAAGATTGGATGATGCAGAACAATCTCATTGGTGACGGAAAGAAATTCAAAGAAATGAAGAAAGAACTGAAAGCCATCATCCAGAGCTATATGCAACGCATGATAGACAACGAATTGATTATTAGAGCCAAAGAGAAAGAATAAGAATTGTTCGTAGATGTTATTCTTCCAGTGCCCCTTGATGGGCTGTTCACCTACTCTGTACCAACAGCGCTGGAAGGAAAAATACAACCCCTTGTAAGGGTAAAGGTACCATTCGGCATAACCAAGACGCATACAGCATTGGTTGTGCGAAGTTTTCCTGTCCTTCCTGCAAGCAATAAAGAGGTCAAGATTAAGGATATCATAGAGGTCATCGATGACGCCCCTGTTCTGTTACCAGAGCAATACAGGTTATGGGGCTGGATTTCGTCTTACTACATGTCTCCACTTGGTGACATCCTAAAAGCGGCTCTGCCCAATGGCATCAGAAAGGAAGAGAACTATCGCCCTCGAACAGAAACATACATAACTCTTGCAGAACACTATCGTGATAAAGAAACCATAAAGGATGCTCAGGAACTTCTTATGAAGTCTCCCAAGCAACATGAAGTTTTCAATGTATATATGGAGTTGAGCGGATGGAAAGGACTTTTTAATGGTATCTCTCCGTCAAACATTCCGTCTATACAGGAGATAACTCGTGAGGAACTGATGAATGTGACCCATTGCAATTCCACTGTCATCCGCAATCTTGTTGTTCGGGGTGTAATGTCTTTATATGACACAGAGGTCGGGCGACTTAACAATGTGGGCAAAGCACATCTTGAGAACATCAATGCCCTGTCCCCTGCACAACAGGAAGCCTTCGACAAAATATCGAGATACAGGAAGGAAAACATTGGCAAACCAATACTGCTGCATGGTGTCACTTCTTCTGGAAAGACAGAGATATACATCCACCTCATCAGGGAAGCCATAAAACGTGGAGAGCAGGTTCTTTATCTTCTCCCTGAAATTGCTTTGACGGTACAGATTACACATCGTCTGCAACAAATCTTTGGCGAACACCTGGGAATATATCATTCCAAATATTCTGATGCCGAGCGTGTTGAGATATGGCAGAAGCAGCTATCCTCCTCGCCTTATGATGTTATTCTTGGTGCTCGTTCCTCTGTCTTTCTGCCGTTCAAGAAATTAGGACTCATCAT
>DJWZ01000118.1:89104-100817 GCA_002449535.1 Prevotellaceae bacterium UBA7017 | reverse complement strand
GCATTGAGATGACGAAATTAGGGCGACGGATGGCAGAACTCGATGTGGAGAAGAATCGTCAGTAGGTGCGTTTCTTGCTAACCGGTTATTACTTAGACCTCTGCAAACTGCAGAACCAGTCGCAGGTGATAGTTAAGAACATAGAGCTGACGGAGAAGGTTATCGAACAGATGAAGGCGCGCAGAGAGCAGGGAACGGTGTTGAAGAACGACATAACGCGATACGAACTGCAACGGCAGAGTCTTCTGCTTACGAAGACACAAATTGACGATGCGCATAAGATTATCCGTCATCAAATCGGCACAACAATCCACCTGCCAGAGGGAGAGAATTTCGAGGTGGATGCTCTGTCGCTTGAAGAGGAAGGTAGGGCACTCAAAGCGCTCACCTCTGAGGAGTCGTGGCAACAGAGAGCCGTGGAAAACAATATCGATATCCGTAAGGCTTCGCTTGCCACGGAAATGTCGGAACAGAAGGTCAGAAGCACTCGTGCGGCATCGCGACCGTCCGTAGCTGTAATTGCCGAAAACAACCTGTTTGGTCCTTATACCTCCGACCTGATTCCGAAGAATGCCAACGTCAACGTGTGGTTTATAGGGATTGGGGTGAAATACAATCTGTCAAGCCTCTGGAAAAACAAGCATGACATCCGTAAGGCAAGACATAAAAACACCCAGGCACGCGAAAGTGTGGAGATGGCGCGCGAGGGCATAGAGAATGGTGTGCAGGCAAGCTACACCAATCTGCTGACCAGCTCGGTAGAGGTTAGCACACAGGAGAAACAGGTGGAACTTGCCGACCAGAACTATACGGTGGTCAAGAACCGTTACGACAACGACCTGGCTTTGCTGACCGATATGCTTGATGCCTCGAACATGAAACTCTCTGCCGACATGGCTCTGGTAAATGCCCGTATCAATATGCTTTACAATTATTTCAAACTAAAGTACATAACAAATACACTTTAACAAGATGGAAAAAAAGAATATTTCAACTTACATTTATAATGTTATAGTAATACTGTGTATAGCATGTGGCGCAGTTTATGCTGCAAGTCAGTTTATGTATTTCGGAGGTGGCGAAGTCACTGACAATGCCCGTGTATGCCAGAACATAGTGCCGCAGAACTGCCGGGTGCAGGGTTTTATACGCGAGGTTCGCTTTTCCGAATTTCAAGAGGTGAAGAAAGGTGACACGCTTGTTGTCATTGAAGATGCCGAGTTTCGTCTTCGCCTAGCTCAGGCAGAAGCTGACCTTACCCGAGCCGAGCGCGGTTCGCAGGGTACGGCAAGCAATATCAACACCACAAAGACCAGCATCAGTGTGACCGAAGCAGGCATTGAAGCTGCCCGCGTGCAGATGGAGAATGCAAAGAGGGAGGATGCTCGTTTTCAGAAACTGCTCCAGCAGGATGCCGTTACACAGCAGCAGTATGACAATGTTCACACCGGTTATCTGAGTGCCAAGGCAGGATATGAGCAGGCGCTTCGTTCACGCAATACGCAGACGGCTGTTGTGGCGGAGCAAGGACATCATCTCTCAGCATCAGAAGCAGCGATAGAGCTGGCGCGTGCACAGGTGGAGATTGCCCGACTGAATCTCTCGTACTGCTACATCATCGCTACTTGCGACGGAGTGGTGGGCAGCAAGGATATTCATGTGGGACAGTTGGTTAACCCTGGTCAGACAATGGTCAGCATCGTTGACAAAAGCGAGAAATGGGTAGAGGCAAACTATCAGGAATCGCAGATGCCGAATATCAAGGTCGGCGATAAGGTGCGTTTTACTGCCGATGCCGTCCCTGACGTTGAATATACAGGTGTGGTAGAGCGCATCAGCGATGCGACAGGAAGTGCGTTCTCGTTGATTCCTATAGACAATGCGACCGGCAATTTCGTAAAGGTAGAGCAACGTGTGACGGTACGCGTGAAGATTGACGCGTGTGACGAGCTGAAGAAGCTGCATGGTGGTTATAACGTCGTTTGTAAGGTAGAAGAGTAATGGGAAAGTTGACTGAATTTCTGATGAAGGCACCGCCGCCACCTTCCGGCATGGGTTTCAGTATGCCGATGATGAAAGGATGGGTGCCTCGCAGGCTGCAACCGTGGATTTACGTCCTTACGGCTTTGTGCTTCCAGTTCTCTGGCGGTGTGTATCTGGGTGCGCTAGACGAAATTCGCGGCACGACGAACTTCATGATAGAGGATGTCATGTTTCTGCTCTATGCCACGCTTGCCGGCATGGCTATGTGGTTCCCGATGCTGTTCAGGATGAAGTTCCGCTTCACCAATCAGCAGCTGCTGTGCACCTCAGCCGTCGTCATGGGCATCTGCAATGTCATCACGATGCATAGCCAGTCGATGCCTGTACTCGTTGTGGCATGCTTCATTGCAGGAATTGCCAAGATTCAAGGCACATTCGAGTGTATGAGCAACATACAGCTATGGATTACTCCAAGGCGTGACTTCGCTGTCTTCTTCCCTGTGCTCCACATCATACTGCTCACAGCCATCGAGGGTGGCGGATGGCTTGCCGCATGGATGGGACACCATTTCACATGGCAGATGATGCACGCTTTCACTATGGGCACCATGTCGTTCGTACTGCTTACACAGATAGTCCTGTGCCGCCCGTTCTGTCCGATGCCTAACAGGTTCTCGCTGAAGGGGACTGACTGGCAGGGGGCACTGCTCATCTGCGTAACGATGCTCCTGTTCTCGTATGTCTTTGTCTATGGCGATCATTATAGGTGGTTTGCAAACCGGCACATAAGAATGGTGGGGGCTCTGACACTAATCTTTGCAGGGCTCACCCTCTACCGGCTGACTCGCAACTGCTATCCCTACGTCGAGCTTCGTCTGTTGAAATGCCGCAACGTAGTGCCCATTCTCATCGTTACCATATTGGCAGAACTGGCTTTCGGTGCCGAGCATACACTTGAGGAGATACTTTACACAGAGGTCGTCGGGCTTGAAGAACTGACCAAGGAGAGTCAGTACATGTTGGCACTGCCGGGAATGTTTCTTGGCATAGGGCTCGACCTCTACTGGCTCAAGGTCCGGAAGTGGAAGATATGGAAACTGATAGGCATCGGCTTCCTGTCCATCAGCGCATACGCCTTGCTCATGTACGCCACGGTAGGCATGGCAGTGAACATAGAGCAATACCGGCTGGCAATCATGCTTCGCGGCTTTGACTATGGCATTCTCGCACCGACCCTGATGTGGGCATTAGACGAATCGGTGCCGAGTCTTGAGATGTTTTTCATGGGGTTGTTCGTGTTCAATATCCCCCACATGTATCTGGGCGGTGCCATGGGCTATGGTTTCTATACTACCATCTTCTCGCATTTTCTTAACGAGGACATGATGAACTACGGTCGCCAGCTGACACTCACAAACCTCGACCTCTCACACTTCAACTTCAGAGAATTCATGGGCAATGGCTATCTGCACTCCATGATGCTTGTGGCGATAAAGCAGGTTTATGGTTACGTCATCTGGTTCTCTCTGCTTCTGGCTTCCATATTTTTGCTGTGCGACATTCCAGCTGTAAGGACAAACATACGCAAGGTGCCTCTATGGCCTGTATTGGCAATTGAATATCTGGCAGGGAGACGTAAGTAAAGAAGACTTCTTACCTCTCACCTCTGAAAAGTTGAGTATTTGTGAAACTTACGAAACTTGAAAATATAATATATCGATATATTTAAGTTTCCTAAGTTTTCAACTTACTCACTTTCACTTCTCTTTCACTCCCCCCTCAACTGAGGCTTGCGAAAGTTGAATCTCCTTACTATATGTATAAGAACATTTTAACCTACGGACTACCTTTTTACTACAATGCAGAGTAGGAATTTTCCAGTACACTGAAAAAAGTTTTCGAGTGCACTGCAGTAAATTTCTTTCTTTGTGAAATCGGGGTGCCTGCAAAAACCAGTATTCCTAATCATCAAAAACTTTCGCCTACGCAGGTCAAAGGTTATTGTCATCAAAAATCTGCCTGTTTTTCTTTTGACTGAAGCAAAATTATGGCAAGATAAGGTGCCACATAGCCTGAATTTGTTAAAAAATAAACATGTTCTGCAAGAAAAATGTGCAAAATGGATGAAAACTTGCGGAAAAACATTAACTTTGTGAACGAAATTTGCGGAACGTGCTTAAACGGCACGCGATGTTGCAGGTAAAGAATAATGCATACTAAAGCTGAAATATTAGAAGCCTTCTCCCGTCTTCTCGACATACAAGACGAGTTGCGCGAGAAATGTCCATGGGACAATAAACAGACAAATGAATCGCTGCGACCTCATACTATTGAGGAAGTATATGAGCTCTGCGACGCTATCCTCGCTGATGATTCAAAGGAGATACAGAAAGAGATGGGCGATGTCATGGAGCATCTTGTTTTCTATGCCATGATAGGCAGGGAAAAGGGACTCTTTGACATGGGAGATGTGTTGCAGAAAGAAGCCGAAAAACTGGTCTTTAGACATCCGCATATCTATGGTGACAAGACAGCCGCTAATCCTGACGAGGTAAGTAAGATATGGGAACAGGTAAAGCAGAAAGAGAAGGATGGTAACAAGACTGTCCTCTCTGGCGTACCCAAGTCGCTGCCGTCATTGATAAAAGCATACCGCATACAGGATAAGGCACATAATGTTGGCTTTGACTGGGAAAGGAAGGGGGACGTATGGGAGAAAGTGTTTGAGGAGATAGGAGAACTGAAGGCAGAGTTTGAAAATGGAAACAAAGAAGCGGCAGAGAAGGAGCTTGGCGATGTGCTCTTTGCTATCGTAAATGCTGCACGATTATATCATATAAATCCTGATACGGCTTTGGAACATACTAATCGTAAGTTTATCACACGATTTGAATATATAGAGGAAAAAGCAAAGTCAATGGGACGTAATATTAAAGATTTAACTCTTGGAGAGATGGAAAAGTTTTGGGAAGAAGCAAAAAGCGTATTGCTGTGTATTATGACGATTCTTGTCGTTGCCTCGTGTACTAACACAACAAAGCCTAACATGGACATTGAGGATGACGTAGTGGAAGTTCCCGATAGTGCGATATACGGCACTGTGGGTGATGCAACGAGTATGCATGTGCTGACGATTGTCACTGACAATGGTCGTGAGATGGCTGTAGCCATGAATCAAGATACTATTTCTTCAGATATACAGGGAGGCTTGTATGCCGGTGATAATATTTGTGTGACAACAATGCCCGACCCGACTGACCCGGGGAGGGGTATGAAGGTTGTTGCCAAGGCTGTGAACCTTACGTCGTTGCTGGGACATTGGACCTCTCTTGACCGTAACTTTACGATGAAGGAAAACGGCGTGATAGAAGCCAAAAACAATATCGAGTCAAAACCTTATACATCGTGGCAGATGAGAAACTGTCAACTGATACTCAATACTGACACGTTTGATATTCTGGCACTGACTCCCGATTCCCTGATACTTGAGGGAGACGATGGAGTATATGCCTATAAGCGTAAAAGATAATAATCAAAAGATAGTGGGAAAGATTAAGGGCTGGCATTAAAAATGTCAGCCCTTAAAGGAAAAATTGATTGTCTCACGACAATCAACCTTCATTTTAACCTTAATAATCTAATACCATGAAAAACACGATGCAAAGGTATGTATTATTTTCTATATCTGCAAATTTTTTGTGTTCAGACTAAAAAACTTTTGTATTTTTTAACAAAATAGGCTCTTCTTTCTTGTCAGATGGTGCAAATGGCTCTCTTAGTGTTACTTGCGTTAACAATGGAGATACGGAAGTGATTGTAGCTTCCGCAAAACGGAAGGTTCCATTGGAGAAATCGTGGGTGTTTTCCAACTGCCATATTATCTTTCCGGAAGTTGCGGCATCGCTCTTAATATTATAAAGGTATGCGCGCGTATCTGGTTCTGGAAGGGGTAGGGTAATGAGCAGTACAACTTTGTCGTCAGAAAGTCTGGCGAGTTCATACTTCACCTTGTCTGTAGTGAAAAGCATGAGACTGTCACTCTGCTGTGTAATCTCCGGCTGGGCTCCTGCTTTTGGCATTATGGTGTCTGGGATGCTCTCGTATATTTCTGTAAGAGTTTGAGACATTACGGGAAAAGTGCAAAAGCAGTTGTATAGTATTATTGCAAAAAATAGTCTTTTCATAGTGCAAATTGGAATTTTATGCCTTCAGCATTTTGGCACACCTTTATTTCTTTTTATTGTTGTTCTTCTTTTTCTTGTTTTGCTTCATGAGACTGTATGCAGAGTATAGCCCCAGTTCTCCGGCTTTAGACAAATCGGCTTGCGATTTCTCTATTTCGTTGATATGCAGATATGCAAGACCTCTGTTGTAATAGGCATGTGAGAAGTATGGGTCTATCCCAATTGCCTTAGTGAGGTTTTCTATCGCCTCGGTATAGACGCTGTCGCGTGCTTGATGGGTACCAATGTTATAGTAGTCCTGTGCAGTCTTAGGCGTCTTGATTTCTACGTATTCAGTCTTTTCAACCAAACTGTCGCGTTGCATCACGATATATGGTTGGTAGTGCTCTGTAATCTGCTTGTTCTGTATCTTTCCGCGATATTCACTCTTGTATTCCGGTTCTGGTGAGGCGTCGTCCTCTACCACAATCTGGTCATATTTGTCGAGGTCTATATCCGAGAGCTTGCGCATCTGTTGCAACTTGGCTGATGACCATCTGTTCTGGACACCGAGATGCTTGTCCATCTGGGCTTTCAGGATGCGATATTCGTCTTTCTCGGCATTCGCTGTCTGTCCTAAGCGACGATAACATTCAGCACGGAATTTAAGACCTGTCCAAAAGTTGGGAAATTTCTTTATTACAATAGAGTAGTCGCGGATGGCGCTTCGAAGGTCTCCTGTCCTGTCTTCAAGTATTGCTCTGTTGAACAATGCCATGATGTTTCCGGGCTCCAGGCTGAGTACATAGTTGAAATCTTCAATGGCTCGATTATCATCCCCGACCTGTTGTCTCAACAAACCTCTGTTGTAGTGGGCAAGGAAGTTGTTGGGGTCTAATTCCAATGCAGTGTCGTAGTCGTTCATTGCACCGCGTAGATTGTTGTATTTTAGTCGGACGTGGGCTCTATTGACGTAGCATCTTACGTCTTTAGGCGTGTAATGCAAAGCCTTGGTGTAGTACTCGTCTGCTTCCTTCCACATGCTCTTGTTGAAGGCAAACATTGCTTTTACTCTCCAAGCGCTGGCATTGTGCTCGTCAAGTTCCAGTCCCTTGTCAATCCATGTCTCTGCCCCTATGGTGTCACCCTTGTTCATGAGCGCCTCAGCCTTCATAAGGTAGGCACCGGAATTCTTTTGCCACTTTTGTATAACAGTGTCCAACTGCAGCAGGCAGGCATCATATTCTTTGTTCTCAAGATAGCATGCTGCGCGGTTGTACCAGTAATTCTGGTTGGCAGGCTCCTGTGAAATTGCTTGGGTGTAGTCGGCTATGGCATCCGTAAAATGCTCTTGCCTGATGCGGGTAATGCCACGAAGGTCATAGAGCTCTGTAACGTAGGGATTAAGTTTCAAAGCTTCCGTGGCATCGTTTTCTGCTCCCTGCCAGTCGTCGAGGTAATACTTCGCTATTGCGCGTAGTTGCCAAGGCTCCCAAAGATAGGGCTTTGCTGCTATGGCTTGATTGAAATATTGTATGGAGAGGACGTAGTCTTCATAATGTAATGCTATGCGTCCGCTGAGAATCAGTTTGTCAACGTTATATTGCCCATATACGGTTGATATGGGGAACAGACATAATATGACATACAGTAAACGCTTTAGCATTTTCTCCTATTTGGCTACCTTAACCTTGTAGCCAGTTCTGAAACGTCCCTGCAGCAATGCTTTTAGCTTTGATTTAATCAACTGTTTCCTCAATGGTGAGATGCGGTCGATAAACATCTTTCCGTCCAGATGGTCGAATTCGTGTTGCATTACGCGTGCCAAATAACCATCCACCCATTCGTCGTGCTCCTTGAAATCTTCGTCCTGATAGGTTACATGTATTCGTGTCGGACGTGTTACGTTTTCGTGTATTGCCGGTAGTGACAGACATCCTTCTGAAGAGCTTTCGGTGTTCGTGTCGTCATAATCTACGATGTGTGCATTGATGAAAACTTTCCTGAATCCGGTATATTCTGGCAGGTCTTCCTTCAGAGGGTCCAAATCGATGACGACCAGTCGTATCGGAAGCCCTATCTGTGGTGCTGCTAATCCGATGCCCTCGCTGTTGGAAAGGGTCTCCCACATGTTTGCAATAAGATTTTTCAGGTCGGGGTATGTGGCGTCAATGTCTTGAGCTGTCTTTCTCAAAACAGGCTGACCATATGTATAGATGGGTAATATCATCTGTGGCTTAAATAGTCTTGTAATATTATTGTTGCAGAAACTTTGTCAACGAGAGCCTTGTCCTGTCTTGCCTTCTTGTGTAATCCGGCGTCGAGCATTGTTCTGTGAGCCAATACGGATGTGAATCTTTCGTCATATCCCTCAATGGGGATTTCAGGGTGGGCTTTTCGCCAACGGTTTTCAAATTCTTTTACTCGCGCCATATTCTCAGATGGCATGCCGTTGGATTGTTTTGGCTCTCCAATTATTATCCGTTCTACAGACTCTCGTTGAATGTAGTTTTCAAGATATTCGAATAGTTTATGAGTATCTACAGTATCAAGCGCACCGGGCACTATCTGTAATTCGTCTGTTACAGCAAGCCCGGTGCGCTTCTTTCCGTAGTCTATAGCAAGAATCCTAGGCATTTACTTCATCAGAAGCCATGCGTCAGGATATGTAGCTCTGAGTGATTCTCTTGTGCTGACAGCACTGCTCCTGTCATCGTGTGTGGTTGCAACTACGCGATACATGTTGCGCTCGCTATTGTATGCAATCTGTGCATCATATCCAGCATTTTTCAGAGTATTCTGCAGACCATCGGCATTTGCACGTACACCGAAAGAACCTACAACAACTGAATAAGCCTTGAGCCCCGCACCGCTAACAACGTTAACGTTCTCTCTACGAACAGGAGTGTTGTCAACAACAGTAGTGGTCTGCTGTACTGGCTGCTCTACCATTGGAGTAACAGGAGCTTGCGTCTGAACAGGTGCCTGATATTCCTGCTGTACTGGCTGTGCATACTGCTCCTGAGCCTTTGCCTTTTCGTAAGCCTTGCGATAAGCACTTTCTTTTGAAGAACTACAAGCTGTGAATGCAATTGCTGTGCATACTAATGCACTGAAATAGAAAATCTTTTTCATTTTGAGTTATTATTATATAAAGTGATATAATTCTGTTAATTCGCTGCAAAGGTACGAAAAAAAATGTGAAAAAAATTTGTTTTACTGTATTTTTTTATTACTTTTGCATTTGAAAAGGTATTTGTTATATTTATTAACCAATTTATTAACAACAAATCAAAATTTTAACTATGAAGACATTAGGTTACATCGCAGCTGTCATCGGCGGAGCCGTTGCAGGTGCAACAGCAGCACTTTTACTTGCACCGGAAAAGGGTGAGGATACACGTGCAAAGCTTCAGGGCTATGCAAAAGAGTGCTATGACAAAATTGACATTAAAAAGACTGCAGAGGACATCCAGAACAAGGTGAAGGACTTCTGCGATAAGTATAATATCAAACTTTCTAAAAACCAAGTAGAAGAACTTGCGGAAGACGTTATTGAGGCATGATTTCCAGTGACGCAAATGTCAAGAAGATAGTCTCCCTGATTGAGGATTCCAAGGGGTGGGCGGAGTTGAAGTCTGAAAAGACTCGACTTGATGTACTGCACAAATTGGTGTACATAGTAGGGACGTTGTTCTTTGTTATTGTACTCCTGTTGATTTTGATGTTAGTACTCGTCTGCTTTTCTATCGCTGCTGCCTACTCCCTTGAGGATGTTGTGGGGTCAAAGACTGCAGGCTTTTTGCTTGTTGGCGCGTGCTATGTGTTGTTGCTGATACTCGCATACGCCACCCGTGAAATGTGGCTGTTTACACCATTGACACGTCTGTTTTCTGAACTGGCTCCCAATGAGCTGAAGAAGAAGTCTGATTCTATGCAAACAGATATTGTTGCAAAGGAGACATCACTCAAGAAGAATTGGGATTCCTTGGTCAATGAGGAGCCTGTCGTCCTATCGCCGACAAAGCGTGTGATGTCGTGGGTGACAAACTCCTCCTACATCATCGACGGAGCTATACTTGGCTGGAAACTATACAAAATATTCGGAAAAAAGAAGAAGTTTTTTTAGAAAAATAATCAGTATCTTGGTCTTATCGCTGGCATTCTTGTGCCAGAGGAAAGTCCGGGCAGCGTAGAGCGCTCCACTTGCGAAAATACAAGCTATTGGTGACAGTAGGTGTTAACAGAAGAAAATAACCGCCGGCGCATAATTCTTGCTGAGTGAATACAAGGTCGGATAATGTGCGCAGGTAAGGGTGAGAAGGTGGTGTAAGAGACCACCAGATAGTTGGTGACAACTATGCTGTGTTTTCTGGAGGCTGCAAGTTCGTGTAAACCATCGTCATGATAGGGCTGCTCGCCCGAATTCTTCGGAATACGTTGGAGGGTAGAACGCTTAGATAAATGATAGGACACTGGCTTTGCCAGGACAGAACCCGGCTTATAGAGATACTGATTTCTTTTTTCTGATTTTTTTCTTCTTTCATTCCCCTTTTAACTTCTGCTTTTAACTCTTGCATGCGCATCTTTAATACTATCTACACTTTTATTCGCGCTTTTGTCATGGATATCAATCAAAAGCGCGTTATCGCTACGGCAAGTAATCTTACTTACTCTACGTTGCTTGCTTTTGTGCCTATCTTGGCAGTTTTCTTTGCAGTGGCAAGAGGGTTCGGATATTCCGTGTATATAGAAACATGGTTTCGTGACCAGTTGTCATCCCAACCTGATGCGGCAGAAACTCTTATTGGATTTGTGAACTCCTATCTGGTACATACGAAAAAAGGAATGTTCCTCGGCATCGGTCTTATCTTTATGTTGTGGACTACGCTGATGCTGATTTCCAACATCGAAAGTGCTTTCAATGATATCTGGCATGTAAAACATCCCCGAAGCATTTTCCGTACCATTACTGATTATGTGTCCATGTTCTTCTTGTTACCTATATTCCTCGTGGTTAGCTCGGGCTTGTCTATTTGGGTAACGGCATTGCAGGATCAGCTTAGCGATGTGATAGTATTGGGGCCTATCATGACCTTTTTAATAGAGGCGTCGCCTTACGTTCTCCTGTCGGCAGGTTTCGTATGTCTGTATGTCTTTATGCCTAATACGAAGGTGAGGTTCAGCTCCGCCCTTTGGCCAGGAGTCCTGGCAGGTGTATGCTTGCAGGTGTTCCAGATGGTGTATATCAATTCTCAGATATGGATATCCAATTATAATGCTATTTATGGCTCGTTTGCAATGATACCATTCTTCCTGCTATGGCTACAGACGTCATGGATAATATGTCTTCTGGGAGCAGAGCTGGCTTATTGCAAACAGAATTCTGAAGACTTCTTCTCCAGTGAACCGAACTTCAATTCTGCATATTCTTTTAACTCACGGTTTGAGCAGTCATGGATTATTATGGAACATGTGGCACAGCGTTTTAAAGATGGTGAGGAGGAATATACGGCAGAAGAGATAAAAGAGTTGCTGAATGCAGAGGCAGCCTCCCGTGGCAGTAA
>DJWZ01000118.1:0-88986 GCA_002449535.1 Prevotellaceae bacterium UBA7017 | reverse complement strand
CATTTCCTTGCAGAATTGGTGCATGATGAAAAAGGTGATACGGCTCGTTATTTACCCAACGAGGCACTAAAGAATCTCACAAAAGAGGAATTGTATAACAGGCTCTCCAATTTGGGAGCAAAGCTCTGAGTTCTTCCATTTGTTCTCCCTTTTATTTTAGAGTTTGAAAAATAATTTGTATTCAACTTTCGGTTGTTTATATTATAACAAAATGCAGTAAAAACGGCTCACCTGCCGAAAGCTGTGTCTGGGATTTGAAAAAAAACACCTGTCAAGAGCATAAGTCCTTTCAGACTTTTGTAGCTGTTTAGGTTATATGGTTTTCGTGAACGAGTTCCCAATCCCATATAACCTAAACAGCTACACCTTCCCTCGTCAGGTTTATGCCCTTGACAGGCAAAAACATCGGTTTGTTCCAAACCTGAAAAACAAAATTTACTACCATCTCTTGATGAACCTAAAAAAGTTGTCGTTTTTGTTAATCCCAGACACAGGTTTATGCAGGTGACCCATTTTTTTGCCAAAAAACTTGCATTTTGCCCTAAAATTTTGTATCTTTGCACTAGGTTTCATACAGAGGCAAGAGGCAGGGGGTAAAAGATTACGAAAGAGGAAAAGCACAAAAATTCATATTGAGACGGCTTAAGGCAGACGGTTGGATGCCCTAAGCCGTCTTTCCGTCTGCCCTGAGCCGTCCAGTTGTCCGGCTAAAGGGTTTATCCCTATTCATTCGATTGATTCTCCCTTTTCATTCGAATGAATTGACTGCCAAAACCGATACGCCGTTTCGTGACCATTGATACGCCGTTCCGTGATTCTCGATACGCCGTCTCGCTGATGTCCGTCCGCCGCTTCGTTTTTTTAACCAAATCGGGATGTTCCAAAATCCAGTAACCTTGCCTTAATTTTCAATAACGCAGGGTTATTGCGCAATAACGCAAGGTTATTGAAAAATAGAGCCTCCAAACAAAAAATCGGGCAATTGTTTTGAAGTTTCTGTTTTTATGCTTATCTTTGCAATCGCTAGAATTTTATGACTGACAGGATTTACGCAAAATACATGTGGCTGATTTCCACAATTTATGATGCAGGCAAGATTTCGTTTGAGGATATTGCCCGCAAATGGGATAATGCGTATATCAATGACCTGCGCCAACCATTAAAACTCAGAACTTTCCATAATCATCGAAATGCTATCATGATGCAGTTTGGTATTTTGATAGAATGCCAAAGAGGTACCAACCTTTATTATATAGCCAACCCCGATGCATTGGAAAGGGATTCCATCAATCAATGGCTGCTTGATTCTTTCTCTGTTAGTAATACACTAATGAGTAACAGGAATCTTAATGAAAGGATTCTATTGGAAGATATACCATCGGGCAGGAATCATCTTGAGGTGATAACTTCAGCTATGCAAGAGAATAGTCAGATGCTGATAGATTACAAGGATTTCTTTGGGAATCGAAATGAAGGCTTGCTGATTGAGCCATATTGTCTGAAGATGTTCAAGCGGAGGTGGTATGTGATAGCAAATATGCCGTCAATGGAAGTTCGCAGATTCGGACTTGACAGAATTCTTAAAGTTGAGTTAACAGATAAAACTTTCCATTATCCAAAGGGCTTTTCGCCAAAGGGCTATTTTCAGGATTTCTATGGTGTATTTCATGATGAAGAGCCTACAACAATTCGTCTGAAAGCTTATAAAGAAAAGCCTAATTATCTCCGTTCTCTTCCCTTGCACCATAGTCAGCGAGAAATTGAATCAACAGATAATTATACCATATTTGAATATAGGATTGCTCCCACCTACGATTTTATTCAGGAGATTTTGAGTAATGGAAACCAGTTAGAAGTTCTTTCTCCTGAGTTCTTTCGCCAGAGAATCACGGCCATTATTCAAGAAATGCATAATTTCTACGAATAATTCTCTTTGATATGCAATCATGTTGCATACCAAAGCTGTACCTTTGCCGAAAAATTCAAAAATGAAGGAACTATGGATTGTTCTGAAAGACTTGAGAATTTGGGCAAAAGGTTCCCCAATAAAAGCATTGGTATTGGCAATGTTGATGCGAAAATTCTGGTTGTCACACAAAGAGAAGGAAACGAAGAAGTAGATTTTGAGTATCTGGAAAAACTCTTCAGAGATTTACCGGATGCCCAAGGAAAGGATTTGGACGTTCTCGGACATTGTTATTACGTAGTATTTGACAAGGAATTGTTGGAGGATTCTTTCTTTGAGCATTTCCAGATTATTCAATATACATTTACTGACGGCAACCATTTGGAATTACATAATCCTGCACAGATTTTCGGAATGGAGTGGCTTTCTAAATGTACCGTTGTCGATGGCGTTCATCGCATGTTTGTTGCTCACACAAATCACCAAAACGGGCAAGAAAAAAGAGTAATGTTTTGCACATATCCTTTTGACCAAGTAACTCCAAGCATCTTCTGCTGCAATAAGTTGTTACTGAACTGGGTTCTTCGCAATGCGGAACTTGTTTTCTAAATGAATTGGAATTATATATGAAGCAAACCAATAATTGGAATACTCCCTTGAAGTCTGTACTGAAAGACTTGCATAGTGACAACAGGAAAACAGAGAATGCTGCTTTAAAAGAACTGAGGCGGCGTTTTGTGGGACTCGATAAAAAGGAACAGATGTTGGTTCTTATGCATCATTTGCGTCGTGAAAAGTCTTGTCGCGAGTGGGCATACTCACGATTATTAGACTTGTGGGATGATTCTTTTGAACCTGTAATTTCCGATTTATGGAATAGATATCATGAAGAAAAATGTGTTTGGCCTATTGTGAGGCATTTCCCAACATCATATATACTGGAGCATAAAGAAGAACTATCCATAGGGAGAAATCGTCCATTTGTTATTAGAAGACTGTGCGAAGACAAATCTTATGTAATTGATCGGGGGGGATTAGACTCATACGAATATCTTTGGGTGATATCATCAACGGGGCGAAGAATCTCTGCAGATGAAGTGTGGAAGCTTTTAGTCAAAGTGACCAAAGAAATATGCGAAACGAGGAATTCTATCGATTACGTAAATGGCGAGACCTTTTCTGAGAAGTTGAACAAGATACTCTATCATCTGCGTAAGATGGGAATGACTATCGTTGCTGACAGATATTATGACTGGTATCAGAAGTCTTTGAAAGGAATAACTGATATGCAATTATGGAATTGGTATAGGATATCTACACGACTTAATTTAGAAGACACAAATCATCCATATGACATTCTTGCAGAAAAGCTGGCTAGAAACCTGGAAGAGTTGGAGACAATAAAAGTTAAATAATTTGAGCATCTGTTTTGATTTGAAAAATAATCACTATATTTGCAGGTGAAATAACCAAAACAATAAGACTATGAACAGAGAAAAATTATTTGAAGAGTTTATTAATGAATGTGAGAATGAGAAGGAACCACTAACATTTTGTGGACAAGGAAACCCCAATGCTAATATATTAATCATCGGTAAAGAATCAACTGATACAAGCGAGGCTCTTATTCGAGATAAAATTAGGCTATGCAGGGATAAAAAGAATCGAGATGCTCCAAGAGACATTAATCCCCAAAACAAGACATGGGTTTATTATCAAAGATTACTTGATGAAATATTCCATCGAAAGTCAGATTGTCCTGATAAATGGGATTTTGAGAAATTTGCTTTTACAACAGAAATGAACAATATTCCAAGTAAGCATTCTTGTTTTAAAAAGGAAATAAAGGATGGTATCAATAAACGTTTAGAGTTTTTCAAAGATTCTGAATTTATTCAATCATTTCCTGTGGTAATTTTAGCCTGCTCGGATTATATAAAAAACGATGAGAAAAATGGGTATCAGAATAACAACACTTTTGGTGTTGAGTTTGATAATGAGCCTAATAATGATGGAAGCCCTAAAGGCGAGCACAAGAAAGAGTATTCCAAAGGTTTCTGGTTTTATACTCATCATAGTAAAGATAAACAGAAACTCGTTATACATACCGTTCAATTAAGCCAAATTCAAGATAAAATGATTAAAGACATGGCTACAGTCATCAGAGAACATTTACAGAGCTTAGTTTATTTAATAGCCAAAGAATAACATGGCTAAACACATTAATTTTCCAGGGCAATACTGCTATATTGATAAATCTGGAAATGTGGTAATTCCAGGCACATTTGTCTTCAGCGAAGGATTGGCTGCGCTTCTAGACAAAAATAACGATAAATGGGGATTCATCGACGAAACAGGCAAAGTCGTGATTCCGTGCCAATGGAGATACGCAGGATATTTCTCAGAAGGATTAGCTGTTGTTAAGGATGAACAAGGGAAATTTGGTTTCATTGACAAAACTGGGAGGGTTGTTATTCCATGCCAGTGGAAGTGGACTTTATGGTTCATAAACGGATGGGCATTTGTTGAAAATGAACAAAGCAAATTTGGTTTCATTGATAAGACTGGCAAAGTGGTAATTCCGTGTCAGTGGAAATCGGCAGATAGTTTTTTTGAAGGATTAGCTGGTGTCAAAAACGAACAAAACAAATATGGTTTCATTAACAAAAAGGGGAAACTGGTGATTCCATGTCAATGGAAGGTGACACACACTTGTTTTTCAGAAGGATTGGTTGGTGTTGAGAATGAACGTGGAGAATGCTTTTATATCAACAAAACAGGGAAGATAGTCGAGAAATGTTGAAAGATTTACTATATTTGCATAAAAAGAAGAAATTATGGAATTCTATCATCTATATCCATCAGAGTTTCAAGATTTATTGCGACGTGATTATGGGAGTGAATCATATATAGGTCAGGGTAATCCTGCTTCAAAGATTCTAATTGTTGGAAAGGAATGTACGAAAGCAGATGAGGCTTTTAAAAGAAATGCTATAACGTGGAAGAAAAAATCTCCAGAGAATATACTCAATTGGTTTGAAATTCAAAGTTGGGATGCTTATCATCCTCGTCGCCCTTTCTTTGGCCAACTGCTATTAAAAGACAACAACTCAGAAAAAAGCCCAAAGTCGTGGGATAAGCTAAACAGAGGAACATCTGTCACTTGGAAAGCATATCAAAAATTTATTAACCTGCTATTACCTAAAGACTTGCAAGTTCAACCCAGGCAACAACTCAACTTTTATGAGCATTGCTTTTTGACGGAATTAAGTTCTAATTGTATGCCCACAAGTAAAAAGAATGAAACAACAAAAGAATCGATTAAGCAACGATTAAGCCCAAATGGCATCTTAACTCATCCTTTCTTCAAGCAATTCCCTGTTGTGATATTAGGTGTTTATCATTATATTGATTGGTACAAGGAGATTCCTATTATTCAGAATCTTAGTGGTGGTGGTATGAACTATAAAGGTATTATCGTATCGCAAACTGAATACGATGAAAAGAACAAAGATAGATTGCCTTTGTATAGAATAGCAAAAAACAAGTTCAAAAAAGGAGAATTTATTAATGTTCATGAAAGTGCTGATGGTAAGCACCTACTATTGCATACTAACCATTTTCTGGATAGAAATGGATATAGATTACAACCCAGGTCAGAAGATTGGATGAAAGAGTTGACCGGTTTGGTTCGTCCTTATATAAAATAGTAAAATCAGGAGACATTGATTCCTATAGGGAAAGTAAACACAACAGCCTATAGGTGCATAATTTTGCCCAACTCCAATTGGACATTATTATAATTACACTCCTAATACAATAGCTGGGTCGATGTTCAGCTTGCGGCTGATTTCTCTTCCCGTCTTTAGGGATGGTTCGCCTTTGCCTGTTATGATTTCACTTATGCGTGCTGTACTCAAACCAAGCATCTCTGCCAGTTTGGTCTGGGTTAGTCCCATTTCGTACATACGTAGTTTCAATGTCTCAACAAGTGTTGGTGCAGCTAAACTATAGAAAAGGCGTTACAACGGGGTTCTGTTGAGGATGGAACGGCCGAGGGTTACTTCGTCGGTATATTGCAGTTCGTCACCCACGTTTATGCCGCGTGCTATGACGCTGAGCTTTATGTCAGGAAACTCCTTCAGCTTGCGGGAGATATAGAAATTGGTGGTGTCGCCCTCCATAGTGCTGGCAAGGGCGAAAATTACCTCCTTTATTTTTTCGTAACCCTCCTTGCCGCTTTCTCCGCATCGTATTCTTTCAATCAGCGAACCAATCTCAAGGTTGTTGGGGCCTATGCCGTCCATTGGTGATATGATGCCTCCCAGTACGTGATACAGTCCCCTGTACTGCTGTGTGCGCTCTATGGCAATGACATCCTGTATGTTCTCCACAACGCATATCAGGGAAGCGTCGCGTGAATTGTCTGAACAGATGGGGCAAACCTCAGTATCGGAAATGTTGTGGCAGACCTTGCAGTACTTGACGTCTCTCTTCAGTATGGTAAGAGCGTTGGCAAAAGCCGTCACGTCCTCTTCCTCCTGACGCAGCATGTGCAGCACCAGTCGCAATGCAGTCTTCCTGCCAATCCCCGGCAGCCGTGAAAACTGATCAACAGCATTATCAAGCAATATATTTGCCAAAATTGGTTTACAGTTTACGGTTTATAGTTTACAGTTTAAAAATGTTTAATCGCTCTGTCCATTTCGCGCTTGTCCTGTTTCAGCTTCAGGGTCTCGCGTTTGTCAAACTCCTTCTTGCCTCGGCACAGTGCGATGTCTAATTTTGCCCGTCCTTTGTCATCGATGAAGAGCAGGGTAGGGACGATGGTAAATCCCACAGCCTTCGTGTCCTCTTTCAGGTGGCGTATCTCCCTCTTGTTCAGCAGCAGTTTCCTGTCTCTGCGAGCCTCGTGGTTATTATATGAGCCATAGAAATACGGACTGATGTTCATACCCTTTACCCACATCTCGTTGTTGTGAATGTAGCAGAAGGTATCAACCAGCGACGCCTTTCCCATGCGGATACTCTTTATCTCAGTTCCCGTCAATACAATGCCGGCGGTATAAGTATCCACAAAGTGGTAGTCAAAAGCTGCCTTTTTGTTCTTTATCTGTACCGGACTTTTCTTTCGTAAAAGTTCCTGTTCTTTGTTCATCCTACTTTAATATTTGGTGCAAAATTACGAAAAAAACTTTATATATAACAAAAAAGGTGTTATAAAATTTGTGTTTTTATATAAATTTATGTACCTTTGCGCTCAAATGGGACAAAAGTGAATACTTGATTCCTGAACATATATTTTATTTAATTTTCAAAAATAAAAACATTATGATTTACACAAAAGAAGTCAACGACATGTGCGTTGTTGCAAAAGGTCCTAACCATGGTCCTGCTCCAATTCCTGAAGAGGGAAAGTGGATTCAGGCAAAGGAGATTAAGGACATCTCTGGTATGACCCACGGCATTGGTTGGTGTGCTCCTCAGCAGGGTTGCTGCAAGCTCTCTCTCAATGTTAAGGATGGCATTATTGAAGAAGCTCTCGTTGAGACAATCGGTTGCTCTGGTATGACCCACTCGGCAGCTATGGCAAGTGAGATTCTTCCTGGTAAGACAATTCTTGAGGCACTCAATACTGACTTGGTATGCGATGCTATCAATACAGCAATGCGCGAACTCTTCCTCCAGATTGTTTACGGACGTACACAGTCTGCATTCTCTGAGGGCGGTTTGGCTATTGGTGCTGGTCTTGAGGACCTTGGTAAGGGACTCGTTTCTCAGTGCGGTACTCTCTATGGCACAAAGGCTAAGGGTACACGTTATCTCCAGCTTACAGAAGGCTATATCACAAAGCAGTATCTCGATGAGGATAATGAGGTTTGTGGTTACGAGTTCGTTCACATGGGTAAGTTCATGGATGCTGTCAAGAAGGGCATGGATGCTAATGAGGCACTCAAGTCTGTTACTGGCACATACGGCCGTACAAAGCCAGAGCAGGGAGCAGTTAAATTTATTGATCCACGTAAAAACTAATAGGAGGAACAAAATATGATTCGCGAAGTAAAATTTGAGTCACAAGATCGTCGTATCAAGCAGATACTTGCTGCTCTGAACGAGAATGGTATTTCTTCTATTGAGGAAGCAAATGAGATATGTGAAAAGGCAGGTCTCGACCCTTACAAGACATGTGAGGAAACCCAGATGATTTGCTTTGAGAATGCAAAGTGGGCATACGTAGTAGGTTCTGCTATTGCATTGAAGAAGGGTTGCAAGACAGCTGCTGAGGCTGCCGAGGCAATCGGTATCGGTCTGCAGTCATTCTGCATCCCTGGTTCTGTTGCTGACGACCGTAAGGTAGGTATCGGACATGGTAATCTTGCTGCACGTCTGCTCCGTGAAGAGACAGAGTGTTTCGCATTCCTTGCAGGTCACGAGTCATTCGCTGCAGCAGAGGGCGCTATCAAGATTGCTGAGATGGCTAACAAGGTACGTCAGAAGCCACTCCGTGTCATTCTGAATGGTCTGGGTAAGGACGCTGCTATGATTATCTCTCGTATCAATGGTTTCACATACGTACAGACACAGTTCGACTATTTCACAGGTGAACTGAAGGTGGTTAAGACAAAGTCTTATTCTGACGGTCCACGTGCAAAGGTTAACTGCTATGGTGCTGACGACGTACGTGAGGGCGTTGCTATCCTGTGGAAGGAGAATGTTGACGTTTCTATCACAGGTAACTCTACCAACCCAACACGTTTCCAGCATCCAGTAGCAGGTACTTATAAGAAAGAGCGTATTCTCGCTGGTAAGCCATACTTCTCAGTAGCTTCTGGTGGTGGTACAGGTCGTACCCTGCACCCAGACAATATGGCAGCAGGTCCTGCCAGCTACGGTATGACAGATACCCTCGGACGTATGCACTCTGATGCACAGTTCGCTGGTTCTTCTTCTGTTCCTGCACACGTAGAGATGATGGGCTTCCTCGGCATTGGTAATAACCCAATGGTAGGATGCACAGTAGCATGTGCCGTTAATGTTGCACTTGCTCTGAACAAGTAATAATTATACATTATTATAATATATAAGGTCGGCTCCATGGAGTCGACCTTATTTTTTGTTTCTTCTAAAAGTTCTGTGGGGTTACAGTTCTTTAGGCATCAATTCCTGTGCCCGCAAGAAATCCTCTGGCGTATCAAGTTCGTATGAGAAATATTCAGTCGTATCTACTACGCGAAAAGTATGCCCCTGTGGAATAAGACGTTCAAATGCCCTTTCGTAAAAGATGTCTATGAGACCTTCCTTTTCTATCATGGTGTCCAGCTCCTTGTATAACGCCTTGCTGTAATCGGCAGTAATCTTCTCTATACCGACAGATTCTCCCATAGCGTCTTCTGGACGACAGGTTTTGCTGATTTCCGTGATACGGCCTTCTTTGTCCACCACTACTTTCATTTCCTCTTCTCCAAGTTCGTGACGGTTTACGGCAAGTGCCGAGTCTTGCTCCTGCGCTATTCGTTTTACGGCTGCAGGGTCACAGAGAATGTCGCTGTCCATCAGCAAGAAATCCTTGCCACGCACAATCTGTCCTGCCATCCATAGTGAGAAGATGTTGTTGTTGTGTTCATAGTCTATATTGTCGAGAAATGTGAATCCAGGCAATCCGGTCAGTCGTTCCCTAATCATCTCGGCACGATACCCTGTTACTACAACAAAATCCTTGATACCGGCTCCGCGCATAGCCTCTATGGTACGTTCCAACAGGCTGCGACCATTTACTTCTAAAAGGCATTTGGGTCGGGTATCTGTAAGAGGGCGCAGGCGTTTTGCCATTCCTGCTGCTAATATTACTCCAATCATTGCTCCTTTACAATTTTCAGAATAGTATCTACTACCGTCTGGGTTTGTTCCTTGCGACCCAGGGTGATACGCAGGCAGGACTCCAGTCCTTTGTCAGTCATAAACTTTATCTTGTAGTTCTGAACCTTCAATGCCTCCATCAGACGGTCTTTTATCTCGATAGGATACTTTATGAGGATGAAGTTGGCGACTGACTTATAAACTTTGAATCCCTCAAGGGCTCCCAGCTCGCGTTTGTAGAGCTGGCGTCCCCATTCCATATCGTCTGCTACGTGGCGATAGTGTTCGTCGCTGTCAAGAGCCGCTAAAGCCACAGCCTCCGAGAAACGGTTATAGCCAAGATATTTGTTTACATAACTCTCAAACTGAGTGTGTCCCTTGCCTATAAATCCGAAGCCCACACGCAGACCTGGTAAACCATAGAACTTTGATAGTGTGCGGGAGATGATTAGGTTTGAATATTTATTTACCAATGGTGCGATGTAGTCAGTATCAGAAGTGATAAAGCTGGCATAGGCTTCGTCAATGAGTACCATTGTGTCCTCTGGGATATTTTCCATTATGCGTCCCACCTCTTCGGGAGTCAGTCCGTTGCCGGTTGGATTGTTTGGCGAAGCCAGTAGTAACATTCTGGGGTGTATGCGGTTGGTGTATTCTATCACCTCGTCAATGTCATAGGCAAAGGTGTCGTCCTTTTCGTGAAGGGGATACATCTCAAACGTACCGCCACATTCGCTGGCTACACGATTATAGTACCACCATGAGAACTCTGGTATGAGTATCTTCTTGTTGTCACCCTTCATGAGGTAGTAGTGTATAGCATTTTTCAGCATATCCTCGCCACCGTAGGTTAGCAGGACCTGCTCCTCAGGAACACCATATATTTCGCTGAGGCGTACAGAGATGACACTCTTCTTGCCTTCGTCGTATATGCGGGTATAGAAACATAATGTTTTGGGGTCGAAATTCTTTATGGCATCAACCACTTTCTGGCTGGGCTCAAAATTGAATTCGTTTCTGTCTAAATAATTAAAAGGTTGATTCATGATATATGTCTTTTAGTTTTTTATTTTCATTAGCATTATTCCTATAATAATCCATATAATTTCCCTGACGCGGCATATTATGCTTACAAAGATACCCAGCGCTGCCGATAGTCCCAGTGCTGCTATAGAGAGTACGAATCCACCCTCCTGTACGCCCAACTGCATGGGCAGGAAACCGATGAGGTTGGCAAATAGCGTTGTGAATGATACAATCAGGAAACTGTGAAGGAATGTCAGGAGCAGTCCTCCGAATCCTCCTCCGCAGTCTATGCCAAACAGCAGTAGCATGAACATCACTTCGCAGCTCTGTATCACACGTGAGAAATATTCCAATATCAGGCTTTTGTAGAAAGCACCCTTGTCATCAGCATAAAGGGCGGCAATCTGTGTGTCGATGTTATGTAGTGATTCTGCATGCCCCTCTTCAAAGCGGTGACTCCATCCCTTCAGTCCAGGCACATGTCCCAACCAGTGAATGACGTTTGTCACAAGGCCGTTGCGATACCCCTTCGACAGTATGTAGAAAGCCGTCAGGCAGAATAATATTACAATGCCCAGCATTGTAGCGATAGCTGTATTGATAGGTAGGTCGCCAATAGCAGCTAAGGCAAGGTATATGAAGATGCTTGAGAACCAGTACCAGAAGTGTGCAAAGAAGTGCATCATGGCATATAGTATTACCGATGATGTCGCTCTCTGATTTCCTATATGCTTTGAGAGCTCCATGATGCGATACGGCTCGCCTCCAAGTCCGCCAACAGGTGTGGCATAATTCAGGGCATACCCCGTAATTGTCAGGCGATAGATACGTCCGAAGCTGATGTGCTCCCCTTCCTCGTATTTACTCTCTATGATAGCCTGCCATGCCTTTGCGTTGAGTGCATAGATGATAATCCATATTCCCACGATAGGTACCAGCCAATAGCCCGCATGGCATATATATTCCCATAGTTCGATGAAACTGACGTCAAACGTCAGCAGCATCACTATTACGGCTGCTATGCCAAGAAAAAAGAAAAAGTTGTTAAGTCTTTGCTTTGTCCACTTCATTGGGCATTCCGTATTAAAGTTTGTCAGCTATTTTGCGGCTGAAGTTCTCATGCCTGTGTAGTATGTATCTTGTAAGCAATCCCATGCAGATTATCTCAAAGAGGAAGTTCGTTACGGGGATATCCAGCAGACAAAAGAGGAAGAACCAGGTCTCGCGGAAGTTAAATGTCAGCAGTCCGTTCCATTTCATCAGGGCAAGCGAATGGCGGTGAAATTCCTCGCGAAGTTCTGTCGGCATATTCTCTACATTGCCATATTTCTCCTTCATCAGAGTCATGAGACGCTGAAACTGCGGTGTTGCCTTCTCCTGCTTTTTTGTATAATCGACGTATGATTTCTCAAAAAACTTCTGATATATCGGAGCATCTTTTGGCAGGTTGTCATATACCTCCTGCTGCTTCACCGAATTGTCCAGTTCGCTTCCTTTTTCGCCTTTTAGGAAAAAAAGGTGTACCTGTATGTAGTAGTCAGCCACACGTTGCTGTCCACCCATTCCCATGAAACCCGATATCACAGCCAGCACCAGTACTATGGCTGTGGCAATCATGGTGTTCTCCTCAGTGTTGTCGATGCCAAGCCAGCCAAACTCTATTTCGTGATGTTGGTAGAAACGCCATACTATACCCAGGTATATCGGTATGAACCACAGAAAACCGGCTGACCCGTCAAGTATGCGTCCTATGAGACTCTTCTTGCCTGTCATACGAGCCAGTTGTCCATCAACACAGTCAAAGATATCTGCCCACATCAGCAGGAAAATGGCTGCCAGATTATACACCAGTCCCATTCCGCCCTCATAGTAGTAACAACCGTGGGCAAAGAGTAGGGTGCTGCTGGCACCGATGATAATCGACCATATCGTTATCGTGTTGGGATGAATGTCAAACTTTGCAAAAAACTTTGCCAGCTTGAAACAGAAGGGGCGGATGACGTGAAAGTCCAGCCAGTCCTCCGTTTCTACTGATTTTAGTGTTTGGTAATATTCTTCGTTCATTGGTTCTTTTCTAATCTGATTGGCAGATATGTTCCCGCCTGTTATAAAAATCGCGGCGAAGTTACGAAAATAGATTCGTACAAACAAATAAAGCACGAAAAACTTTGTTAATATTTCCTATAATGGAGAATAAATAATGAAAAACAGGTAAGCTTTTAGTAACTTTGTCGGCAAATTAGCTAACTTATTTATATCAAAAAGATTGTGAAGAAGGTAATTATTCTTTTCCTTATGACCTTTTTGCCGTTGATGACTGGTATGAATTCGGTCTTGGCAAATGTTGTTCGCGGTGATGCTAATAGTGATGGCGAGATAGGTATGCCAGATGTGATGTTCATCGTCAACTATATCCTTGGCACTCCTGCAGATACATTTGATGCGAAGGCTGCAGATGTCAATGGTGATGGTGAAGTCGGTATGCCCGATGTGATGTATATCGTCAACTACATCCTCAACGGCAGGTTCCCCGAGGACACTGAAACACAGAAATTGCCTCAGCTGAAGATATCTTTCGAGGGAAATGTGAGTCGTGACATGGATTATGTCAATGGGGCTATGCAGATGACGAATACCGACGGTAGTGTGGTAGAGCTGCCAGCAATGTTCCGTACACGCGGTGCTACTGCCAAGAACTATATGATGAAGCCGGCGCTGAATATGAAACTGCGCACTGAAGACTATGCAGAAGAGGCGGATTCTGCGCTACTCGGCATGCGTTCCTGCTCATCGTGGATACTGGATGCTATGGCTATCGACCGCATCTGTATGCGTAATCGTGTGGCATTTGATATATGGAATGACTTTTCACGCTTGCCGTATGCTACAGATTTCAATGGCAGAAATGGTACCGAAGGGCGTTTTGTTGAACTCTTTATCAACGATAAGTACTATGGCATCTACTGTCTTTCCGACCGCATCAATCGTAAGTTGCTCAATCTGAAGAAAGCTCAAGAGAAAACAGATGGTGGCGTTGTTGTCAGAGGTGTTTTGTACAAGAGTGGTACCAACGATATTGCAAACCAGAACAATCCTGGATATAATGAAGATTCTACAGCCTGCGTCATTCAATGGCACGATGCGTGGGAACTGACCTATCCTGATGAGTATGCCGGCTTGCAAGCATGGCAACCACTACAGGATGCTATCCTAAATGGTAAAAGCAAAGACTTTGTAAAGAAATATTTCTTCCTTGAGAACCTGGCGGACTATCAGATTCTCATCATGGCACTTTGCATCAGTGATAATTGGGGTAACAAGAACCATTACCTCAGTGTCCGCAACATCACCAAGAACATAGATGATGCCGATCCGACAGAGGCAAATCGCAGGCGTTTCGTCATAACCCCTTGGGACCTTGACACCAGTTTTGGAGGACATTATGAGGGAGAATACTATGGCGGAACCTATAGCGAATGGAAGGTAGAAGATGTTTTCAGGAATGCACCATATCCCATTTCGTCTATCATTACGGATGCAGAATATGTGGCTATTCTGAAGCAGCGCTGGATAGAGGGCAGGCAGGGAGCCTTTTCTGTAGATTCTGTCTGCAAGAAGTTGGAACGCTATCGCGACCTGTTTATCCAAAGTGGCGCATGGCAGCGTATGGTGGATTATTTCGATGCACAAACGTCTCGCCCGAAATATGTCAATGACCTTGCTACAGAGATAGAGTACATAAAGGAATGGTATAAGCAACGCTTCAGCCAAATGGATGCCTACTTCGGAATTGAGTAAAAAGTAACACTTTTTAAGTTTCGCTTTATCGGTCAGGCAGACCTCGGACAAGTGGGCATAGAAACAAACTACCCAAAATACCGTGAGATAATAAAGGACTTCATTGCGAAGAACCCGCAGCGCAACTTCTACGTAGCAGGAGGATGGGTGGAGAACGAGGAACGTGTCACCAAAGCTTATCTGGACGAGATATATCCTGACAAACCGCTGCTCATGCAGACTTCCAGCGGACATGCTATGCTGCTTAATACAAAGGCATTGGAATGGGCAGGCTTTGATGCTGCATATGCAAAGAAAATGGGTTCTGACTTGGTGCACGTGGATGAGAACGGCAACCCCACCGGATACATCTGTGAAGGTCCTGTATTCGAAATAGTGCCAAGGCTGCCGGCAACGGTAGAGGATATCAAGGAATATCTGCTCGCTTGGCAGGAGTTTGCTTTCAAGGCTGGCTTTACTGCTGTTGGTGATGCTGGCATTGATGTGGTACATCGCGATGCTCCAAAGGCTTATCACGAACTGGAGCAGGAGGGCAAACTGAAACTGCGCACCTATGGATGTATGTTACTGATAATATAGCAGACCCAAAGGCAGAGATATCCCGCATAGCAGCACAGCGTGCGGAGTTGAGTGGCTATTATTTCAAGATTATCGGTGCCAAGGCATTTCTGGACGGTGTGACAGAGGCTCATACTGCATGGCAAAATCAGGATTACCTTGACTCGCCAGGCTATCATGGTGCAGAACGCTTCAACGACCACGATAAGATGGTGCAGCTGATAGCAGAGGCAGACAAGGAAGGCATGTCGGTTCACGTTCACTCTGAAGGTGGCGGTGCAACCCACTACATGTTAGGCTGTATTGAGGATGCTGAGAAGATTACAGGCGACAAAGACCAGCGCAATGTGTTGGCACATCTGCACTTTGTAACCGATGAGGACGTCCGTCGCATGGGAGCAACAGGCTCCGTACCAGCTGTTCCGCCATTGTGGACTCCTAAGGTGCCTGGTAACTATGAGCAGGAGATATCTTATGTAGGTGAAGAACTGACGAATCAAGCTTACCCTATCAAGTCGTTCTATGATGCTGGAGCCAACGTGGTATTCCATTCTGACTATCCGGTTTCTCCGATGGTGGATATAAAGCTCAGCATATATACAGCGGAAAAACGTTCCTATCCGGAAAGCTTGTTAAAGAACTCACCACGTAATATGAAGGAGGCTATCACCCGAGAGCAGTCGTTGCGTGCTATGACCATCAATGTTGCACGCCTGTTCCATCAGGAGCATCTTCTGGGCTCAATAGAGTTTGGCAAGGTTGCCAACATGACTGTCTTTGACTGCGACTTCCTGCACGATGACATAGAAAAAGTAGCACAGGCTACCATCGTCGCTACCATCGTGGATGGGGTAGAGGTGTATAAGAGTTGAAGCAGGAGTAAAAAATAATTAAAATATTTGGTTTATAATAATTTTTTATATAACTTTGCACACAAGAAAAACTGGCGAAAATATCTGCCAGCCGAATAAATAGCACTAACTCAAAAACTAAACTATTATGGAATCAATTCAGATTGGAGAATACGCCGGTATCGTATGGCGTGCATTGGAGAGTAAAGGAAGTCTTTCGTTGGAAGCATTGCAAGACGGAACAGAGCTTGATTTGCCAGAATTGTTTGCAGCTATCGGATGGCTTGCCCGTGAAGGAAAAATAAGTTTCTCAAAAGAGAATGGAGTCACGTTAATTAGGCTTTATCAGGAAAGATACTATTAATGCAGAACGCATAATTCGTAATTAAAGATTAACGGTAAAATTATATAAGCCGGAAGGATTATTTTCCTCTGGTTTTTTTATGCTTTGTGGACGTAAGGTTATAAAATAAATCCAAAAGTCAGAGCAAATCTGCCATTTTGTTTTGCTGTTTTATTAAATCGCTTTTTATTTGCTACCATGTCCAAAACCTTGTGATAAGGGCTGGGCATGGTAGTTGAATAATCATCATTAAAAATAGATTCTAACATCTTCGTAACCTACACCATTTTCTGGTATTCTTACAACAGGAGTAGGGAATGCAAAAGAATTGATCTCGTCAAAAAAATCCAGAATGTTTGCTGGAGTCATAACGTCAAAAAGACTTCTTGAAGTCTCGATTTTATAACATACAACTTCCCCATCATCATTAATTAAATAGCAACAATCCTGCAAAAGATCTTCTGTAGATGATATTTTACTATTATCTTTAAAACTATTTTTTATATATTCCCTAAAATCAATATATGCATTTTTGTGATCTGGATTATTCCAAACAGGATAACCTGTAACATCACTGAATGCACGTTTATTTTGTTTTATACTATCAGCTTTAAGATAGTAACCATCTATTTTATATTCATACCATTGTATATCCGAACTTGGAGCATGGAAAACTTCAGTAATTGTTCGCCCATTATATGTTTC
Source organism: Prevotellaceae bacterium UBA7017 (assembly GCA_002449535.1). Classification (GTDB taxonomy): domain Bacteria; phylum Bacteroidota; class Bacteroidia; order Bacteroidales; family Bacteroidaceae; genus Prevotella. Next base: position 71,942 of record DJWZ01000118.1, on the reverse strand, counting down.
TGTGCGTATATCATTTCCATATAAATTGTCAGGCATTAACAAGCTTATTATGCAAATAATGTATATTAGATTTTTCGTTTTCATAATATTTCTATTCTTTTTTTGTGAAACCTAAATCGTTGAGCATTTTTTCCCAATTGTAATTATAGTTTGAATCGTAATGTCTGTAATAATTCTTATGTTTTCTTTCGTGTCCCTCAGATACTTGCCTATCATCGATTTTCTCATAATAAGACCTAAATGAAGAAGATAAACTTTTATGGTCAAGGGAATCTAGTGCATTTATGAAATTATTCGTATAAGTGAATTTCCCATTGTTGTTCCAACTAATTGGGAAACATTAACTGTAACCTGTGCATTGCAATAGCTAGCGCAGAAAAGGAGTGATATAATAATATATTTTTTCATTTTCTTACTCCGATTTAACTAACCTATACTCGACAGGTTCAAAGCACCCCCTCAAACTATTATACCTTTCTAATATTAGCGTTCCTTTGGCAATATCCAACGTTTTAATTTTATGAAATGTCATTTCTTCCAGAGAAGTACTATAGAATATCATATAGTTCCCGATTGAAGTCTTATTAACCTGTGAATAATCAAAAGTCGAGGGAATTGTATCTGAAAGATAAAAGTCTTTATAGTGAACTACAGATTTGTTTATTTGGGGCATATAGCTTTTCCTTTTTTCTTTTGCTCTCACATATGATATTGTATCGATACATACTGGTGGTTGTATTACAGGAACCCAAGTCGTGCCAATAAGTTGGTCTGAACTAAATTGGGATTGTGCATTGCATGTGGTTGCTGACAAGGCGAAGCAAGCTATTAGGATGTAGTTATATATCTTTCTCATTTTCTGTTTTATAAATTGCAGTACGCAAAGGTACGTCTTTTTTATTTAACGTGCAAGGATTTTCTATATTTTGCTGAAAAAATGTTGCAATTGGATTTTATGCATTATCTTGCAGAATGTCAAAGCGTTAAGGCGTGTTTCGGGGCTATTTTGGGATATGCAATTGCAACAAAAATGCAGGTGAAAGAATGTTAAAACCGCATATTTTGAGTTAAAGTCTTTAACAACTATGACGACATAGTCGTCAGCATGACTTCTGCCCATAGGAGTAATTTTGGGATGATTTTCAGGTGGGGATAATCCCCACGGATTTAAAAACATATATTCTCAAATTACAACTATGAGTTTTATTTCAAAGAAGATTCCTGTTCTGAAAGCAGGATTGGCGAGGACGGCAGGAAATGAAATTCAGTTAGAGAATGACGGACAGGTAGTAGATTGTACCAGTTACCTGAATTTACGGAAGGGGAACGGTATAAATAAAAAAAATTAAATATAGCCCCCCCCCCCTATATAGGGGGCTATTATAATTTAATTTTTAATATAATACCGTTCAAACTCATGAAGCTTCTGTGAACAATATTGCATAGACATTGAAGAATAAATTTTTATCGCGAAGGTCATCAAAGGTTGTCAGCGTTATTTCAGAATGTTGTACCTTTGCCGATGGAAATGAGAAAACAAGTTTCTCAGGATATTGAAAACAGGTTTTCACTTTCAAAATCTCCTAACAGAGATTTAACCATCGGCGAGTCTGCTTACGCTCGACAATATTCAAAAGCAATTTCGATATTGTTTTCGCTTAATCGCAGCCTTGCAGTGTCGGAAGAAGGGCTTTTTACTGCAGTGCAGTGGAAAACTTTTTTCAGTGCACGGGAAAAATTCCTACTCTGCACTCCGGTAAACAGGGCGTCCCAATCCGACAAAGTCTGTCAACCATAGTGTTTATAACGTAAAAAACTAAGAATAGATGACGCGAAAGGAAACTAAAACGCTAATTATGTTGAACTCATGTTCAGATTACCAATTTTATTCGGCTTTCTTATCCCGAACTGACGTGTGTTTTATAAACTATGCCCAAAGATACAAAAAAAAATGGGACATGGTAAAACCCTTGCCTGGGAAAACCGGGGCTTTGTTTCGTAAATATATGAAAAAGGGCATGTCAGTTCCTTTTGACATGCCCCTTCTTAATTGTTGTTAGTATAAAAATGTTCTTTAGCAAGGACGAGTCTTTGGCAGGTTGAAGACATCCTGCACTTCCTTCATCTGTGCGTCTGTCATGCCGTCTGGCTCTGAACCCATAGCCTTGGCGCACATATAGATGTTGGCTGCCTTGCAGAGCACGTCGGTCTGGTCAAAGGCATCCATGATGTCCTGTCCTACGGCAACAGTGCCGTGCTTCTCCCACATGACTACATCGTGCTTCTTGATGCCCTCGAGAGTAGCCTTGGCAAGTTCTACGGAAGAAGGCAGGTCGTAAGGAATGATACCGATGCCCAGGGGAGCAAACGCCAATGTCTCAGGAATCATAGACCACAATACCTTTGTCATCTCGTCACCCTTCAGGAAACGCTTGATGTGTGACATGGCAACAAGCTCGATAGGGTGGGTGTGCAGGGTTGCCTTATAGCAAGAGCCTGTCTCTAACAGGTAGTTCTGCAGAGCCAGGTGTGTTGGCAATTCGCTGGTAGGAGCGACTGGCTCGTCGGCAATAATCTCGTAGCTGGCACAGTCATCACAGATGCGTACTATAGAACCATTCTGCATTGGCTCCTTGGCGAGGTCGCGCATGCGCTTGCCTGTTCCTTTGCAATAAAAATACTTACCCTTCAGATGTGGCAGCACCATGCCAATCTGCTTCACGGGAGCTATTGCTGGCATAGCCTTGCACTCATCATCCATAAACTCGGTAACGTTGACGGTGATGTTACCACCGTTACGCTCTGCCCAACCTTTCTGCCACAGGTAACCTGTTACCTCGGCAATCTGATAAACTACCGCCTTCAATCCTTCGCGGCCTTCTAATATACTTTTCATTTATTATAATTGTGAATTATGAATTAATAATTGTCTCCGTAACGTTCTTTGGTAATCTGCTCTAATGACTTGCCGCGAGTGTTTGGCATACCAACCAAACCAACTATCAGCGAGATTGCCAGGAGGGTTACCATGCAGAAAGCTGCAGTGGTGAATCCTTCGCCATTGTCGCCATAGATATAGGTGAAGACGAGACCCCATGCAGCAGAAAGACCGCGAACGATGAAGAACATCAGTCCCTGGGCACCGGCGCGGAATTTTGCAGGGAACAGTTCTGAACCCCACAGGGCATAGAATACCTGTACGGAACTACCGTTGTTGATACCCCACAGAATGGTGAAGAGCCATATTCCGCCTATTGTCGTTACACCACCGCCGATAATCAGTATCCATGCTGTCAGGGCTGCTGCAAGTCCGAAGACATAGAAGAAGCGATGTGCCACCTTGTCAACGAAGAAGGAGATGATGAATGTCGTTACGACAACAAATACCCAACTTACGCAGCTCAGCATGTTGGCGTCCTCGTTAGACAGACCACCTGCCGTCTCATAGATGTGAGGCATGAAGAATCCCATTACCGAGGCAACGAGGTTCCATGTGAGGTATATTGCAGCCAGGAAGCAAACAGTCTTTACGGCAATGCCGTTGGTGAACAGCAACTTGATATTATCCACGATACTGCTGCTCTTTTTCTCTGCCTTCTGGGCTGTGAATTCTGCACTTTCCTCAAGCTGGCGCTGCAGGTTCCATGCTATGAATGCTACTACAAACAGCGTGAAAAATACTACACGAGAGCTGAACACCTCTGCTGCTGCCTGTGTCGCATCAGCACCTATTACAGCATGTGCCAATGACTCTACTGGAGCATACAGCACACCACCTGGTGCCAGCAACATTCCGAAGAACAGTATGAACATTGGACCCAGTCCCCATGACATCTGCGAGATGCAGATGTTTCGTCCACGGTTGTTTACCTCAGACGATTCAGAGATATATGTCCATGATGCAGGAACGCCGATACCTACAGAGATACCTGTGATGAGGAAACCACACAGCAGCATCGGGAAGCTGACGGAGAACATCACAATCAGCACACCCAGCATATATACCAACAGGTTGTAGGTAAAGATAAACTTACGACCGAACTTGTCGGCAAGGAATCCACCAATGATAGCACCGATGGCAGCACCAAGGGCATTAGCACTCAAGGCGTTGAGCCATCCCAGATGCATCTCTGACAAACCGAGATAGTTCTGCCATAGTGTTATACCGCTGGAGCCGGCTACAATAGCGCCGGCATCCAGGTAATTGTTGAGCGATACCGCAAGGGTACTCTTTAAGCTACTTTTTGCCATAATTATCTGCAGATAACGTCACACTCAATATTGAAAATCTTAGCCACCTTCAGTATGGTGTCGATATGACGACCTACGGCAGCAGCCATGTGGTGTGTAGGACCTGCTTCGCTCCACTTGTTTACAAACTCGCGGCAGCTAAGGGAGAACTTGGTGCGCATGTTCGTATCGCCGAATGTGAAGATAGGACCTTCCTCGTTAACACCTTCAGCAACGACAAACTTGAAGACACCGTTCTTGTCCTGTGTGATGGCAAGATAAGTAACAGGACCCGTAGGAGGATAGAACTGTGTCAGGTAACCGCCACCGCTCTTTCCGTGGAATACAGGAACAATCTTCATTGTAGGCTTCTTTGCCTGTGAGATGTCGAAGTCGCCAGAGCCAGAGTGACCGATGATGCAGATGTCTTTAGGGAAGTCGATAGAATACATCTCAGCCAGTGTGCCTGTGCCAGAGATAGTCTTCAGTATTGACATTGCCATAGCAACCTTCATGTCACCCTCAACGGCACATGCTGTGTGTTGCTTGATGAGCATTGAGAATGCCGGTATCAGCATAGAGTCCAGCTTTCCTGCCACACCCTGTGCAAAACCGTCGTAGTGACTCGCTATGAGACCAAGCTTCTCGTCCTTCACCCATTGCTCGAAGGCAACGACATACTTTGCCATATCCCATACCTTCTCAATGGTGCCGCCACCCTCGATGTCGAAGGTGTCAAGGATGTCCTGTGCCTTTGCCTTGATGGCTGCCTCGTCAGTGACGTTGTCGGCAATAGCCCACATCTTCTCCCAGTCAAACTGCTTGGTATAGACAAACATACGATGGTAAAGGTTCGTCTCGTCGATATAGAGGTCCATCATGCCAGGATATGGGCGGCCAATCTGTGCGATGTTGGTGTCGCGGAAACGGCGGCGCACCTGTGCAGCACGACACCAGTCCTCTATCTCTGCCTGTACCTCAGGGTCACCACCTTCTACAACACCAGTGATGACAGCAGAACGCTTGCCGGCACGATTCAGGTCTGCCACCATCTCACCGATGGCACCGCAAGCATACAGCTCACCTAACCATGTAGGGATGTCTGTCTTTGCATAGTCTGGAGCCAGTTTCTTCTGTACGTTGACGATGACAACAGGAACGTCGAGGTCGCGAACAGCTGGCAGCATATTGTATGATGTGCAGTATGTCAGCATCTGCAATATTACGAGGTCAACGTCTGCAGCACGGAACTTGTCTCCGGCAGCCATAGACTGCTCCTTTGTTGTTACCATACCGCCATCGATAATCTCGATGCTGTCAGGTAAAGTCTTTTTGAATGCTGCATACTGAGCCTCAAATTCTGGTACTAATTGTGGGAACTGTGGCAGGTAAGCCTGTAGCGCAATGCTGAAGACACCCACCCTTGCTTTCGTTTCTACTAATGGTTTAGCCATAATTGTTGTTTTTTAGAGGTGAGAGGTAAGAGGTGAGAGGTAAGAAATACTCATGCCTCATTAGCTCTGACCGTGACACCTAACTGTTAATAATATTTTTATATTGTATTTACTTCAACAAATCTCTCACCTCTCACCTCTTGCTGCTCACCTCTAAGAATCTTTCATACGCCTTGTCCCATATTTCGCGGTCGGTAGGCGTAAATTCTTTCAGTTCGAGACTGTTCGCAATCACACGGCGCATTTCCCAGAGGTCCTTTACTTCGCCTGCGGACTTTGCCTGCACCATGATGTTACCGAGTGCAGTACCCTCCTGTGGACCAGCCAATACCTTAACACCACAAGAATTAGCGGTAAACTGATTCAGGTAGGCATTTAGCGAACCACCGCCGATGATGTGGAGCACAGCAATAGGAAATTCAGCCATCTCTTTCAGATATTCAAACACTTGGCGGTATCTCAATGCTAATGACTCAAATATTATTCTGCATATTTCTGCATATCCCTGTGGCACATACTGGTCTGTCTGTTTGCAGTATTCCTGTATTGCTTCCACCATGTTAACAGGGTTGGCAAACATCGGGTCGTCAGGATTTATGATGCTTTGGAAAGCGGGTTGCTTCATAGCCTCTGCCTGCAGTTCTGTATGCGATTGTGGAGCATTTGTCCATTCTTTTCTGCAACGTTCGTATATCCACATGCCGCAGATGTTCTTGAGGAATCGTGTCGTCCCCTCGATGCCACCCTCGTTTGTGAAGTTTCTGTTGTAAGAAACCTCGTTGATGATAGCATTCTTTGTTTCTATGCCCATGAGGCTCCATGTGCCAGAAGATAGGTATGCAAAATTCTCGTTTGCAGCAGGAACGGCAGCAACAGCACTTCCTGTGTCATGTCCTGCGACAGCAACAACAGGAACAGCCCCAAGTCCTGTCTCTTTCTGCACCTCTGGGCGAAGGTTCCCAATGAAATCGCCAGGGTTCACCATCCTGCCAAACTTGTCTTGTGACAATCCTACTGATGCCAGCAGGCTTGGGTCTAATTGCTTCGTACGAGGATCCAATAACTGTGCTGTAGAAGCAATGGTGTATTCGCACACCATCTCGCCAGTCAGCATGTAACTTAACGCATCTGGGATGAAGAGAATCTTCTTTGCATTCTTCAATGCAACATTGCCTGCTTTCCTCATAGCATGCAGTTGGAAGATGCTGTTGAAATTCAGGAACTGGATTCCTGTGATGTTATATACTTGTTCCCTTGATTTTACGTTGTTGAGATAATCCTCCATAGCCTCGAAAGTGTGAGGGTCGCGATAGGCTATTGGCTGACTTATGGAATCGTCGTCAGCAACGCAAACAAAGTCCACACCCCATGTATCAATACCGATGGAGGTAATGGCAACATTTTTGTTCTTTGCCTCTTTCAGCCCTTTTATGATTTCGAAGTACAAGGCATAGATGTCCCAATAGAAATGCCCGTTGATTTCAATAAGATTGTTTGGGAAACGTGTGAGTTCTGTCAACTCAATCTTTCCGTCTTTCAGTCCACCAATAATTGTACGTCCGCTGGTAGCTCCAAGATCTACCGCAAAGAAACACTTGTCCATGTATGGTCAAAAATTTTATTTAAATAAATAGGTTAATAGTTTGCTTGCAAAGGTACAAAAAAGAAGTAATCTGCAAAAGAAAATGATGTTTTTTTATTTTTTTTAGCAAAAAAGCGACCTCGAAAAGCATTTATCAAAACAAAATTGGACGCGAAGACCAAAACTTTTTATATCTTTGCGGTCAGTTTGCGAGAGATTGAAATTAAAAATAAGAAGATAACCCTTGAATTATATAATAATGTGGATGAACAGCTGCTTCTTTTAATCAACAGCCATAATACAGCATTTCTCGATAGCTTTATGTGGCTTCTCACCCAGAAAACCATCTGGATACCCCTTTATTGTTCCATGCTCTATGTTGTGTGGCGAAACTATGGTTGGCGTGGTGCCCTGCAACTACTTGTTATGGTGGCTCTTGGTATGCTTGTTACCGATTGGGCAAATTCCCAGTTCCTGCGTCCTGCCATTGGTCGCCTGCGTCCAAACAATCCGGAAAATCCAGTTTTTCAACTCCTTCATCGAGTCAATGACGTTAGGGGAGGGGGCTACGGCTTTCCGTCTGCCCATTCCGCAAATAACTGGATGCTCACCTTGGTGTTGTACTATTGGCTTCGAGACAGGTGGACCATCATCACAATGTCCATCTTTTCGCTCCTTATCTGTTATTCGCGAGTATATTTAGGCTATCACTATCCTGGCGACATCCTTGGTGGCTTTGTTCTTGCAGCCCTTACGGTTGGTGCAATAACGTGGCTGCATGGACGCTATCTCCATTTTGAGAAAGTGTCAGACCCAAAACTCACTTGGATGCCTGCTTTCTTCATAAGTATTATACTGCTCCTTTTTGCTGGTGCAAGTTTGTAGATTAGGTTACAAAACACTTGTAAGTCGTTAAAGTTTCTTAAATATTTGTGGAACTCGACAGTTTTTTGTAATTTTGTTGAGGAAATTTTCATTCGTCCGAGGCGTGTTGATGCAATAGAGTGCTGAAGGCAGTGTTTGATAATAATAGAAAAAAGATAAAGGTTATGACTAATATTACAAGTGATTTTAGAAAGTTTGCTACGAGCAGGCTGAATATGAGTGGCATGCTCGTGGATGATGTGCTGAAGGCTCAGAATCAGTATCTGAATCCCTATATCTTGGAGGAACGTCAGTTGAATGTAACCCAAATGGATGTTTTCTCACGTCTGATGATGGAACGTATCATCTTCCTGGGAACGGAGATAAACGACTATACTGCTAACACCATACAGGCACAGTTACTGTATTTGGACTCTAATGACCCTGGTAAGGATATCTCAATATATATCAACAGTCCTGGCGGCAGCGTGATAGCAGGATTGGGTATCTATGACACAATGCAGTTTATCTCGTCTGATGTGGCTACTATGTGTACTGGCTTGGCTGCCTCTATGGGCGCTGTATTGCTGGTGGCAGGAAAGGAAGGCAAACGTTCGGCTTTGCCTCACGCAAGGGTGATGATTCACCAGCCTTTAGGTGGCGTGCAGGGACAGGCGTCGGACATAGAGATAGAGGCAAGGGAAATACAGAAATTTAAGAAAGAACTATATTCTATCATTGCAGACCACTCACATACTCCTTACGACAAGGTATGGGCGGACTCCGACCGTAACTATTGGATGACGGCAGAGGAGGCAAAGGAGTACGGAATGGTAGATCAGGTATTGAAGAAAAAACAAGTAAATGGCGAAGAAGAAATCAAATAGATGCAGCTTCTGCGGAAGGGATGAACACGAAGTACCCCTGCTCATTACGGGTATGGATGGCTTTATTTGTGCTGACTGCATAAGGCAAGCCTATTCTATCATACAGACTCTCAATAAGGAGTCGGATACAACTATCGGCAAACAGCCTGCAGGGATTAGCATGGGGCAGGTGCCGAAGCCGCAGGAGATAAAGGCGTATCTTGACCAGTATATCATTGGACAGGATGAGGCAAAGAAATTCCTGTCGGTGGCAGTATATAACCATTATAAGCGTTTGTCACAGCCAGAGGATGAGGATGGTGTGGAGATAGAGAAGTCGAACATCATCATGGTAGGTTCTACCGGCACAGGAAAAACCCTTTTGGCACGCACCATAGCACGTCTGCTGAAGGTGCCTTTCACCATCGTGGATGCTACGGTGTTCACGGAGGCTGGCTATGTGGGTGAGGACGTGGAGAGTATCCTGAGTCGTCTGTTGCAGGTGGCTGACTATGATTTGGCTGCTGCACAGAGGGGTATAGTATTTATTGATGAGATAGATAAGATTGCCCGTAAGAGCGATAATCCAAGCATCACCCGCGATGTCAGCGGCGAAGGTGTGCAGCAGGGACTTCTGAAACTGCTTGAGGGCACTATTGTGAACGTTCCACCAAAGGGCGGGCGTAAGCATCCTGACCAAGACTATATCCATGTGGATACAAGAAACATCCTCTTTATCTGCGGCGGTGCCTTCGACGGAATAGAGCGCAAGATTGCACAGAGGATGAATACACATACCGTTGGATATCAGAGTGTGCAGAATGTGAGAAGGATTGACAAAAATGCTTTGATGCAGTATATAGCACCTCAGGACCTGAAGTCATTTGGACTGATACCAGAGATAATTGGTCGTCTGCCTGTGCTGACACACCTGGATCCGCTGGACCATGATGCCTTGAGGCGAATTCTTGTTGAACCGAAGAATAGTATCATACGCCAGTATATCAAACTCTTCAAGATGGATAAGATAACGCTGACATTTACTACAGAGGCATTAGACTTTATAGTGGACAAGGCAGTAGAATACAAGCTTGGAGCTCGTGGACTACGTTCGATAGTGGAGAATATTATGACGGATGCAATGTATGAGGCACCGTCAAAGAATCTAGCAAAATTTGAAGTGACAAAGGAGTATGCGGAAAGTCAACTTGCTAAAACCGCTTAAAGAATATTTCGGCTTCGACTCGTTCAAGGGTCAGCAGGAGGAAATCATCAAGCATCTGCTTGATGGGAAAGATTGTTTTGTGCTTATGCCGACAGGCGGTGGAAAATCGTTGTGTTACCAGTTACCGTCACTGATCATGGAAGGTACTGCTATCGTAGTCTCTCCATTGATAGCCTTGATGAAGAATCAGGTAGATGTGATAAATGGTATAAGCGAACATGATGGTATTGCACACTGCTTGAATTCCTCGATGAACAAGGCAGCAATAGACCAAGTGAAGGAGGATGTAAAGAAAGGTGTTACAAAACTTCTGTATCTTGCACCAGAATCGTTGCAGAAGGAAGAGAATATAATGTTCCTGAAAGAGGTAAAGGTGTCGTTCTTTGCTGTTGACGAGGCACATTGTATCTCAGAATGGGGACATGATTTCAGACCTGAGTACAGGCGCATCCGCCCTGTTGTGGATGCCATTGGCAGAGCACCTATCATAGCTCTGACAGCAACGGCGACAGAGAAGGTTAGGGCAGACATAAAGAAAAACCTCGACATACCGAAGGCGAAGGACTTCATGAGTTCCTTCAACAGACCAAGCTTGTATTATGAGGTACGTGCGAAGACTCCCGATATTGACAAACAGATAATAAAGTTCATACGTCAACATCCGGGAAAGAGCGGCATAGTATATTGTCTGTCTCGAAAGAAGGCAGAAGACCTTGCCGAGGTGCTGAAGACCAACGATATAAAGGCGGCAGCATACCATGCAGGTCTTGATACGGCAGTAAGAAACGAGACACAGGATGACTTCCTCATGGAGCGCATCGACGTGATATGTGCTACGATAGCTTTCGGAATGGGTATTGACAAACCCGATGTACGCTTTGTGATACACTATGACATACCAAAGTCGTTAGAGGGCTATTACCAAGAGACAGGTCGTGCCGGACGCGATGGCGGGGAAGGATTGTGCATAGCATTCTATTCGCACAAGGACCTCCTGAAATTGGGTAAGTTTATGGAGTCGAAGACGGTGGCAGAACAGGAAATAGGCAAACACCTGTTGCAGGAGACTGCTGCATATGCCGAATCGTCAATATGCCGTCGTAAGATGTTGCTGAAATACTTTGGTGAGGATTATCCAAAGGATAACTGCGGCAACTGCGACAACTGTAAACATCCGAAGGTGAAGGTTGAGGCTGCCGAGGGACTGAAGGCAGTGCTGACATCTATATTGGCAGTGAAGCAAAACTTCAAAATGGGATATGTCATAGACTTCATAAAAGGACGCGCCACAGACGATATTGTTTCCCATAAACACAACGAACACCCGGAATTCGGTTGTGGAGAGGATATGAACGAAAAACTCTGGAATCCGATAATTCGCGAGGCGATGGTGGAGGGCTATATCAAGAAGGAAGTCGAGAGCTACGGAAACCTCAAAGTCACCTCTGCCGGCAAGAAATGGCTCAAAGAATACACAAAGGATACAGAGTTCTATGTGACGGAAGACAACACCTTCTCAGACGAAGAAACAGAAGGCAGCGCAACGGGTGGAGCCCTTGACGAAGAGCTGTTCCATATTTTGAAAAACCTGCGTCGTGATGTAGCGAAGGAGAAAGGAGTGCAGCCATATATCGTCTTCATGGAATCCTCGCTGGAACAGATGGCAACGATGTATCCTACTACTATCGAGGAACTGCAGACCATACAAGGAGTAGGTCATGGAAAGGCAAAACGCTTCGGCAAACCTTTCCTTGAGGTTATAAAAAAATATTGCGAAGAGAACGACATAGTACGCCCAGAGGATATTCGCGTGAAGACAGTGGCGAAAAATTCTATGGGAAAGTTGAAGATAGTACAATGTATAGATAGAAAGATTCCTCTCGACGATATCGCGCGCTCTATGAGCCTCAAGATGCCAGAATTGCTGGATGAGTTGGAGGCGATAGTATATAGCGGTACGAAGGTGGACCTGAACTATTACATAGAAGATGTGATGGACGATGAACAGATAGACGACATCTATGGTTACTTCGCAGAAGCCGAAACAGACAGCCTGAAGGATGCTTATGAGGAATTTGGCGGAGCATATACAGATGAAGAGGTAAGGCTTATAAGACTGATGTATATCAGCGAGAATGCCAACTAATATATATATAAATAAGGAATATAATAACAAAAATACATAAAAGAAAATGGCACAACAAGAAGACGTTTTTAAGAAGATTGTAAGTCATTGTAAGGAATATGGCTTTGTGTTCCCATCAAGTGAAATCTATGACGGATTAGGCGCTGTTTATGACTATGGTCAGAACGGTGTCGAGATGAAGAATAACATCAAGCAGTATTGGTGGCAGTCAATGGTATTGCTGCATGAGAATATCGTGGGTATCGACTCAAGTATCTTCATGCATCCAACAATATGGAAAGCATCAGGACATGTGGATGCTTTCAACGACCCGCTTATTGATAACCGCGACTCAAAGAAGCGTTATCGTGCCGATGTGCTCATAGAAGAGCAGATGGCAAAGTATGAGGATAAGATTGCCAAAGAAGTTGAGAAGGCAAAGAAGAAATTCGGTGATGCTTTCGACGAGGCAAAATTCCGCGAGACAAATCCTCGTGTTCTGGAGAACCAGAAAAAGTTTGACGACCTTCATGCACGCTATTCAGAGGCTATGAACAAGATGGACCTCGACATGCTGAAGCAGATAATACTTGACGAGGAAATTGTATGTCCTATCAGCGGTACTCGCAACTGGACCGACGTAAGACAGTTTAACCTGATGTTCTCAACAGAGATGGGTGCTTCTGCTGACAACAGCATGAAGATTTATCTCCGCCCAGAGACAGCACAGGGTATTTTTGTAAACTACCTCAATGTGCAGAAGACTGGCCGCATGAAGATTCCTTTCGGAATAGCACAGATAGGTAAGGCATTCCGTAACGAGATAGTAGCCCGTCAGTTCATTTTCAGAATGAGAGAGTTCGAGCAGATGGAGATGCAGTTCTTTATCAAGCCTGGAACAGAACTCGACTGGTTTGCAAAGTGGAAGGAAACACGTATGAAGTGGCACCAGAACCTCGGCATGGGTGCAGAGAACTATCGTTTCCACGACCACGACAAGCTGGCTCACTACGCTAATGCTGCAACAGATATAGAGTTCCGCATGCCATTCGGATTCAAGGAGGTAGAGGGTATTCACTCACGTACAAACTTCGACCTGTCACAGCATGAGAAATTCTCTGGCAAGCAGATAAAATACTTCGACCCTGAGATGAATGAGTCATATACTCCGTATGTCATTGAGACATCAATAGGTGTTGACCGTATGTTCCTCTCTGTACTGTGTCACTCTTATGAGGAAGAGAAACTGGAGAATGGCGAGACACGTACAGTGCTCCACCTGCCTGCTGCCCTGGCTCCTGTGAAGTTAGCAGTATTCCCTCTGACAAAGAAAGACGGACTGCCAGAGAAAGCACGTGAGATTATCGACAACTTGAAGTTCCACTTCAACTGCAAATATGAGGAGAAAGACCAGATAGGAAAGCGTTATCGCCGTCAGGACGCTATCGGTACACCTTTCTGTGTTACAGTAGATCATCAGACCCTCGAAGACAATACCGTAACATTGCGTTATCGCGATACTATGGAGCAGGAGCGTGTGAATATTGCTGACCTGCAGGGTATAATCGAGGATAAGGTTTCTATCACCTCATTACTCAAGAAACTACAGTAAAAAGAAATAATGCATAATAAAGTACATATCATACTGGCAGCCTGTGGCATGCTTCTTCTCACAATGATGACATCGTGTAAGGAAGAGAAGGACACCATTACAAACTACAATAACTGGGAAGCCCGCAATACGGAATATTTCAATCAGAAATATAAGCAGGCACAGGACTCAATCGCTGCCGGCAGTAAAAACTGGAAACTGATAAGGTCTGTGTATAAGGATGCTAAATCGACGGCTCCGACAGACTTTATCATCGTCCACGTATTATCTACCGAATTGCCAGAGGATTTCCCAAAACCTTTGACGACAGATTCTGTCTATGTGCATTATCGCGGAAAGCTGATACCTCGCGATTCTCAAGTTCAGGACACCACAACGTATGCGAAGGATGGTGTGCAGTTTGATACGTCTTATTATGGAGAAGATTTGAACCTGTCAACAGCTGTTCCCGTAAAGTTTGCCGTAAAAGACTTGGTGGATGGTTTCCAGACGGCTTTGGTAAATATGCATGTGAGAGACAGGTTTGAGGTGATAATGCCATATACATTGGGCTATGGCTCATCTTCTGCCAATGCTTCTGTACCAAGTTACAGCACCCTGCGTTTTGATATTATGCTGACCTACATTGGTCTTCCTGGTAAAAAAATGCCGAAAGTACAATGAGTAGTAACCGCTTTGATGCCTCTGCTGTACACCACCTCAGCGGGATGTACCAAAACTGGTTCTTGGATTATGCTTCATACGTAATCCTGGAACGAGCCGTGCCACATATAGAGGATGGCTTGAAACCTGTTCAACGCCGCATCCTGCACTCCATGAAACGCATGGATGACGGAAGGTATAACAAGGTGGCAAACATCGTCGGGCACACTATGCAGTTCCACCCGCATGGTGATGCATCTATTGGCGATGCTCTGGTGCAGATGGGGCAGAAAGACCTGCTTATCGACACACAGGGAAACTGGGGAAACATACTGACAGGTTCAAGTGCTGCTGCTCCGCGTTATATCGAGGCACGACTGAGTAAATTCGCCCTTGAGACGGTATTCAATCCCAAGACAACGGAATGGCAGATGTCATACGACGGACGTAATAAGGAACCTATTACGCTGCCAGTGAAATTCCCACTGCTCTTAGCACAAGGAGTAGAAGGCATTGCCGTAGGCTTGAACTCAAAGATAATGCCGCATAACTTCAACGAGATATGCGATGCGGCAATAGCATACCTGAGAGGGGAGGAGTTCCATCTGTATCCTGACTTCCCAACAGGAGGCAGCGTGGATGTGTCACGTTATAATGACGGACAGAGAGGCGGTAGCATAAAGGTGCGTGCGAAGATAGAGAAGCTGGACCAGAAGACTCTCGTCATCAGGGACATTCCTTTCTCTAAGACTTCGGAAACACTTATCGATTCTATCACAAAGGCGGTAAATCTCGGAAAGATAAAGGTACGCAAGGTGGAAGACCTGACAGCGGCAAACGTTGAGATACTGGTGCATCTGACACCTGGCGCATCATCAGACAAGACACTGGATGCCCTATATGCCTTTACCGATTGCGAGATAAGCATATCGCCAAACTGCTGTGTCATAAAAGACAAGAAGCCGCAGTTCCTTACCGTCAGCGATGTGCTGGCAGCCTCTGCCGACCAGACAATGGCACTGCTGAAGAGGGAATTGGAGATTAGGCGTGACGAATTGCTGGAGCAACTCTTCTACTGTTCTTTGGAAAAGATATTCATAGAGGAACGCATCTATAAGGACAAGAAGTATGAGAATGCTCCCAATATGGATGCTGCCTGTGAGCATATCGACGAAAGGCTGACACCATACTATCCGCAGCTGGTAAGAGAAGTACGCAAGGAGGATATCCTGCGACTTATGGAGATAAGGATGAAACGCATCTTGAAATTCTCGAAGGACCAGGCTGACGAACTGATAGCAAAGATAGAGGCAGAGATAGCAGAGATAGAGAAAGACCTCGGACGGATGGTTGACATAACATGCGAATGGTTTGAACACCTGAAACAGAAGTATGGCGCAGACCATCCTCGTCTGACAGAGATACGCAACTTCGACACCATCGAGGCTACAAAGGTGGTTGAGGCAAACAAAAAACTGTACATAGACCGTCAGGAAGGCTTTGTCGGCACAAACCTTAAGAATGCAGAATATGTCTGCAACTGTTCCGATATCGACGATATCATCATCTTCTATAAAGATGGCAGGTATAAGGTTACCAAGGTGTCTGAGAAGATGGATGTCGGAAAGAATGTGCTCCATCTGCAGGTGTGGAAGAAGGGTGACAAACGCACCATCTATAACTGCGTATATCGTGACGGAAAGGGCGGCAGATATTATGTCAAGAGATTCTGCGTCGATTCCAGCACGCGAGACAAAGAGTATGACATCACCATGGGAACACCTGGCAGCCGCGTGATATACTTCACGGCAAATGCCAATGGCGAGGCAGAGGTGATAAAGGTAACCCTTGAGCCGGGACCAAAGATAAAAAAGGTATTCTATGACTATGACTTCTCAAATCTTGAGGTAAAGGGAAAGTCTGCACGCGGAAACCAACTCTCAAAGAATCCTATACACAGAATAAGCCTCAAGTCGCACGGACATTCTACATTGGGTGGTCGCGAGATATGGTGGGATGGCGATGTGAACCGTCTGAATACCGACGGACATGGCGAACTGTTAGGTAAGTTCCACGATGATGACTATATCCTCGTCGTATTGACGAATGGCGATTTCTATATTACTACCGCAGACCCAAACAACCATTTCGAGCAGAACATCCTGCGCATAGAGAAATGGGACCCTCACAAGGTGTGGACGGCAGTTCTCAAGGATGCCGGAAACAATATGTTCGGATATATCAAACGCTTCGAGATGGAAGCGGTAAAAAACCATCGTAACTTCTTGGGAGACAATGGTGTAGATGATGGCACGGAACTGCTGCTGCTGACAGATACCGTTTATCCGCGAATAAAGGTTTCGTTTGGCGGAAATGACAGTTTCCGCGAGGCGCAGGAGATTGATTGCGAACAGTTTATCGGCGTAAAGGGCTTTAAGGCAAAGGGAAAACGTATCTCTACCTTCGATATTAGTGGGGTAGAGGAGTTGGAACCGACACGCTTCCCAGAAGTGAAAGAAGAATCTGAAGATGCAGAGGACGAGCAGCAGGAAGAGGAAAATCTTGACCCTGATGCAGGGAAGTCACAACAACAGGTGCTTGACGAATTGAACGGGCAACTGAGAATTTTTGATGATGAGTAGCCGTAGGTTTCTATACTTGCTATTGTTCTTCTTGGCATTCTGGCAATATTCCTTTGCCCAGGAGGTCGCGACGCAGATAGCCGTAGGACATGCTAACCATCTTGATACCTACTTGTCTCCAGAAAAATACAGAGGGGTTGGAATTCGCTTCATTTCTGAGGTGCTGAAGGAGAAGATAATGTTTCAGCACGAAGGCGATATGTCTTTTACCCATAATCGCGCTAAAAACGCTGACGAGATTTCCGGACATTATGACTTTGCCTTTGCCATGATGCATAAGTGGTCGTGGCGTGACGAAAAATTGACACTGAGAGTCGGTGGAATGGCTGATTTTTGGCTTGGATTTGCTTACAATACCCGCAACTCTGCAAATAATCCGGCACAAGGGTATGTATCCCTCGCTATTGGACCGCAGATAATGGCTTCTTACAAATTGTCGGACATTATAAGGCTGCCGGAAAGAGGCTTCCTGAAGTTCCTCTCTACAATAACGGTGAACTATCAGATGAGGATGCCTTGGTTGGGGATGATGCTCTCCCCTAATTACGGGCAGTCGTACTATGAGATATTCTCTCGTGGCAACTATGACCACAACATAGTGTTCACCTCACTCGCCACATTCCAGATGCGCCAGCAGGTGAGCATTGATATCCCGTTGAAAAACCGCACGTCTTTACGCTTGGGATATATCTCGGATATCCGACAGGCAAAGCCGAATAACCTGAAGCAGCATCAGTACTATAATGCTGCAACAATAGGTGTGGTGATAAGGAAATAACCCCACCCCGGCCCTCCCAAAAGGAGGGGGAGAGATGGGGGGTAGAGGTTAGCGGTTAGAGGTTAAATATGCATTATTCATTATGAATTATGAATTAATAAAAAAGTTTTCGTTTTCGTTATCGTTATCAATAACGTTGACGTTAACGTTATTGACCGGCTGCGTCGATGTTGATGAATATCAGTCGGATGTAGAGAACAACATGGAGGCATTGTGGACTATCATGGATGAACACTATTGCTTCTTTGCAGAAAAAGAGGCGCAGTTAGGTGTAAACTGGGACGAGGTTCATGAGCGTTACCGACGCAATGTGAACAATAATATGACGCGCTATCAACTGTTTGAATTTCTGGGAAATATGGTTGGAGAACTGCGAGACGGTCACGTCAATATCTCTACCGCTTTTGACTATGCCCGCAACTGGTCTTGGAAAGAGAATTACCCGCAAAATTTTTCTGACTCCCTGCAACGCAAATATCTGGGTACGAAATACGGCATTGCAGCAGGAATGTACTACCATATTCTCGATGACAACATAGGATATGTCTATGTAGGAAGTTTTAATGACTCCTTTGGCGATGGAAACCTTGACGAGGTGCTATATGCTCTTGCCTCATGCAATGGCATAATCATAGATGTTCGCAATAACGGAGGCGGGCAACTTGTTGAGGCACAGCGTCTTGCATCGCGTTTTTGTAACCAGCGGACACTTGTGGGGTATATGGCTCACAAGACGGGAACAGGTCGTTCGGATTTCTCTGCAAAGGAGGAACAATGGATAGAACCGGCAGCCTATGTAAGATGGCAGAAAAAAGTTTGCGTATTGTCAAACCGTAGTGTCTATAGTGCAGCCAACGAATTTGTGAAGTACATGAAGGCTATGGGGCACACCATAGTGGGAGATGTAACAGGGGGCGGCTCTGGTATGCCTTTTTCTGCGGAACTGCCTAACGGATGGAGTGTGCGGTTCTCGGCATGTCCGATGTATGATGTTAATGGTGTGTGTACCGAAAACGGCATTGCCCCCGATGTAGCGGTCGGTATAACAGATGAAGACTTCCAAAGGGGAAAAGACACTATCATAGAAACAGCACGGAAAATATTACAGCCCTAATCTTACAGCTCCGAAATTAATCATACTTCTCACCTCTCACCTCTTACCTTGGATTGGTTAAAAAATATTAAAAATAGATATTCTGCTTTATCTCTGACGCCTACTCTCCACTTTTTTTAGTACCTTTGTGCTCGCGTGGTTACAGATACTATCATATCGGCTTTGACGAATCTTTTTGCATTGTTCTGCTCCAAGACGGATGTAGATGAGAATTTGTCGTCGGATATGCTGAGAGCTTATCTCAGCAGGCATTTCGGTATCCGTAACCATGAGGAATACATAAATCTGTATCTGGAATTGCGCCAGCTCTATGCGGAGATGCCGGATATGGACACTCAGGATGTGGTGGATAACATCTGCAAAAGTCTGAAAGGTGAGATAACCCTTGAGGAGCGTGCCTTGGGCTTGTTGCGCTTGATGGAATTCTGCTGCGTCAAGACTCCGGAGGATTTTAAACCCGATAATCCTTTGTTTGTTGCTGCAGCAAAGGGCATGGGGGTGCCGGATAGTCTGTGCAAATTGTTTGCCCACTTCGTGCTGGGGCAGGAGTCAAGGCATGTCAAACTGACAAAGTTTGACGGATTCAGTGCTCCTGTCAAAACAATGTGGCTTGAGAAGATGAACATTGTTGTCTTCACCTATGATGGTGAGGATGCGGCAGAGTATAATGGTGTGCCAATAGTAAAAGGAATGTTCCAGGTGTGGGACAGCTCCGGAATACTGCGTAACCACAAGGGGAAGCCGTTGTATTACTCCACTATTATGGAGCAATATCGCACTCGCAAGAAGAAGAACGAAATAGAGTTCTCGGGTAGAAATATCAATTTCACCTATCCAAACAGCAACAATGGTATCCATAACTTCTCGTTTGACCTGCATAATGGGGAACTGATAGCCATTATGGGTGGCTCTGGTTCGGGAAAGACGACTTTGGTGTCTATCCTTAACGGCAACATCAAGCCTACATCAGGACAGATAACAATCAACGGCCACAGCATTGACGAGCCGGAGACGAAGGCACTGATAGGCTTCGTGCCACAGGATGACCTGCTGATTGAGGAACTGACTGTATATCAGAATCTTTACTATACTGCGAAACTATGTTTCGAAGGTATGACGGAAGAGGATATACACACGAAGGTGATGAAGATGCTTCGCGACTTGGGACTGGAGCAGGCAAAAGACCTCAAGGTCGGTTCCCCTATAAATAAGTTTATCTCAGGAGGACAGAGAAAGCGTCTGAATATCGCCCTGGAGTTGATAAGGGAGCCGGAAGTCCTTTTCCTTGACGAACCGACATCAGGCCTGTCATCTGCCGATACGGAAATGGTGATATTGCTGCTGAAGGAACAGACCTATCACGGTCGTCTTGTGATAACAAATATACACCAGCCGTCAAGCGATGTGTATAAACTCTTCGACAGGTTGTGGATGCTCGACAGAGGCGGATATCCTATCTTTGACGGAAATCCTATCGAGGCAATCACCTACTTCAAGACGGCAGCCAACTATGCCGATGCCGACACAAGTGCTTGTCCGACATGCGGCAATGTGAATCCGGAGATAATGCTGAACATTATCGAGGAGCGTGCCATGAACAGCAAGGGACAGCTTTCTGATGAGCGCAAGGTGAGTCCTGAGACGTGGCATAATATGTATCTCGAGAAGCGTAAGGAGTTTAAAGAGCTGAAAGAGAAAGCATTGCCTGTAACAGAACAGAAGAAACCTAATGCCATTACGCAGTTCTTGCTGTTCATGAAACGTAATGCGCAGACAAAATTGAGCAATAAGCAGTTCCTTGCTATCGCATTGCTTGAGGCTCCGCTGCTGGCTGGCGTTTGTGCCTTGCTGACACACTATTCTCCTGCTGGTGAAGAATATACCATAATGCAGAACAAGAACCTTGTGTCATTTATCTTTATGTCGGTGATTGTGGCAACTTTCGTCGGCATGTCTGCATCCGCTGAAGAGATTATCAAGGATAGGGCATTGCTGAAGAGAGAGAAGTTCCTGCAGTTGTCGTATGGTAGCTATATATGGTCAAAGATAGTGCTGATGGCGTTTGTCTCGATACTGCAGACATTCCTGTTCGTGGCAGTTGGCAACTTCATAATGGGCATCAGCGGCCAGTTCTTCTTATGGTGGTTCGTGCTTGCCGTCACGGCGATACTGGCGAACCTGACGGGATTGGTGCTGTCGCAGAGTCTGTCGTCGGTAGTATCTATATACATAAGTATTCCTGTACTCCTGATACCACAGATATTGCTCTGCGGATTGGTGGTAAGCTTTACGGATTTGACCCCTAACAGTACAACAGGCAATGTACCTCTTATAGGTAATATAATACCATCGAGATGGTCGTATGAGGCATTGGCTGTTACCAGCTATGTAGATAATGACTACGAAGAGGATATATTCCCTTACGACAAGGAGAAATATGAAGAGCAGTATTACAGGCTTGGCTTCCTCTATCAGTTGCAGAGTGCCGTAGAACGCAGAAATGCTAAATATTCTACTAAGGAAGAAAAAGACAAAGCCCTGAAACTGTTAAAGAACGAGATGCCGTTTATCGGACAGTTGTGCAATCTGGGACGTTACAAGGGTGATTATGACTATATCTCAGTCAGGGAATATCTCGATAGGGCAGAGAAGGTGCTGCAGGAGCGTGGCAACAAAGCTACGTTGGCTGCAGACCGCGTGCTTCAGGAGAGGGTGAACAGATATGGCAGAGAGAAACTGCAACAGTTGAAGAGAGATAATGTAAACATCCAACTTGAGAAACAATTGGCAGGATATGGGGCAAAGGAATTGTGCGAAGTGGTTGACGGACATATCGTTCCCCGTGCAGGATTCGTGTTTCTGACACCTCGCAGCATCAATGGCAATGCACCATTCTATTCAAGCAAGAAGCGGCTTGGAGATGTGGAATTTACCACCTTGACATTCAATATGGAGGTGCTGTTCCTGATGTGCTGCATCGTCATAGCATGTCTGTTGCTTGATGTTCCTGGACAATGGATGAGGAAAGAATAGAAAGATTACAACAATATTAACTTAACAAATTAAGAATTATGAAAAAGTTTTCTTTATTAGTTGCTGCTGTAGCAGCTATGGCTTTTGCTTCTTGTGGAAATAAGACAGCAGGCAATCAGGGAGAAGGTGACTCTATATCTTTCGAGCAGTCACAGATTGAAGAGAAAATTATGGTTGAGCTCGATTCTATTATCGACCAGTGGCACAAGCTCGGTCCTGTTGATGGCATCTTTGCCAATGGTAAGATAGAGCTTTCTGAAGAAGAAATGAAGGTAAAGCCTAACTATCTGCTTCCTGCTTCAATCTCTGACGATATGTCTCTGCTTTCACAGAAGTACCGCGCCATGGGCATGCTGGTAGTTGACAAGAAGGTTGCTTCTCTCTATAAGATGGATACCGACGCTTACACAGCAGCAATTACAAAGATAGCAACAGACGTTAATGATAACGCTCTTCAGGAGGCTGCTAACGGCGATATGTCTGACGCAAAGGCTTTCTACCTCGCTGAGAAAGAGGCTGGACGCATCAACTTCTTCTGGGAGACAAGTGCAGCAGGTCTTGTTGAGACATTCTATATCCTGGCTCAGAATCAGGAGAAGTTCCTGCAGGCTTTCGACGACCAGACAGCATCTGATATGACTTATCACATTGCAGTCTTGAAACTGGCTCTTGACGACCTTGCTACCTATGACCCAAACATCAAGGGCTTGGTTGACATCCTGGCTCCATTGAATGAGCTCAATGCCATCAGCGTAGATCAGCTCAAGGAGCAGGTTCAGAAGATGAAACCTCAGATTGAGAAGGCTCGTAGCGAAATGCTGAAGTAATATCTTCCCCAGGATGGGGATAAAGAACTTATAAAAATATATACTGTAATTATGCAATTTGTAACCAACGAAAAACTTTTGATTGTAGGTGCTGGCGGAATGATCGGTTCTAACATGGTTCAGTCAGCCTTAATGCTCGGTTTAACTCCAAACATTTGTTTGTATGATATCTATGAGCCAGGTGTTCATGGTGTAGCAGACGAGATGGCACATTGTGCTTTCCCTGGTGCTAATATCTCTTGGACAGTAGATCCAAAAGAAGCATTCACGGGCGCTAAGTATATTATCTCTTCTGGTGGCGCTCCTCGTAAGGAGGGTATGACCCGTGAAGACCTGTTGAAGGGAAACTGCCAGATAGCAGCACAGTTTGGTGATTTCATCAAGGAATATTGCCCGGACGTAAAGCATGTTGTGGTTATCTTCAACCCAGCTGATGTAACAGCTTTGACGGCATTGATTCACTCTGGCTTGAAGCCAAACCAGATGACCTCTCTCGCTGCATTGGACTCTACACGTCTGCAGCAGCAACTCGCTATGGAGTTCGGTGTTCAGCAGGATAAGGTTACAGGTGCTCACACTTATGGTGGACATGGTGAGCAGATGGCTGTATTCGCTTCTCAAGTGAAGATTGACGGCAAGCCTCTCTCTGAGTTCACAATTTCTCCAGAGCGTTGGGAAGAGATTAAGCACAACACTATCCAGGGTGGTTCTAACATCATCAAACTTCGTGGTCGCTCTTCTTTCCAGAGCCCTGCATATCAGGCTGTAAAGATGATTGAGGGCGCAATGGGTGGTGAGCCATTCACTCTGCCTGCCGGATGCTATGTAAATTGTGACAAGTGTGGCTATAAGAATGTTATGATGGCTATGCCTACAACAATCGATGCTACAGGTGTGCACTACACAGCTCCTGAAGGAACAGCAGAAGAGATGGCTGCTCTGACATCATCATATGAGCACCTGCAGAAGATGCGTGATGAGCTGGTAACACTTGGTATCATACCTGAAATCAGCAAGTGGAACGAGCTGAATCCAAATCTTTAATTCAAAAAAGATATTAGCTTATTATAGAAAAGAGAGGTATCTTCTTTAGGTACCTCCCTTTTTTCAAAAAATAGTTATGGGAAATCTCGTAGCAATAGTAGGAAGACCAAATGTTGGTAAGTCAACGTTGTTTAACAGGTTGACAAAGACTCGTCATGCCATCGTCAGTGAGGTTGCCGGCACTACTCGTGACAGGCAATATGGTAAGTGCGAGTGGGCAGGTAAGGAATTTTCCGTCGTAGATACCGGTGGATGGGTTGTTAACTCCGATGATATCTTCGAGGGTGCCATACGTGACCAGGTGAGGATAGCAACAGAAGAAGCCGACCTTGTGCTTTTTCTTGTCGATGTGCAGACAGGTGTTACAGACCTTGACAGCGATGTGGCACAGATACTGCGCAAGACAAAGTTGCCAGTAATCCTTGTCTCCAACAAGACGGATAATAACGAACAACAATACTATGCTGCTGATTTCTACAGACTCGGCTTAGGAGAGCCCGTATGCGTCTCTGCCGTATCAGGATTTGGTACAGGTGATTTGCTGGATATGGTTATCGAGAAACTGTCTTTCGATAAGAAGGACAATGTGGAGGAGAATATCCCACGTTTCGCTGTTGTCGGAAGGCCTAATGTCGGAAAGTCGAGTATCATTAATGCCTTCGTAGGGGAGGATAGGAATATCGTTACGGATATCGCAGGCACTACGCGCGATTCTATATATACAAGGTATGACAAGTTCGGCTTTGACTTCTACCTTGTAGATACTGCAGGTATCCGTAGGAAGAACAAAGTCAGCGAGAACCTTGAGTTCTACAGCGTCATGCGAAGCATCCGTGCCATAGAGAACAGTGATGTCTGCATCCTTATGATTGATGCTACACGTGGTATCGAGGCACAGGATATGAATATCTTCCAGCTGATTCAGAAGAACAAGAAGTCGCTCGTCGTTGTTGTCAACAAGTGGGACCTTGTAGAGAACAAAGACCAGAAAGTAATAGATACCTTCACGTCTGCTATCAGGGATAGGATGGCTCCATTTGTGGATTTCCCTATCATATTTGCTTCAGCACTCACAAAACAGCGCATTTTCAAGGTGCTCGAGACAGCCAAGGAGGTTTATCTGAATCGCAAGATGCGTATTGGTACCAGTAAGTTGAATGAGGTGATGCTGCCTATTATCGAGGCAACTCCTCCGCAGAGTATCAAGGGCAAGTATATCAAGATAAAATACTGCACACAGGTGCCTGATACCCAGATACCTACTTTCGTCTTCTATGCCAACCTGCCTCAGTATGTTAAGGAGCAGTATAAGCGTTTCCTTGAGAATCAGATAAGAGATCACTGGACGTTGACAGGTACACCTATTAATGTATTTATACGTCAGAAGTAATATGAGTAAATGTTCTGTTCTTGCGGTTTCATTCCTCTCCTTAATAGGAATGTCAGCATGCTCTCCTGAAATTAAGCAGGAAGAGCGTGTTATGGCAACTGCCCAGAAGTATTATGAGCATTTAGTCAATGGTGATTACAATAGCTTTGTCGATGGTACTGTAAACAGCCAGGATACCCTTCCCGCAAACTATAGGGAACAGTTGGTTCTCAATGCAAAGATGTATATGGAGCGGATGCAGAATGAACATCAGGGTATTAAAAGCGTAAAGGCTATCCGTGCACAGGTAGATACCATTAAGGCACACAACAGCGACGAGATAGAGTCTATAACGGCTCGTGCTTTTTTATCATTGGGGTTTGTTGACAGTACCAAGGAAGAGATACTCGTCCCTATGGTGCTGAAGAATGATGTTTGGTACCTAAGATAACCCCCTCCCTGCCTCCCCAAGGGGGAGGAGATGGTGTAATAGTGTAATAGGACTCCCTCCCCTTGGGAGGGTTGGGGTGGGGTTCTTTACGACGGATTATATCCGAAAGCGTTGAGCTCCTTTTCGTTGGAACGCCAGTCCTTATCTACTTTGACGAATGTCTCAAGGTAGATTTTTTTATCAAAGAATTTCTCCAGGGCTTTGCGAGCTTCCGTACTTACCTTTTTTATGGCAATTCCCTGATGACCGATTATGATACCCTTTTGTGAGTCACGCTCGACGAAGATGGTCACCATGATGTGGATGCGCTTGTCATCCTCCTTGAATGAGTCGCATCTTACCTCTACAGAGTAAGGTATCTCCTTGTCATAATAAAGTAATATCTTCTCTCTTACAATCTCTGTCACAAAGAATCGTGCTGGCTTGTCTGTCAGCTGGTCTTTGTCGAAGAATGGGGGAGAGTCGGGGAGCAGTTCCTTTATGCGGTTCAGCAGAATGTCTGTACCGAATTTGTTCTTTGCCGAGAGAGGCAGTATTTCTGCGTTTGGCAGCAGTTTGTGCCATTTGTCAACGATGGCTCCCAAGTCGTTGTTGTTTGACAGGTCTATCTTGTTGATAAGCAGTATTACCGGTTGACTTATCTTTGCCACCTTGTCAAGGAAGTCCTTGTTCTTCTCTGGGTCTTCTACTACGTCTGTTACATATAGCAAGACATCAGCATCCGTCAGGGCTGACTCCGAGAATGCAAGCATCGACTCCTGCAGTTTATAGTTTGGCTTTATCACGCCAGGAGTGTCCGAGAACACTATCTGCATCTCTGGAGTGTTTACTATTCCCATGATGCGATGGCGTGTCGTCTGTGCCTTGAAAGTGGCAATAGAAATACGCTCACCAACCAATTGGTTCATGAGCGTACTCTTACCGACGTTGGGGTTGCCAACGATATTTACAAATCCTGCTTTATGCATTATTTTCCGACCTTGTCACCATCATAGCCCCACTTATAGAAGCTGGCGCCATGTACGAAGCCTGCACCGAATGCTGTCAAGAGGATGTTGTCACCCTTCTTGAGTCGTTTCTCGAAGTCCCACAGAGCAAGCGCAATAGAAGCGGCGCTGGTATTGCCATAATGTTCTATGTTTACGAGAACTTTGTCCATCGATGTTTCAAGACGCTTTGCAACAGCCTCGATGATGCGCATATTTGCCTCATGTGGTATGAGCCAGTTGACGTCATCCATAGTGAGGTTGTTACGCTTCATTATCTCCGTCAGGTCGTCAGCCATAGAGGTGACGGCATAGCGGAATACTGTGCGACCTTCCTGATAGACGTAGTGCATTCTATGATCTACGGTATAGTGGGAAGCCGGACAAACAGAGCCGCCAGCCTTCATGTGGAGGAATGGGAGCCCTAAGCCGTCAGTTCTGAGGAAAGAGTCCTGAAACCCGATGCCCTCTTCTTCTGTTGCTTCAAGCATTGCTGCTGCTGCTCCGTCGCCGAACAGAACACATGTCTGACGGTCCTGATAGTCAACCATTGATGACATCTTCTCGGCTGCCACACAGATAATTCTCTTGTAGCGACCAGATTGTATCATGGCAGATGCCATATCAAGAATATAAAGGAATCCGCAGCATGCGCATGAAACATCAAATCCATGAGCATTCTTCAGTCCAAGTTTTCCTATTACGATAGAGGCATTAGAAGGGAAGTGGTAGTCTCCTGTTGTTGTAGCGCAGATTACACAGTCAATCGTCTGTGGATCTACCTGTGTCTTTGCCAACAACTGGCGACAAGCCTTACGTGCCATATAAGCCGATCCCAAACCTTCTTCGTTCAGGATGCGGCGTTCCTTGATACCTACGCGAGTGTATATCCACTCGTCATTGGTATCTACCATACGAGACAATTCCTCGTTGGTAAGGATATATTCAGGAACGTAACCGCCAATGCCTGTTATAACAGCATTCACTTTGCTCATGCTTCCTCTACTTGTTCAATAGCCTGCTTTCCGCGATACTGGCCACAAGTAGGACATACTGTGTGGTAAACGTAGTAAGCGCCACAGTTAGGGCAGATAGCCAGTGTAGGAGCTACAGCCTTGTCATGAGTACGACGCTTGAGAGTGCGAGTCTTTGACTGTCTTCTTTTAGGATGTGCCATTTTTCTTTACTAATTTTAGACAATTTTACTTTTTTAGTTTACTTAATGCTGCCCAGCGTGGGTCAATAGTATCATCGTCATCGATATCGGTAATCTCATCACCACTTCGGGTGGCTGACAGCTCTTCGAGCTTCTGTGTCATCGCAGCATTGCATTTTCCAGGTGCATGAACGTGCTTAATGGGTATTGCCAATACTATTGTCTCGTAGATTATCCAAGGGAGTGAGAGGATGCCTTGATTCTCATCCACCACTATTACCTCGTCATCAACGCCAGACTCAGTGCCCAGCTTTACTATGTAACTGCATTGCCCCTTTATAGGTTGCTCCATGTCGTCTAAACAAAGGTCACACGGAATAGTGACGTTGCCCTCAATAGTGAATGATAGGGCAAACTGTTCGGATGGCATCTTGCTAAGAAGCACTGTCGTCGTTACCGTTCCATGCTGTATTTCAGCATCGTCAAGAGCATTGAAATATTTGTCATCAAGCACTAAAGTGAACTCTTTCGAGTCCTCTGTCATAGCCTTCAGGTCAATATCAAGCATCTCAAAACTGGACATTCAGGCGGCAAAGGTACGAAAAAGTGAGCAAAAAACCAAACAAAAATAAGATTTTTTTTATTTTTGCTTGAATTTTGTTGATATTGGAAGTTTTTTGTACTTTTGTAAAAAATATACTAACCTCTGCCACCATGTGGTAATCATCGACACATTAAAGAATTATAAAATGCAAGACTTTGCAGCAATAGATTTTGAAACAGCAAACAATGAGCGCAGCAGTGTATGCTCAGTAGGAGTTGTCATTGTACGTAATGGTGAGATAGTGGATTCTTTTTATTCACTCATCCAGCCAGAACCTAACTACTATAACTACTGGTGTTCACAGGTGCATGGGCTGTGTCACGAAGATACCGATGATGCTCCTGTATTTCCAAAGGTGTGGGCGCAGATAGAACCTCTCATTGAAGGCTTGCCTCTTGTGGCCCATAACAAACCTTTTGACGAAAGTTGTCTGAAGGCTGTTTTCCGTGTGTATCAGATGGACTACCCTGATTATGAGTTTTACGACACACTCTGTGTTTCGCGTCGAGTGCTCCCCGATTTGGAAAACCACCAACTCCAGACAGTCGCTGCTGCCTGTGGCTATTGCTTAGAGAACCATCACCATGCACTTGCCGATGCAGAAGCATGTGCATGGATAGCAAGAGAAATATTGTAAACTTAAAATGATTGCTATTCCGTTACACAATTAGGAGAGATTAGGAGAGAGGCAGGATAAAACGCAGAAAATTTTTTCAGAATACCAAAACTCTTGAACTTTCCACTCAATAACTGGCGTTAATCTTTAACTATTATCTCCTCGGGTGCGTACACAGAAGGAAAAACTGAACTTTTTTATGGTTTTTCTTGCACGATAAAAAAATAATCCTTATCTTTGCAGCCAGATCAAGCCAGTTCGTGTGTTTAATCTCATATGAGATGTAGAGCACAAAGGGAATGGGCAAGGTCTTTGACATATTGGAATGAGCCTTTAACTGCATATAGGGCGAGGCTCGGAAAGGACGTTTTCTAAACGTTACTGTTCTGTAAGTTCAAACTTCGCAACTTTGAAACCAAGTACAGACGTAATGCAACTGGAGCGTTCGCGTGGGTAGATTATATCCTAATAATATCCATTTACCATGTTTTAATGTGAGCAATGGTATTATTGGTTAATATAATCGCTTGGCGTGGGCTGGCTTGCGTTGCTTATTCTTACTTGGGGGCAATGCGAAGGCCTGAACTTAGGAATAAGCACGGAGGAAATAACTCCCACGTCTTTTTTATTTCCAAACCTAAACTGAATATTCACGCTGAATTTGGGAGTTCATAGGCATCTTTGATTTATAACGTTATGAAGAAAAACGAGAAGAATGAAGAACTCCAATCGCGAAGAGAGTTTTTCAAGAATGCGGCAAAAAGGACATTGCCTATAGTTGGAATGCTGGCTTTTGGTTCTACTCTTTTAGGTAGTTGTGGAGGAGGTGATGGCGATCAATATGATTTCGATGATGAGGAGGATTCTTCTAAAAATACAGGTGGTTCATGTTCTGGTGGGTGTACTGCAAATTGCCGTAATTCTTGTAAAGTAAATGCTGCTTGGCAGCCAGCGTCTTGCAGTGGTGCTTCTTGTACTGGCGCATGTTTTAGCGGATGTGAAACATCATGTGCTTCTAGTAGTACTGCTTCTGGGACTTCTAATGGCTGCTCTAATTGTACCGCTCATTGTTATAATGGTTGTACGTCATGTACGGGTTCTTGTACTGGGACTTGTGGTGGAAGCAGTTGTTCTTCTACATGTAAAGGGGGTTGTAGCCGTACGTGTAGTACTTCTTGTAGTATAAAATGTTCCAAGGTTTCTTATAATCATTAGAATATGATTAGAAAGTTGGACAAGCCATGGGAAGATGGCATAGCTCAAACTATAACATTTATAGTGACTAAAGATTGTCAACTTGCATGTAAATATTGTTATTTGGTTGGCAAGAATCCAAATGAGCGAATGACGTTTAACACTGCAAAAAATGCTATAGATTATATATTAGGTCTTGAAAATGAATTTCCACAAAAATCTGTTGTTTGGGATTTTATTGGTGGTGAACCTTTTTTAGAAATAGAATTAGTTGATAAAATATGCGACTATATTAAATCGGAACTTTATAAACGTAATCATCATTGGTTTGACTCATATAGGTTTAGTTTCTCAACAAATGGTATAACTTACAATCATGAAAACGTCCAAAATTTCATAAAGAAAAATAAATCGCACCTTAGTATCGGTATTACAATTGATGGTACACGGTTGAAACATGATATGAATAGAATATATAAGTTTTCAGGTAAAGGTTCTTATGATGATGTTGTGAAAAATATTCCTTTATGGCTAAAACAATTTAATGATGAGCCTGCTACCAAGGTTACCATTAGTAGTCCTGATATTATATACATAAAAGAAAGCGTGCTACATCTTTTTTCGTTAGGTATTCATGAAGTTGATATAAATTGCGTTTTTGAAAAGGTATGGAATGACGGGGATGATGCATTGTTTGAAGACCAATTGATGCAATTGGCTGATGATATTATAGACGAAGGATATTATAAAGACTTTGCATGCTCTTTCTTCAGTGAGCATATTGGTAAACCTATGGATAAGGTGCTGGATAATCAAAACTGGTGCGGAGCAGGTAGAATGCTTGCAGTTGACGCAGCAGGTAATTTTTACCCTTGCACTCGTTTTGCAGGATATTCTCTACGCAGTAAGAAACCTATCAAAATAGGAAATGTACATGACGGTATTGATAAGAATAAACTACGACCTTTCTTAACTCTTGACAGGTTGACACAATCACCTCTGGAATGTATAGATTGTGAGGTTGCTAGTGGATGTGCTTGGTGTCAAGGTGAAAACTACGACGCTGCTGAGACGAATACCATCTATCAACGCTCGACTGCCATCTGCAAAATGCACAAGGCTCGCGTGCGTGCCAACAACTACTATTGGAATAAGCTTTATCGCAAATTGGAGTTAGAGGGACAACGCGAGGAATTTGAAAAGAACAAACGAGATGTTAAATCAGAAATCTGCTAATCACTATGTTGCAATACCTTATTATTTTATTAGATGACACCAGCACCTCATTTTGTCACTATGAGAATGTTAAGAAGGAACTGAGACTTGTTCCAATTGAAACATTAAAAGCTGGAATACGATTTGGCATGATGGAAAACCTCATGATTCAATTTGTATATCCTGACTATGAATTGCCCAATGAATATGCAGATATAATAGAGAGTATAGACCATTCTAAGATAAAACCATCAGATAACGATGCAGATATATGGGTGACCAATAGTATAAAAGACATAGAGAGTGATGTTCCTGTTGTATGGAGAACAGACAAACAGACTCTTTTCGGCAGTGCTGCGGCTATTATTGAGGTATTAGAGAATGTTCCTCGGCTTAATATCGTGTTGAAAGATATTGAGTCGTTTACTGACAATAACTTTGAACAATATAAGGAATTACTTGAAAAACTTTCTGTGAAGGTAGAACAATTATATGTGTCGGGTAGAACTCCTCAAATAAATCTCTTGACAGATCGTTTAATGCTGAAAGATATGAATAATTGTGGTGCCGCAGATACAAATATTACATTGGCTCCAAATGGTAAGTTCTACGTATGTCCAGCTTTTTATTATGAGGATGAAGCAGACTGTGTTGGAGATTTAGAGCATGGACTTGATATCAAGAATAAACAGCTTTATAAGTTGGATTACGCTCCCATATGTCGTCATTGCGATGCATGGCAGTGTAAGCGTTGCGTTTGGTTGAATAAGAAAACTACGCTTGAAGTCAATACTCCTTCTCATGAGCAATGTGTTTTGGCACATTTGGAACGCAATGCAAGCCGTTTATTATTGAAGAATATACGCAAGCATGGTACTTTCCTTCCAGAACAAGAAGATATTAGTGAAATAGATTATTTAGACCCTTTTGATAAAAGAGAAGAATGGTAATGAAAAAAAAACTAATAGGTCAAGTGACACCTGATGAGCGTAGTGAGATTCTGGCTCTCTTCGAACGTCGCAATGGATTAAATGAGTTGGCAAAGATTTTAACTGCGGACAATGTTGAATTGTACGAGAAACTGGTAAAAGACATGGGTGAAACTGGTACAAAGTTCCAACAATGGTGGGACAGAATGGCAGAGAGGTACCAGTGGGAGTCCGTGGAAAATGGAAACTGGGAAATAAACTTTGACACATGTGAAATATTTTTGGTAATTCATGAGTGATTATGGCATCACAAATATTATTTATTGGAACAACTGAGTTGGTGCTAATAGCTGGTATCGCTCTATTGCTTTTCGGTGGAAAGAAACTACCAGAAATGATGCGCGGGCTTGGGCAAGGCGTTAGTGAGTTCAAGAAAGGCACTCGCGAAATAACGGAGCCTATCAATGAAGTAAAAGATGTCATCAAAGATGCTTCTGATATATCATCGGAAGGAACATCATCAGCAGAACCTGATGCTGCAAAGCAATAAAAACGAAAATGAGGAGATGTTAACATTTGGCGGACACTTAGAGGTGTTCCGCCAAATGCTATTTCGTATTATTGTTGTAGCTGTAGCTATTGCAATAATTGTATTTTTCTTTAAAGAAATAACGTGGGATATTTTGTTGGCTCCAAGTGAATGGAATTTCTGTACCTATCGTTGGTTGGAACGTTTAATGCAATTCTTGGGCATAGATTTTCGGTTTGAGGAATTCCATGTGGATTTGATAGCCACAGATCTGTCGAGCCAATTTATGACTCATATCTCAACTGCTGTATATCTTGGTTTGCTTGGAGCATCACCTTATGTTCTATACGAGTTATTTCGGTTTGTATCTCCTGCTCTTTATGAAAATGAGCGAAAATATTCGGTACAAGTGGCTGGCGTAATCTATGTGCTGTTTATTCTCGGTGTGCTTATGTCATACTTTGTACTGTTCCCCATCTCTTTTCGATTCCTTGGCACTTACAGCGTGTCGGCAAAGGTGGTGAGCAACATTACGCTTGATTCGTATATCTCCACCTTCGTCTCGTTAACACTGGTTATGGGTATTGTATTCCAATTACCTGTAATTGCTTTTTTCCTGGGTAAGATGGGAATTGTGACATCTTCTATGCTTTCTAATTATCGCAAGCACTCCTTTATAGTAATAATGCTTGTGGCTGCTATCATCACACCGCCAGATGTGATGACTTTGATATTAGTTTCGATACCTCTCTATATGCTATATGAAATAAGTATTATAATTGTTAGTATAATTGAAAGAAAATTATGAAACTGGAACATATTGTATCCCAACAGGAAGGTTTGTGCAATTGTTAACGGAATTTTATAGTATATTCCCTATCCTGCTTTCTATTTTTTTTTGCTATGAATATAGCAGATACAAGAAGAGTCGTTCGATTTGTTTCGTTAACGTATTTGATCGTTTTTGTTAACGAAATCGAAGAATTGGCTTTTAGAGTGACTTTTGTGGAAAATAACAAGAAGTGTCATTAACGTTTCAGATAAGCGCAGGTGTTTGGGACGAAAGTTTTTTGAGTGCGGAGGAAATATTTTTTGAGTACACTGGAAAAATTACTGGAGTGCAGAGTAGGAATTTCTCGAGTGTACTCTAAAAAAATGATTTGTTTTCCATAAATAATAGAACAAATCTTCTGCAAACAACTGAAAAGTTTAAAAAATATTCGGATGGAATGAAAAATAATAACTCCTTTTGCTGAGGCGTTATGAATCTAAAATATCAGTAAATTCCGATTTGTTTGTCTCGATTTATGAGACATGTGATTCCTGATGAGGGGGGGGCTTTTAACGTATGCTATACTTCAACTGTAGCTTTAAGAAAGGCTTTACATTGTCATACATGCGCATGTAGGTCTTGTTGTATCCGCTTTCTCGGAGTCGGCTGTAAAAGGGAACTGTGGCTCCAAGACCGAAATTTAACGATATGTCCTTGGCGGCTTGCAGGTCGGCAAAGATGCCAAAGCGCTCGGCGAGTTCAC
Source organism: Prevotellaceae bacterium UBA7017 (assembly GCA_002449535.1). GTDB lineage: Bacteria > Bacteroidota > Bacteroidia > Bacteroidales > Bacteroidaceae > Prevotella. The sequence goes on along the minus strand of DJWZ01000118.1, from coordinate 37,320 downwards.
TGATTTCCATTTTCCTTGGCAGGTCGGACTTCTCGGGGCGCAGGAATATCTTGTCTGTGACAAGTTCCATGCCCAGAGCACAGCGTAGCTTGGGTGTTACCTATTGTATCACGCCATAAAAACTCGCTTCATGTAATTAAAGGATTAAAATATATAGGTAACGGTTATTACCGCAAACAACCGAACAAATCTTCCACAAATAATCGAAAAGTTCAAAAAAAAGTGGATGATTTGGAAAAAAAATACTACTTTTGTCCCCAGAATCCATAAAAATATTATAAAAATGAAACAGACAAAACTTTGGTTGCTTGTAGCCACGCTTCTTGTTCTTTGTGGCGCAGGGGTGTTGACAGGTTGTAGTGGTGATGATTCAAATGTAGTGGCGGTTAATCCGACGGATGATAACAGCCAGTTTGTTGCCATTACGGATGTAGTGCCAGATGCTATCCTTGAAATTCGCTATTTTAGTACCTATAACTTCGTAGGGCATCGTATTGACGGCTACGAGGAACCGACGGCTTTGCTGACTCGCCAGGCTGCTGACTCACTGAAGGCTGTCAGTGATGAGTTGTGTAAGCAGGGGTATAGGTTGAAGATATATGATGCCTACCGCCCACAGAAGGCTGTTGACCACTTTGTACGCTGGGCACAGAACCTCAACGACACGAAGATGAAGCAATATTTCTACCCTGACCTTGACAAAAGCGTGCTCTTTGAGCAGGAGTACATCTACGAGCGCAGCGGCCATACACGCGGCTCTACTGTTGACCTGACCCTCTTCGATATGGCGACGGAGAAGGAACTCGACATGGGCGGCACCTTCGACTGGTTCGGTCCTGAGAGCCATCCAGACTTCTGCGGCAATCCAGAGACTGGCAAATACACTGGCGACAATAGTAAGAGTCCTGCCGAACCGAAGCGCAGCATTACTGCCGAGCAGTTCGAGCACCGCATGATTCTGCGTCGTGCAATGCTCGCTCACGGCTTCAAACCTATAGATACAGAATGGTGGCACTTTACGTTGAAGGACGAACCTTTCCCTGAGACTTATTTCACGTTCCCTGTGAAGGGAATAGTGGTGAGAGGTGAGAGGTAAGAGGAAGCCAAAAAGAGGATTTTTTATAAAAAAATGTGAAAATGTTTGTGCTTTCAGGAAAAAAACGTATCTTTGCAAACGCTATCTTTTTACAAGATTAATAACCATTTAATATATACTATTTACACCTAAATAATTAAATCTATGCGAGTTTATCAAACAAACGAAATCAAGAACATTGCCCTCCTTGGCAATGACGGCTCAGGTAAGACCACTCTGACAGAAAGTCTGCTCTATGAAGCAGGGGTTATAAGCAGACGTGGTCGCATCACTCAGAAAAATACTGTTTCCGACTACTTCCCAGTGGAACAGGAGTATGGTTACTCTGTCTTCTCTACTGTATATAATGTAGAGTGGAACAATAAGAAGTTGAATATGATTGACTGCCCGGGAAGTGACGACTTTGTTGGTGCAGCCCTCACGGCATTGGAGGTGACGGATACCTGCGTACTGTTGCTGAATGGTCAGTATGGACCGGAGGTTGGTACCCAGAACCACTTCCGCTATACAGAGAAACTGAAGAAACCTGTAATCTTCCTTGTTAACCAACTTGACAGCGAGAAGTGTGACTATCATGGCACTCTCGAAAAACTTAAAGATATATATGGACCAAAAGTCGTTCCCATTCAGTATCCTCTCAATGAGGGTCCTAACTTCAATGCCCTTATCGACGTCCTGTTGATGAAGAAATATTCTTGGGGTCCTGAAGGCGGTGCTCCTACTATTGAGGACATCCCGGCAGAGGAGAAGGAAAAGGCACTTGAGATGCACAAGGCTCTCGTTGAGGCTGCTGCCGAGAATGACGAGGGACTGATGGAGAAATATTTTGAGACAGAGGCATTGTCAGAAGACGAGTTGCGTGAGGGTATCCGTAAGGGCCTCGTAACACGTTCTATCTTCCCTGTTTTCTGCGTTTGTGCAGGAAAGTGTATGGGCGTTCGCCGTCTTATGGAATTCCTTGGCAATGTCGTTCCTTTCGTTGACGAGATGCCAAAGGTTCACAACACCCGTGGTGAGGAAGTGAAGGTTGATGCTAACGGACCGGAATCTCTCTATTTCTTCAAGACAGGTGTCGAGCCTCATATCGGAGAGGTGCAGTACTTTAAGGTTATGAGCGGAAAGGTAAAGCCCGGTGATGACCTGACAAATGCTGACAGAGGTACAAAGGAACGCATCGGACAGATATTCACTTGCGCAGGAGCACAGCGTGTGCCTGTTGAAGAGATGGTGGCTGGTGATATCGGCTGTACCGTGAAGCTGAAGGATGTAAAGACAGGAAACACCCTGAATGGCAAGGATTGCGAGAACCGCTTCGACTTTGTGAAATATCCTAACTCAAAGTATTCTCGTGCTATCAAGGCAAAGAAGGAAGCCGATACCGAGAAGATGATGAGTGCCCTCACCCGTATGCGTCAGGAAGATCCGACATGGGTTGTGGAGCAGTCAAAGGAACTCCGTCAGACAATCGTTCACGGACAAGGTGAATTCCATCTGCGTACCCTCAAGTGGCGGTTGGAGAATCTCGACAAGATTGAGGTTGAATACTCAGAACCACGCATTCCTTACCGTGAGACAATCACCAAGAGTGCCCAGGCAGACTATCGCCATAAGAAACAGTCAGGCGGTGCCGGACAGTTCGGTGAGGTACACCTTATAGTAGAGCCATACGCTGACGGTATGCCAGATCCTACAACATACAAGCTCAATGGTCAAGATGTGAAGATGAACATCAAGTCACGCGAAGAGGTTGACTTGGAGTGGGGCGGTAAGCTCGTATTCATAAATACTGTTGTCGGTGGTGCCATCGATATGCGTTTCATGCCCGCCATTCTGAAGGGTGTTATGGAGAAGATGGAGCGTGGACCTCTGACAGGCTCTTATGCACGCGATGTGCGCGTCATTGTTTATGATGGTAAGATGCACCCGGTTGACTCTAACGAATTGTCATTCATGCTTGCAGCACGTAATGCATTCTCTGAGGCATTCAAGAAGGCTAATCCGAAGATTCTGGAGCCTATCTATGACCTTGAGGTTTATGTGCCTGCCGATATGACTGGTGATGTAATGTCTGACCTTCAGGGCCGTCGTGCTATGATAATGGGTATGGATATGGAGAATGGTTATCAGAAGCTTCAGGCAAAGATACCTCTCAAGGAACTCTCTAACTACTCTGTGGCACTCAGTTCGCTCACAGGTGGTCGTGCAAGCTTCAATGCAAGCTTCGCTTCTTACGAACTCATGCCGAGCGACCTGCAGCAGCAGCTCATAGCAGAGAATGCTGCCAATGAGGAAGAATAAGAAAGATTACGATAAAAAAGAATTTCGAGGTATCTCAATGCGAGGTACCTCGAATTATTTTGAATGCTTCCGGAAGGTATTCTATTATGTCGGAGGCTATTACGGAATGGGAACCTAATGTTGCTGTTGCAGCGTCTCCAGCAAGGGCGTGTAGTATTACTCCCAATATGGCTGCTGCCTCAGAGTCATATCCTTGTGCCAGTAATCCTGCTATGATACCTGTGAGGACATCGCCCGAGCCTGCTGTAGCCATACCGTCATTGCCATAGGGACAAGTATATATTTCATTGGAAGGCAGAATAATCTTGGTGGGATGACCTTTATCGACAAGGATGAACCTGTCAAGGTTGATGCCTGCATCGCGAAGTCGCCTCTGCTCTCCCTTGTGGGGAGTTATTATAGTGCCGTCAGGAATATCGTCAGCCCAAGTGGGGTTAAGACTCAAAATATTCAGGGCATCGGCATCCATCAGTAAGGGACACTTTTGTGATGACTCCCTGATAAACTCCAGTTGCTCATGAAGAGCTTGTGCCGTTACGTTTTCAGTGCTGATTCCTGGTCCTATGGCAACAGCATCGTAAGCTTCTATATCAGTTGCCTGAGAAAAAATTGTCTCCGAAGGGTCGTGCTTTAGTATCGCCTCCGGAACAGCAATCTGTAGTATGTCGTTGTTTTTATGCGGACAGAGTATTGTCACCTTACCGACTCCTGTACGCAGACAGGCACGCGCAGCAAGAACAGAGGCACCAGCCATACCGTATTTGCCGGCTATGATGAGGGCATGTCCGAATGTTCCTTTGTGACCGTCTTGCGGACGAGGTTTCAGAAGGCTATTGGCGAATGTGAAGTCTATAGTTCTTTCCATCATAATCTATTGACATTATGCCGCGTTGTCCTTTTCGGGTGAGTGCCAAAGCCACGTGTCCCATAGTGCGTCGCATATTTATCTCGATGCACGGATTGAGCATTACGGCAGAACTGCTTCCGTCATCCCAAGGGCTGCATATCATCATATCAACTCCTAATGGACCTGTGTAAGCCCCGTTTATCTCTTTTGTGAGGAAGTGTTCTATCTGTTTCTTTACCTCGTCGAGCAGGGTAGGGGAAAGATACCTGTGCAGGTATTCTTCTTTCTCGTCTTCGGGCAACAGAATGTTTCCTGTATAGGCTCCATTGCGGGTAGTGAACAGCGAAAGTCCGTCATAAACAACCTTTCCGTCTGCCTTCGCCTGAAACTCCATTGCAAAGTCTTGTATCTTCCTGCATTTCTTCTCTACGATGATGGTACCCTGTTTCGCAAGGGTATTGTCAATCCATTTCCATACGTTTTCGTTGGGTGCATCATCAATATTTATATATCTCACTCCTCGTCCGCTGCTGCTCCAAGGTGCCTTCACCACGATGTCACGGTATTGCTTCAGGGCTTCTTCCACCTCGCTGGCTGTGTTGCAGATAAGAGAAAAACCTACAACACCTTGTGTCCCCTTGAAAGTCCCTAACAGTTTTACTGCAAGAGCTCTGTTAGAGAGCGTTCGGATGCTGTCGAGTTGCTGTTCTGACGGCAGCATCGTCTTGGGTATCTTTGCATCAAGGAAGATGCTCCTGATGCTTCTGTTCCATCCCCAGGGGGCGAAGTGGTATTGACTTCCAGAAATGATATTTGCCAGTTGTTCTATAGTGGCAAATTCTATCCTTGCCCGAGATGAAAGCTTGTGTCGTCTGTAGAGCACTTCTGCTACATCTATATCTTCAACGACAACCACGTCTCCATCCTCCGCCCATAGAGCAGGGATGTACCCTAAGTCAGAGCGCATCTGCCTCCCCACATGTGGTGTTGCGAGACGTCTTTGGTTCAGTGCGAGAGCAATATCATGGTCGGGATTGAAGAAGTGAATTTGCATTTTTCAATTTACTCTTTGTTGTAACTTTTATCTTACCTTTCTGTTGTGTGCTGTGTACAACCACCATCGCACGTCCTTTCCAAGTAGTAACATGTGATGATGTGGTAGCCTCTGTATCTTGCAGGTTGGCACTGCCGGCAGCAAGGAGTGTGCCTGCTCCGCTAACCTCTATATCAACAGGAACTGCGGCTTCTGGTACTATATTGCCGTCTTTGTCTATTATCTCAAGGATAATGAATGCCAAATCCTCACCGTCAGCCTTTACGGTTTTCTTGTCTGGAGTGAGGCGGATAGCGTATGCTTCGCCAGCAGTCTTCAACGTCGTGCTTGCATTGCCTGCAACAGCCTTCAGTGTGCCTGGCTGATAGGGCAGGGTAAAGACGGCTTTGTATTCGGTAGAACGGTTTACGTCTTTTGTTGCTATCAGTTTGTCATTGAGATACAAGCTTGCTGACGGAGCTTTGGTATATACCTCTACTGTGATGTCCTTGCCTTCCCATCCGTTCCAGCTCCATGACTCCCATGTCGGCCATACTGACCAACTGGTTTCCTTTATCACCCCTTTGTAGCCGCTTGGCTCTTTCACAGCCATATAGACAGGCTCGTCATTGTTCCACAGTATGCTACGATAATGTGATATAGGCTTTCTCCATCCTGTCAAATCTACATCGCCGCAATAAGCTCCGTGCCAGGGGAACTGCTTGTTGGCATAATGCTCTCCCGGAGTTTCTCCTTCGTAATAATAACGTCCGATACCTGATTCGCCCAAGTAGTCAAGACCTGTCCATACTATGTCGCCAATGACATAGTTGTTGTCATATACGATGCTCCAGTTTTTGAAGGCATCGCGTGGATAACTCTCTGTTTGCCACATAATGCGTTTCGGGTCTCTCTGGTGGTCGGTAGCATGCTTGAACAGCATGTAGTTATATCCTACGATGTCGAGAACCTCTGCGTGTGGGTCATATATCTCCCAGTCTTTATCCCAAGCACAAAGGGCTTCGGTGACAGGACGAGTGGTGTCATATTTCAGTATCTCTGCCTTAAACTTCCTTGCTGTCTGCACCACGCGAATCTCCTTGCGTTCCATTACCTCGTTGCCTATGCTCCAGCTGATGATGCTGGGATGGTTTCTGTCGCGAAGTATCATTGCCTTGATGTCTTCCTGATAGCAGGAGTCGATGACGGTGGAATAGTCATATTTTGTCTTGCTGTTATACCACCCGTCAAATACTTCTCCGATGACGAGCATACCGATAGAGTCGCAGGCATTGAGGAATGCCGTTGTCGTAGGGTTGTGGGATGTGCGGATAAGATTAAAGCCTGCCTGCTTCATCAGTTTTACCTTTCTTGCTTCTGCTGCATCAAATGCCATTGCTCCCAAGATGCCGTCGTCGTGGTGGACGCAAGCGCCATTGAGGATGATTGATTTGCCGTTAAGCACAAATCCTTTCTCGGCATTATATGTAAATGTGCGGACACCATGTTTTACATTGACGTCGCCCACCTTTATATTATATAGGTAAGGTTGCTCTGGTGACCACAGCTTTACATCCTTCAGTGTTATGACCTCAAGAGTCTTTCCGCCGTACATGGTGCGTATCTTTGCAGAGTCAGCATGCAAGCCGTCGGAAGAGATGCCATATACATTCTCAGTTGTCACGAAAGCGCTCGTTGCATTGTCTTTCGCTCCTTCCTTGTGGGTTTCTAACCAAACGTGGCGATATATTCCCGAACCGCTATACCAACGGCAGTTGTGTTGCAGAGAGTTGTCAACCTTTACTGCTATGATGTTCTTTTGGCTTGGCTTTATGTGTGATGTGATGTCAGCATAGAATGGTGTATATCCGTAGGCATGGGTTGCTACGAGAGTGCCGTTTACAAATACCTCAGCCTTCTGATAAACGCCCTCGAAGTGAAGCACTACCTTCTCTCCTGCTTTCTGCTCAGGCTTCCACTCTTTTCTGTACCATCCTATGCCTCCAGGGAAATATCCGCCGTCGTTGCCTGTGGCAGCATCTGTCTGTGGAGCATGATATATGTCCCAGTCGTGCGGCAGATTAACATTCTTCCATTTGCTGTCATCAAAGTTGGCAGCCTTAGCCTCGGGAATATCTCCCTCATAGAATTTCCAACCAAAGTCAAACAGGACGTTCTTTGCCTGTCCCGTCATTATGCAAGCGCATAGTGTAAGTAGTGTAAAGAAAAAACGGTTCTTCATTTTGTTTAAAATAGAGTTAATTGCACAGGTTCCTTCAGTTCTTCCTCAGGTTCTGCATTGTTGTTATTATTTTGGTTATCGTTTTCGTTATTATCATACCCAATCATCTCCAAGAACTCGTCCTCGCTGACGATAGGAATGCCCAGTTTTTCTGCCTTTTGCAGTTTCGACGGTCCCATGTTGTCGCCAGCTAAGATAAAACTTGTCTTGTTGCTGATTGACGAAGAGCGTTTGCCGCCATATTGTTCTATGATGCGTTCCTCGTAGTCTTTGCGTCCGTGTTTTGAGAAGACGCCGCTGACGACGATGGTCTTGCCTTCGAGAACGTTGCTTTTGCGTGTTTCCTCCTTTATGCTCATCTGCAAGCCATATCCAATGAGACGGTCAACAATCTCGCGGTTCCTTTCGTCTTGGAAATACTCTACCACGTTGACGGCAATGATTTCCCCAACACCTTCTACGTCAGTCAATTCCTCTACTGTGGCATTGCGCAGGGCTTCGATATTCTTGAAATGTCTCGCTAACAGCCTTGCTGTCGTTTCGCCCACCATGCGTATTCCGAGTGCAAAGACAACGCGCTCGAAAGGCACCTGCTTTGAGGCTTCTATTGCATCGACAACTTTCTTTGCCGACTTCTCTCTGTTTCCTTCATAGTTCAACTGCGAAGCCTTCAACTCATACAGGTCGGCAATATTCTTTATCAGCCCCCTTTCGTAATAGGTGTCAACGGTCTCAGCCCCCAACGAGTCAATATTCATTGCCTTGCGTGCAATGAAATGCTCTATCCTGCCTTTTATCTGTGGCGGACAGCCGGAATCGTTAGGACAGTAGTGAACAGCCTCGCCCTCTCTTCTGCGTAGCGGAGTACCGCAAACGGGACAATGGGTGATGAATTCTATCGGCTTGGCATCGGCAGCACGTTTGCTTTCGTCAACACCAACTATCTTAGGTATTATCTCGCCACCTTTCTCGACGTAAACATAATCGCCCTCATGTAGGTTGAAGGAGCGTATGAAGTCTTCGTTGTTTAATGTGGCACGATGCACTCTTGTTCCCGACAGCTGTACGGTATCCATGTTTGCAACAGGCGTGATGGCTCCTGTGCGTCCCACTTGGTAGGTTATCTCCAGAAGGCGTGTGCAGACACGCTCTGCCTTGAATTTATACGCTATAGCCCATCGGGGACTCTTTGCTGTAAAACCGAGATTTCGCTGCTGGCGTGCGGAATTAACCTTCAGCACTATGCCGTCGGTGGCAACAGGCAGGTTGCGGCGTTCCTTGTCCCAATAGTCTATGAAGTCGTATATCTCCTGAAGTGTGTGCACCTTACGCATTCCTTCGCTGATTTTGAAACCCCATTTGCGGGCTTCTTCCAATCCTTCTAAGTGTCCGTCGAAGTGAACCTCGTCCCCCAACAGGTAATACAGGTATGCGTCAAGTCCACGCTCTGCTACTACTCGCGAATCCTGACTCTTCAGGGTTCCGCTGGCAGCATTTCGTGGGTTGGCAAACGGCTGTGCTCCGATTTCTTCGCGTTCTTCGTTGAGGCGGTTGAAGGAACTCCACGGCATCAGTATCTCGCCCCTTATCTCAAAATTGCGTGGATAGCCAAGTCCTGGTTGCAATATGAGTGGTATGGAACGTATTGTCCTCACGTTTGTCGTTACGTCGTCACCCTGCACTCCGTCGCCTCTCGTAACGGCTTGTACCAAACGTCCGTCCTCGTAGGTAAGGGAAATGGAAAGACCGTCATATTTCATTTCGCAACAAACCTCAAAGTCTTCACCCTCCAGACCTTTCTTCACCTGATTATACCATTCCTCCACATCCTGCTCATTATAGGTGTTAGCGAGCGACAGCATGGGGTAACGGTGTCTTACCTGCTTAAATTCCTTCGTAATGTCGCTGCCCACACGCATGGTGGGAGAATTGGGGTCGTATAGCTCAGGGTGCTTTGCCTCAAGGTCCTGCAATTCATGCATCATGAGGTCAAACTCCTGATCGGAGATGATAGGGGAATTTTCCACATAATACCTACGATTATGCTCGTGTAGTTGTTCCCTGAGATATTGTATGCGTTCTTGTTCGGTCATAAACAATGAATTAACTATGTTGAAGGTACAAAGTTAAGAAAAATATAACGAAAACGAAAACGAAAACGAAAAAAAATGTGAATTAAGAAATTCTGAATAATGAATTATACATTATGCATTATTTTTTCGTATCTTTGCCTCCGCCAATAAAGTAGTAATGGAGTCTGTTCTCAACGCTGAAAATATAGCACGTAGCAAGGGTGGGGTAGAGTATCATCCTCTGAAGCCTTTTCTTCCCGAGAATGCCATAGTGTTGTTTCTCGGCAGTTTTCCGCCACAGCGAAAACGATGGTGTATGGACTTCTATTACCCAAACTTCATTAACGACCATTGGAGAATAGAGGGACAAGTGTTCTTTGGTGACAGAAACCATTTTGTAGATGTTGCCGCCAAGCGTTTTAAGCTTGATGAGATTGTTGAATTCTGTCGAAACAAGGGACTTGCCTTCTTCGACACCTCCACTGCCGTTCGTCGCTTGCAGGATAATGCCTCTGATAAGTTTCTTGAGGTGGTGGAGCCGACTGATATTCAGGCACTTCTTTCCCGCCTGCCACATTTGAAGGTAATCGTTACCACAGGCGAAAAAGCCACTGAAACCATTTGCTCTTCGCTCGGCATAAAAGATATTCCAAAGGTCAATACACACATTGGTGTGCCATTCGCCACATGCAAAAATGGTAATGCTTTATTCCTCTACCGTCTGCCCTCATCCTCACGAGCCTATCCCCTTGCTTTCGATAAGAAGGTAGAAGCCTACAGAGAGATGTTCAATTTCGTTGGGGCATGCTAAAGAAAAGCTTTTATACCTTAGACTTCGGCAAGTGGAAGGATTTGCTTCTTTGTGTGTAACAGCCAGTGGTGAGTTACTGTCACACAATACACTCAGGAATCTGATTGTCACATCCAACAGCGACCAGATTCGCTGCGATTACCCTTGGGAAAGACGGACTGCAGTTTCATATTCCTTCACAACTCGGTTGCTCATGTTGATTTCTGTAACGAGTCTAATAGGTTTGGTGCTATCTCAGGATTTTTGAATCGAATAAGATTATCTTCAAGGGAGCGATATCCAAGGATATTGACACTGCCATACCAGATGGTGCTTTTGTCAATAATGGCAGCATGAAGGGAAAGATGGTCATTGTAAATGACAAAGATTCCCTGATGTTGTAAACGTATTGTGTTATCATTCTCATCTTTTGTATACAACACAATCTCTATACCATTTGCCATTAAATCAACAAGACGGTCTGCTATCTGTGAGTGTCGTCCTATTTTTACATTCGGGCATGAGACAACAACAGATTGCTTGGCCTTTGATAAGTCGGAGATAAATGGCGATTCAAAGTTCTGGCCGTTGTAAATCACATCTGTAATAGGAAATAGGCTGTCAAAAGCTTCATTGTTTCGGATTCTATACCCGATGGAAGCGTAACCTTTCAATCGTTTGCGATACATGGACTCGCATACATGAACACGTATGTCAATGTAATCATAAATCTGGACATCTTGTTTGCCTTCATACTCCCGATGTAAACGTCCTGCATATTGGGCCACAATGCCTTTCCAAGCTACTGGAGATACAAGAAACAGCGTGTCAAGCCTTTGCATAATCAAAGCCCTCGCCAACGTATTTTCCTGTAGCGACTATGACAAGCGGCTCTAATGATGGAATAGATTGTAGTTGTTCCATCTTTTGTCGTTTCTCCTTGGTGCTTTCAGAGCCAATGAGAGTGATGACATTCGGACAATGAGGTTTAAGCAATTCCGCCAATGTTGCCACATGGGAGGTTCGACTGGTGAAGATGATGGGAGAGCGCCCTTCTTTAAGGACTTCAACAACATCCTTGACGATAAATAAGTTTCGATATTCATCCTCTGCCAGTTGCTCAGCGACCTTTGTATACGAGAGATCGCTACCAACAATGGACCTGAATGGTGTAAAACGTGGTACCAGCAAACGCTCGAATGTCTGGTTTAACATCTGACTCTTTGCGTCTGCACTGTATCTAATCGGACCACACTGCATGAAGATAATGGGCTGGTGTCCATCTTTACGAATGGGTGTTGCAGTCAAGCCGTACACATAACTGGCATTGACTGCTTTTAGTATCTGCTCAAAGTTTACTGCTGAGACATGGTGGCACTCATCTGCAATCACCATTCCATATTCCTTGACGAAAGGCTTTACATCATTATCGGATATACACGACTGCATTAAGGCAATATCAATAATGCCATAAAGTTTGTTACCAGTCGATGATAAAGTGCCAATGGATGAAAGCGACTTTCTTCGCTTGCGCTTGCCCTCGTTCTCCTCAGGGATTGTGTCAATCGTCAAAAACTGATCCAATGCCTTTACCCATTGGTCAAGTAAGGCTTTTGTGTGAACAAGTATCAGCGTGTTTATTCCACGTCTTGCTATCAATCCTATTGCTGTCACAGTCTTACCAAATGCTGTTGTAGCGGAGAGTACACCATTATTATTGGATGCCAAGACATTGACAGCCTCTTGCTGATTGTTCCTTAACACGCCATTGAACTGAACGGAAATCGGTTTGCCATGGTTGCTTTTGTCTTCAATTCGATAAGGAACGTCCTTTTCCCTTAACAACGTAATGACTGCATCCTCGCATCCACGAGGTAAAGCGAGATATTCATCATCTATGTCTGCACAGGAAATGATGCGAGGCGTTTGATAGGTTGATAGTCTCAATGCCTGTTTGCTGTAGAACTCTGGATTTTGGAATGAGGCTATTCGTTTGAGATGGTTGAGGACTTTTGATGAAAGCTGGTTCAACGGAATGTAGAGTATGTTTGACCGTGTGATGATGACCTCTGACAAAAATCGGTTCTTTCTATTTTTGTCGGCAAAGGAACTTCCCATGGCTTTCTCTCGCTGGTCTTTGAAAGCTCACCAAGAGACTGAATGCTGGAAGTTCTTTTCAAAATATCTTTCAGCAGCTGCTCAGAGAGCTTGCCAACATTCAACAGAAATTCCCATTGGTCAGGGTATGGTTCAAAATCCTCATCTACAAACACACTATTGCCGTGTTTTCTGGCATTTCCCTGTAGCGGCAGAGCAACTAAATTACCAAGTCCTCCTTCCGGCATCGTATCTTGATTTGGAAAGAAACGGTCGTATGATTTGAAACCGATTTTTCCATTCCTATTCATCGCCTCAGTAAGTATGGCATTACCAAGTCTTCGAGCCTTGACTGCCAGCACAGAGGTCTCAAAGAAAATCCACACATGGGCGCCGTTGCCTGAACGGGATCGCTCTACAGAGCAAGGAATACTCCAGCTCTTGCAGACATCAATGAATGCCAGCACATCATTTTGATAGCCATGTTCGCAGTTCTTGTCGTCAAAATCCGTACATAACAGGTGGCAGGTATTGTCCTCGTTAAGTATATAGAGACCAATTACATCCCTACCATCGGCATCTTTGCCTTCCAAATGTCGATAGACATCATTATCAGTAAGAGGCGAGAACTGACGATTGGGACAATCGGCACATTTGAATGTCCTCTTGTCGCAAAGTGGAGTCCATTCATTCTGACACACAGGCTGGTAGCCAGCTTTCCCACTTGTCTTGCTGTACCACCTACGGGCAAACACGTCTTCACGCCCTTTGAAAAGGCTTCTAAACAAGTCCACCTTCTCTTGAAGAGACAAATTTTGCATTGCCGTTGGGGGCTTTTCTATGGGCGTGACGTCTTCGCCAAGCCTTTTTCTAAGTTCGGCATTCTCGGCTTCTAATTCCTTAATGCGCCCAAGTAGCCGCTCACGTTCTATATACCACTCCTGATGTTGCACGGATTATATCATTGCACAATATGGTTATTATGCCTTAAAGGCCAGTAAGATCAAACTTATATATTTTTTCTTCAGCCTGTATTTGTTCGAAAAAGGTTATCATGTAGATGGGATAGTAAATAACCCTCCCTTTTATCTGAATATTCTCTTGACAGAACACATAAGCCATTGGTACAGCATATTCTTCATTCTCCATCACATTGGAAAGTGCATTATGCCGTTCATAGTCCTTACCAGACTTGACCTCTATCGGCAGCATGTTACCAGCATACTCTACCACAAAGTCCAACTCTCCTTGCTTCTTGCTGTTGAAATAGTATAGTGAATGTTGCTGTGCTTCAGAGAAACCATGAGCATACAGTTCTTGGGCAACAAGGTTTTCAAAAACAGAGCCAAAGTTGATGTTTGGATTCGGACTAAGCAATCTAGCCTGAATGTTCCCTCCATACATGGCAGCAAGCAGCCCTACGTCGTTGAGGAAAAGTTTGAACAGGTTTCGCTGTTTGTTCAGCAGTAGAGGGACTCGTGGCTCCTCGACATTATACGCAGGGATAGCCACACCTGCATCCCTGAGCCATAAAAAACTGTTCTCGTATTTGCTGAACCGTGCCTTTTCGTTCAACTCTTTGAGAATAAAGCGTTTATTTTTTGCATTAAGCTCGGATGGTATAAGATCATAGATTTCTTCTATCTGCAACTTGTGGTCATGATCATATTGGGTGATGTCTCTCTTATAGGTGCGAATGATTCCACGCTGTTCCTCATACACTCTGCGCAAGTTGTTAGTGTCAAGATACTTTTGAACAGCTGCGGGCATTCCTCCAACGATAAGATATAGGCGAATGGCTTCCAACATTCTCTTGTGAATAAATTCATCAACAGGTTTCTTCTCCTCAAAACACGTTCGCAAATGGCTAATGACATCTGTGCCAATACCAATAGCCTCAAAGAATTCCAGAAGGTCAAGGGGATACATTTCTATTTCATCCATGTAGCCCACGGGGACACTACGCAGGTCATCCAACTCAACATCAAGTAAAGAGCCACTCATCACATACTTGTAACTGCCCTCATCCACAAGGAACTTAATGGCTGTTACTATCTCCTTACACTCCTGCACTTCATCGAAGAATATTAATGTTTTCCCCGGAACCAATGGCTTTTTAGTGAAGGCAGACAGTCGCAACAGTAAATCTTTTGCGCCCTTCTGCTCGTTGAACAGTTCGATGGCATCGGGCTGTTCAATGAAATTGATTTCAACAACATTGTCAAAACACTCCTTACCGACCTTCCTGATGGAAAAGGTCTTGCCAACTTGTCTGGCTCCTGTTACCAACAGGGAACACTTGTCTTTAAGTAGAAAACTACGTATTATCTCGTCAGCTTTGCGTTTTACCATATAAACATGTCTTTGTGGGTGCAAAGATACAATATTTTACTTAAATACAAGCACAAATACCAAACGAAATACACTTTTCCAATACAAATAATTGAATTTCCTTACACTTTTCCAATTTATTATAACACAAAAATGACATTTTTCCAAGATATGAAGAGGATGGTTTTGATGATTTGTTGTATTATTATGACCCCAACAGAAGAAGTCGTTTGTAGAATTGTCGAATCAAGGAAAGATTCTTACAGATTGTAGTCGTTAGTACAAAAGAATCAATCCCTGTTATTATGCATTGAGGCAAAAATACATTTTACCCACATAGCTACATGAAATATGTGCATTTAATTGACTAATAATGATATAGGCTGTAAATCGATCTACGTATTAACTACATTATAACTCATAGTATATACATTATTTTTGCACAACTCAAGTAAATCATCCCATTACCCAGCAAAAAAGGAAAAGAAAATTTTCGGACGAGTAGAGTCGGCATTCCTAAAGGAGAACACAGAGGTATATGATATAAAGTTTCAGACAAAGAAAACGATAAAGGTAAAAATAGAGATGGACACAGATCCTCCTTTAGGATTTGACACCGAGCAAAAGATGTTAACACAACCGTTCTCTTTCTACACACGCTGCCTTACTCTGCCTTACCTTTATGCAGGAAAGATGCATGCATTGGTTTACCGTGCATGGCAACGTCGCATTAAAGGACGCGACTGGTATGATTTCGAGTGGTACGTTCGTCATCGTGTGCCTCTCGATTTTAAGCATTTACAGGAGCGCATCCTTGAATTCTCGGGTAAAACTGTCAACAAGGAAGAATTTATGGAAATGCTTAGGGAGAAGTTAAGTAGTACGGACATCAAACTCGTTAAACAGGATGTCACATCGTTTGTTGACAACCCTAACGAACTCGGCATCTGGTCGAACGACTATTTCCTACAACTTGCTGACATGATGGTATTCAAATGAAGTAAGATAAATTTTATCTTTTGTCAATATATTCCCACTTGGAGGCTATTATGATTATAATCTGTTGTTTTTGCCGTAATCGGCTCTGATGCTTATACCTTTAGGTGTAAGAATGGTATTTCGTCATTGAAATAAAACAAAAAAAATGTTTTTTTATTTGTATTTCTCATAACTTAATAGTACCTTTGCAAATTGGAATGATAAACGTTTTCTCGAGAAGCAGAAAAACAAGTTCTTCATTTTCAAATCTCTTGAATGAGATTTAACAATTTGCGAAGTTACTCTCTCTCGATAATCGGAAAGAAAACTTTCATTATCCTCGTTACTCGCAACTTTGTACGCCATAATAATATTACCACGCATGATTAGGAATAATAGACGAAACGAAATTGAATTACAAAACAAAAAAAGATAATAGATTATTGTTATGAAAAAGTTCTTCTTTTTAATCGCAGCTACATGCTTTGCCATGATGGCGAATGCTGAAACACAGAAAGTAACATCCCCAGATGGAAAATTGGTTGTTACTATTAATCTTGACAATGAAGGTGAGTTGACTTATCAAGCCAACTATGACGGTAAGGAAATGCTGACAAAGTCTGCCCTCGGCTTGAAGACTGACATGGGTGACTATACTGAGCATCTGAAACTGGTTAATGCTAAGGAGGGTAAGAGAGAAGGACAATATACTATGCGTGGCTCAAAGGCGTCTGTCGTCAATGTGAATATGAATACCGTGACAATGACCTTTAAGGCTCCAAAGGCAAAGAGGGACATGGTACTGGAAATGTGTGTGGGCAATAACGACATTGCTTATAGGTATCACTTTGACGGCTCTAATGATGGCAGCAAGGACGAACCTCGCAGGGTAACAATATTCGAAGAAGAGTCTTCCTTCAATTTCCCGGCAAAGACAACAACATTCATCTGCCCACAGATAGACGGTAACCATCAGGGATGGATGAGCACAAAGCCAAGCTACGAAGAGGAGTACAAGGCTGACGCTGCATTGACGGAGAAATCGAAATTTGGCAAGGGATATACTTTCCCATGTCTCTTCCGCATTGGAGAAGACGGATGGGTGCTGGTGAGCGAGACAGGTGTCGGAAGCAACTATTGTGGTTGCCATCTGAGCGACTATGATAAGGAGGATGGCTATACCATAGCATTTCCAGACAAGAGTGAGAATCACGGCATCGGAAGCACTACACCGGCTTTCAGCTTGCCTGGAGAAACACCTTGGCGCACCATAACAATGGGCTCTACATTGAAGCCTATCGTGGAAACAACGATTCCTTTCGACGTTGTTGAAGAGCAGTATAAAGCGCATGCCGACATGAAGCCTGGACGCTACGTATGGAGCTGGCTGATATGGCAGGACAACAGTGCTAACTATGACGATCAGGTTCAGTTCATAAATACTGCTTCAGAAATGGGCTTTGAATATTGCTTGGTGGATGCTCTTTGGGATGTGCAGATTGGCAGAGAGCGTATGGCAGAATTGAGCAGGTATGCGCAGAGCAAGGGTGTGAACCTCATGCTGTGGTATAACAGTAACGGTTATGCGAACGATGCTCCGCAGGGACCACGCAACGGCATGAATACCGCTATTGCACGCGAGAGGGAAATGGCATGGATGGAGAGCATCGGCGTAAAGGGTATCAAGGTGGACTTCTTCGGTGGCGATAAGCAGCAGACGATGCAGTTGTATGAGGATATCCTGAGCGATGCTAACAGACACGGAATACAGGTGATATTCCACGGATGCACATTGTCACGTGGATGGGAGAAAATGTATCCTAACTATGTAGCATCAGAGGCGGTGCTGGCTTCTGAGAATGTATATTTCAGCGAGTATCATGCTAAGCAAGAGGGCTTCCAACTGACAATGCATCCTTTCTCAAGAAACGTTGTTGGCAGCATGGACTGGGGTGGCACAATAATGAACAGGTGGCTGAACAAAGAAGACCAGCCAGGAAAGCGTCACAGACGCTATACATCTGATACCTTCGAGATGGCGGCAGGACTTATGAACCAGACCACCATACAATGTATTGACGTGCAGCCAAGCAACCTGAAGACATTACAACAATTTGAGCTGGATTTCCTCAAGACTATTCCTACAACATGGGATAAGACAATGTTTATTGACGGATATCCTACAAAGTATGCCGTACTGGCTCGTAAGAGCACCGAGGGCAAATGGTATGTTACAGGTCTGAACGGTGAGGGACAGCCACGTACATTGACTCTGAATGTGCCTATGATGGCAGGAAAGACTGTGGCATACTATACTGACGAACCACTGAAGAAGGGACAGCAGTTCCTCAATCCTATAAAGAAGACAGCCAAGGTGGATGCAAAGGGTAACGTGAAGGTTACCATGCAGGGACTTGGCGGTATAATATTAACTGAAGAATAAAATATGATAAGACAGAAGATTGTATATCTTTTAATTTCATTGTTACTGATGAGCGTTGCCCCTATGATGGCGCAGGATGCAACGGCTCAGAAAGCGCAAACCGAAATAGCAGCGGCAGCAGCGCTGGATACCTCTGCCATTGACTCTACATCATTGTTGCTTGACGAAGCGGCAATGGAGATGGATGACAGTACTGCGGTGGCTGATGACGGGGCATATTCGCAGTTGAAGAGCAAGTTTGTTGATGGTGGCGTCGGCTTCATGTCTCTCGTGGCACTGTGTCTCATCATAGGACTGGCATTTTGCATCGAACGCATAATATATCTCACAATGTCGGAGATTGATGCGAAGAAGTTTATGGTGCGTCTGGAAGAAAAACTGAAGACGGAGGGCTTGGAGGCTGCAAAGGAATTGTGCCGAAACACCCGAGGACCGATTGCAAGCATTTGCTACCAAGGATTGCTACGCATAGACTCTTCAGAGGAGGAGATAGAACGTAGCGTCAGTGCCTATGCTTCTGTGCAGGTGGGGAATATGGAGAAAGGGTGTTCTTGGATAACATTGTTTATAGCGATGGCACCGTCGTTGGGATTTCTCGGCACTGTTATAGGAATGGTGATGGCTTTCGAGCAGATAGAAATAGTCGGCGATATCGGTCCTACCACCGTGGCTTCGGGTATGAAGGTGGCTCTGATAACAACGATATTCGGAATTATAGTTGCACTGATACTGCAGCTGTTCTATAACTATGTGTTGTCAAAGATAGACCACCTTACGGCACAGATGGAAGAGAGTGCTATAACACTTATGGACATCATAAAAAGTCGTAGCGGAAAATAAAAAGTATTAATGGATTTAATATTTGCTGACATATTCATTGTAATCTCTCTGCTGACTCTGATGGGAGCCCTGCTGTTGGTGTGCTATTCCGTATGGCATTCCCTGAAGGTGAATAAACGAAAGAATATGGAGAATGGCGTACCCGTCAGCGTAATAGGGTGGGGAGTGGTAGCACTGATGATAGTGGTGGCATTGCCTACATTATTGATAGGGGGATTTGCAAATATGTGTCTTATAACTGCACTCACAATGCTCCTTGTCGCAACAGGGGCATTACTATATAGCAAATGGTCAAGCGCAAAAAGAGGCATTCCATACCTGAACTGAACACTACATCGACAGCTGACATATCGTTCATGCTGCTGATATTCTTCCTTCTCACGACTTCTATGGACAGTGATAAGGGACTTGGACGTATGATGCCTCCTCCTGAGCCGGATAAACAGGAGGAAATGCAGGATGTGAAGAGCGATAATGTGTTGACACTTCACTTGATGAAGGATGGTAGGTTGACCATAAATGATGAGGAGGCAGAGATAAATGCTTCCATACGGAAAACTATAAAGCAGTTCGTCGTGAGAGTGGGAGAGACGCATATCATAGAACTGCAGGTAGATAGAAGTGCTGATTATGATTCTTATTTCAAATTGCAGAATCAGATAGTGCAATCATACAAGGAACTGGGCGGATATCAGCAACGCATAAAGGAAATTATTGTCAACCAATGAAGATAAAAAGAAAAAGACATCATAGTGTGCCGAAGTTGAATATGGCTTCTATGCCTGACCTCATCTTTACCGTGTTGTTCTTCTTTATGATAGTAACGCATATGAGAAGTGAGACACCACGGATGAAGATTGATGTGCCGCAGGGTACGGAACTTACAAAACCGCAGCACAGACGCTTTATTACAAATCTTTACATCGGCAGCGATAGCAGGGGACAGAGCCACATACAAATAGGAAATAATATCGTCCCAGTAGAAAAGGTCGGAAGCATTATCAGAGGTTTGCGGAACCAGATAAATGAAGAAGACATAGATTATTATACTGTTAATATCCGAGCTGATAAACAGACTCCTATGGGCGTCATTGCTGACGTAAAGGAGGAACTGCGAAGGGCGGGAGCTCTGAAAATAAGATACAATGCAATAGAAACGAAACAATTACAACAATAATAAAACAATGCAACAATATCTCGATTTGCTACATCGCATAACAACTGAAGGCGTGGTGAAAACTGATCGCACAGGTACGGGCACGAAGAGTATTTTCGGTCACCAGATGCGCTTTAAGATGTCTGACGGATTTCCGCTTCTGACAACAAAGAAGTTACACCTGAAGTCCATTATCTATGAACTGTTGTGGTTCCTGAATGGCGACACTAACGTGAAATATCTCAAAGATCATGGTGTATCTATTTGGGATGAATGGGCAGACGAGAATGGTGATCTCGGACCTGTTTATGGACATCAGTGGCGTTCTTGGCCTGACTATGACGGTGGGACAATAGACCAGATTCAACAGGTGATAGACCTCATAAAAAACAGCCCTGATTCAAGAAGAATGCTTGTTTCTGCTTGGAATCCTGCAGAGATTGGAAAAATGGCTCTACCTCCTTGCCATTGTTTGTTCCAGTTTTATGTTGCTGACGGAAAACTGTCATTGCAACTTTATCAGCGCAGCGCAGACACATTCCTTGGTGTACCTTTTAATATCGCGTCTTACGCTCTGCTGCTGCAGATGATGGCGCAGGTAACAGGACTGAAAGCGGGAGAGTTCATACATACTACCGGCGATACCCACCTGTACCTTAACCACCTTGACCAGGCACGACTGCAGCTCACCCGCACCCCGCGAAAGCTGCCGGTAATGAAGATAAATCCTGATGTCAAGGACCTCTTCGACTTCCGCTATGAAGACTTCCAACTCGAGGGCTACGACCCCTACGACCACATCAAGGCTGAGGTGAGTGTGTAAAATTAATCAAAGAAGCTTCGGTGGTTGCACATATCTCCGCCGCGAGATCGTTAAGGTGGTGAAATCGTGCAAAATCGCTGACGGGGGAACCGTGTGCTATATCTTCGTCTAATTCCCAAGGCGACAAGATGAGAAGCATACCACGACTGCACGCCTCGAAACGACGTAACTCGGGTTTCCAATACTGGCTGATAGGCTCCTTTTGAAGTTGTATGACGGGAAGTCCTTCGTCGATGGCGTCGTTGATAACGATGCGCTCTCCCTTAGATATCGCTGGTGAAACAAGGACGACTCCTTGTCGCGCTTCCGTCAGTTGGCGGAGGCGGCTCTCGCGGAACGCTTCGGTTTGTTCTGTAGGGATACCCGTAGAACGGTCCTTACGATGGTAGAACACCTGCTCCTTTTCTGCTCTCTTCAACAGGAAGAGACAGCCAAAAGCAGCGTAATCGTGGGTGCCGATACGAATGTGGAGGCGTCTTTCCAATAAATCGGGGAGGCTTCGGCGCATGATAGCACGCAAGGGGTTGTCGGACATGTACCGCTTTATTACTTCCAGCATCCCCGGCCGCCTAATGATGCGGTCGTGGTAGCCCTCCTCGAAAAGAGGACGCCGCGCCGCTATTCCCGCCGCTGACGCGGTGGGCACCGCCGCTGTTCCCGCCGTCGTTCCCGCCGCTGTTCCTGCCGCTGTTCCCGTGGCGTCAGCCCCGGGTCCTCCCGTCCCGGGTCCCCACCACTGGCGGCTGCAGCCGCCCTTGAAAGCACCGATGACATGCCCAAGGTGCTTGCCCTTAGGCAGCGCACTGCGGACGTATATAAGCAAATGGATATGGTCCGGCATGAAAGTTGCCTGCCACACCTCCACCTGTGGGTATTTGCGACTTATCTTTGGCAGTTCTTCATTGATGATACGCTGTGCTAACGCTGACTGAACAATATGCGGAAAGTCTTCTGAGCCGCGTGCTGCCCGCCAGTTGCCGACAAGGTGCCCAAAGACGGGCTTGCGCCCTTCTACGCACATCGTTATCATATATAGACCGACATCACCATAGTCTAACCACTGCGCACGTCGATGCTGGTCGTGCTCGATGTCTCTTGGCTTTATGCCCAGGCGTGACAGTTCCTCTTTTGTGTGTGGCATTTCTTGTTTTACAGATATCCGATGCAAAGATACAAATTCTTGAGATAACGACAAAATATGCCTATCAATAAAATTAGGTTCTCACGCGCGCGCACGTGAGTTTTTTATTTTTGTTGTCACTTTTGTCACTTTCGTCATATCGCCTGTGTTATAGGGAATTGTAGTGTGATAAAATAGTGATAAAAGTGACAAAATATTGCGAAAACGACAATATTTTTATGAAATTTGTCCCTACAAAATTTGCATTTTTGCGAAAAATTTTGTATCTTTGTAGGGTGAAATTTAATATTATATGTTTAATTAAAAATAAGAAAAAAGATGCGAACTCAGGATTTACAATTCAACGATGTGCCTACAAATTGGGCACTCTGTTTTAACAATGAGTGCAAGTTGCGCTCTCACTGTCTGCGCCACATGGCTGGCGATGCGCTTCCCGATGATGAAATGGCGGCATTCGTGGTGACGCCACGGGCTGGCATAGATGGCGAGTGTAAGATGTTCCACAAGATAAACAAGGTGACTGTTGCCGTTGGTTTCCGAGGACTTTTCAATAAGGTCCGTCACGAAGATTATCACGAAATGGTAGCCGAGTTGATGAAGTATTTAGGCGGAAAAACCGCATATTATCGCTATTTCAACGGGACGTACCGTCTTCGTCCGGAACAGCAGGAGTGGATACACCAGCTCTTCGGCAGGTACGGCTATACGGGACTCGTGGAGTTCAACGGCTTTAAGGAAGAGTATCAGTTCTTCGAGAGTGGTAATCACGGGAGTTTCAAGGCGTGAAACTATTGGTTTCACCGTCCGAAACTATTAGTTTCGCAGTGTGATACTGACAGCTTCAGACTTAGGAACAGGTTGTTTCATTAAAACGAAAAAAAGGTATGAAAGTTACAAGATTAAGAATAACAAGAAGTAAGCAGCAGTTTGTGAAGACGCTGACGTTAGATGAGATGCTCTTGGAATTCACAAAGGATACTCGCTACGGTGAGGTTGAGAGTTTGAGACGTAGTGCACGAGAGGCTCTCGAGTACAAGTCCTACTCACAACTGGGTTCAGAAGGACTGTTGCCAGAGATATATCCTGCTGCCGTCATGAAGCGCGAAAATGACGGTTCCATCGCTATAAAAGACTATAATCCGGTAGTTCTTCTTAGCGTCGGGAACCTCTACGACAATCGTGACGTGCTGGCGGTGAAACAGGCTGCCAAGATGCTTCCTATGACGATGATAGCCATTAAGGGCTCCAGCGGTATGTCGGTGAAGATACTGGTAAGCATTGTTCCCGACGATGGGAGGATGCCTACTACGGAAGAAGATATGAACGCTTTTCTCGCCGACGGCTACGAACGTTTGGCGGCGGTATATTCGGCGGTGCTTCCTCACCCCGTAACAGGCGGTGGAGGCTCTCTGAGTGTGCGCTTCCGAAGAACCCTCGACGACGACCCTTATCGTAACCCCAATCCTACTCCGTTCAGAGTTATTGATACTAAGGAAAAGCCTGTGCAGCAAATAGATACAACACCTCCGGAACCAGCCGACGACACGAAGAAGGCTGTTCCTGGTGAGGAGACCCGTCAGTTGATAGAGTACCTGGGTGGGAAATACTCCTTCAGGTATAACAAGGTGATGGGCTATACCGAGTTTATGAGAGTTAATGCACCTTGGAGCTGGCGTCCTGTCGATGAACGCGCCACAAACAGCTTTGCTATGGAGGCTCGTGTGGCAGGACTTAACGTGTGGGACAAGGATGTGCGGCGCTATATCAACTCCACGTTGATAAAAGACTACGACCCGGTGAGCTCGTATCTCTGGGGACTTGAAGGCAAGTGGGACCGCGTAGATCATATCCGTCAGTTGGCACGCACCGTTCCCAACGACTGTCCCTATTGGGAAGACTGGTTCTATACGTGGTTCCTCGGAATGGTAGCCCAGTGGATGGGGTGGTCACGCAGATACGGAAACTCGGTTGTTCCGCTGCTTATCTCCAAGCAGGGCTACAACAAATCGACGTTCTGTCGTTCGCTGATACCACCAGACCTTCAGTGGGGATATAACGACAGTCTTGTGCTTAGCGAGAAGCGTCAGGTGCTTCAGGCGATGAGTCAGTTCTTGTTGATAAACCTCGATGAATTCAATCAAATTCCGCAGAAAGTGCAAGAAGGATTCCTGAAAAATATCATCCAGTTGGCATCGGTGAAGGTGAAGCGTCCCTATGGTAAACACGTGGAGGAACAGCAGCGTTACGCATCGTTTATAGCTACTGCCAACATGACTGACATCCTCACCGATCCTTCAGGAAATCGCCGTTTCATCGCTGTTGAGCTGACAGGACCGATAAAGATTGGCAGGTCTATAAACCACAAACAACTCTACGCCCAGGCTGTCGCCGCAATACGTAACGACGAACGCTACTGGTTCGATGCCGAGCAGACCGAGCTGATTATCGAGAACAACAGGAAGTTCCAGCAACTGCCGTCGTCAATGCAGTATTTCAACGAGTGTTTCGTACCTGCGAAGAACGAGGAGGAGGGCACTTTCCTCTCCGCTACCGCTATCTATGACCGAATACGTCATATCGCCGGCTCTCGCACTAATCTTGGCAATCTGCGTCAATTCGGACGACTGCTGACAAATCTTGACGGGCTAATTCACAAACACAACAACCAAGGAACGGTATATTTAGTAAAGGAAATAAGATAAATAATGTCACTTTTGTCACCATTTTGTCACTCGCAATACGTTGTATATAAGGCTGTTTGATAAAAGTGACAAAAGTGACATTAAAAAAGAAAATATTCTGGTGTTAATTGGTGGGGGGGAAACCCAATTAACATTTTTTTGCCTTAATTTCTTTGTTATACTAATAATGTTTAATATATTTGCAAACGTTTACGTAGTGATACGCAGTATAAAAACTAAGCAGGCAGTTTCACGTTTTCGTATCTGAACGAACTCTTGACAACTAGACTATGCGACATGAAAACTTAATTAACTAAAAAAAATAATTTATGAAACAATCAAAAACAAAGAAGCAACTGCTCCTTTTGTCCTGCGTTGTCGGCGGCATGCTTTTGAGCGGGTGTGCTGATGATGGTTATAAGATTTCATCGGTAGATGCTACACTGAGTATTGGAAATGGAAATCTGAACCTGCCCACCAACAACTCCGTTGTAGTTACTCTCGACGACATTCTGGATTTAGGAAGCACAGACATTATCACCGTTGACAACAATGGTGACTACAAGTTCGGCAAAGCCCCGGAAAACGTTAGTGATGTTAAGGTACGCGTGAACAGTATTCACAGCAACGGTTCGCCCAGAACGCTGGCATTCCCTGCTATCAACCTTCCTGCCAGCATCCAAGCACTTGCCGGCCAGACTATCAAACCCTCAGACTATGGTGTTTCGCTGGCACAGGGTGGCGACATCTCGTTAATTGACTATCAGTTCAACGTTCCTAACGATGTGGAGTCGTTGAACTATGTGGTGCTTGGCAACGGTGTCTCTATGAAGATAGAAATTACGCTGAGTACTGTGACAAAACTTAACAAACTCGAGGTAACACTGCCCCACCAGTTCGTGGTAGAAAACCTGAACGGCGGCACTTTCGACAATACCACCAACAAACTGACATTGACCAGCGTGACTGTCAGCGGCGGTAAGGTAACCTTGAATTTCCTTCTGAAACAGATTAAAGCAGGGTTGGATGCTAATCATGCATTTACGGTGCACGACAATGTGCACATGAATATAGACATTGCCGAGCTGAAAGTTCCCAGCGCAGCAACGCTGCCAGTCAGTGGTGTCGTAACTATTGGAAGTATGGACGTGACAGCCGCTAACGGCAGGTTCAATCCAACCATAGACCTACAGGCAGTAGGCTCAACCACCATTAACTCGCTGCCCGACTTCCTGACCGATGCCCGCGTAGTGACTGACATTGACAATCCGCAGATATGGTTGACGTTAGTGTCGAACCTTCCTATTGACGGCTATGCTGAGGCAAAGCTAAGCTCCACGACTTCTCAGGCAGACGTTATCCTTAGCAAGGCAAAGGGCAACGAGTTGCCCATCGCAGCCAACAGCACCACACGCCTTGTCATTTGTCGCAAGGCTCCCGCAAACCTGTCGGGCTACAAAGCAGTCGTCGCTCCCGACCTTACAAATCTCATCAAGAAGGTGCAGGAGGGTATGAAGATTAACATTGACATAACGAAGTACGAAAGTCAGCAGACCAGCGATGCGATGGTAGAGTTAGGACACGACTATCTTATTAAACCCGACTACACCATTTCTGCTCCTTTGGTACTCGGCGATGAAGCCAATATAATATACAACTCCACAGAGGACAACTGGAATAAAGACCTCAAGGATCTGGAATTGACGAAGGGTGCAACGTTGCAGTTGACGGCAAGTGTCAACAACGGAGTTCCAGCCAACCTTGAGATTAACGTCAAGCCCCTTGGCGTTGGCGGCACAGAACTGACCACATTGACCGTGAAGCCTATTGAAAATAAGGTTAAAGCAGGCGAAACTGCCGGCACCATTAAGTACGAGATTATCGATCCGGAAGGTGCTGGCCTTAAGAAACTTAACGGCATACAATACGAGTTGCTGGTAACCGCACCCTCCGCAGCAAGTGAGAAGGGCAAGGTTCTCAACAAGAACCAGAAGATTACCATCACAACCACTGACCTGAACCTCAGCGGAAAACTGATAATTGATGCCAACTGATGTTTAACCTTAATGTAAATAGACTATGAACGCAAAAAAATATATAATGGCTGTGGCAATACTTTCAATAAGTACTGCTACTATGGCACAGACATTGAATTCAGCCTACTTTACGGAAGGCTATAATTACCGACATACCATGAACCCTGCCTATGGCAATGATGAAGGCTATAGCGCCATTCCTGTCTTGGGTAACTTAAACGTGAAGGTTCAGGGAAACTTCGGTGTCCGCGACGTACTGTTCAAGAGCAGTGAATACGGGATAAACACCGGAAAGTCGTTGGTAACCTTTATGCATCCCGGCATTCCCACTGGTGATGCTCTTGGTGGACTGTCGTCAGGCAACAACCGTGTTGTCGGCGATATAAATATCCCTATAGTATCCGTCGGTTTTAAGGGCTTCGGCGGTTACAACACCGTAGAACTGAATACCAAGGTGGCTTTCGGTACTTCCATTCCTTACGAGTTCTTCGAGTTCGCAAGGAATACAGGCAATAACACTTACGATATCGGCGATATCAACGCTAACGCCCAGGCTTACGTGGAGTTGGCCTTCGGTCACTCCCGTCAGCTTGACGAGAAGTGGCGTGTTGGTGCCAAGTTCAAGCTCCTCTTCGGTGGTGGACGTGCTGACGCGAAGTTCGAAGGCCTCACCGCCAACCTCAAGGATGCAAACAAGTGGATTATCTCCGGCAAGGCTACTGTCGATGCTTCTGTCAAGGGCTGGAAGTACAAAATGGAAGAAAAAGAGTATAATAACCCTGACCGCGGCACGTACAATCGTGTAAAGGGTGTAGATGTGAAAAACGGCGGTGTCGGAGGCTTCGGTATGGCAGTAGATTTAGGTGCTGTATATAAAATAAATGAGGACTGGAAAGTCAGTGCCGCACTCCTTGACCTTGGCTTTATCCACTGGAACACCGATATGCGTGCCGAAAGTACCGGCAAACCTTTCGAGTTCGACGGCTTCCATGATGCAGAAGTATCCAAGAATAGCCCTAATTCCTTCAAGAATCAAGGCGACAACTACAAGGATCAGTTAATCGACTTCGCCAATCTGCAGACCGTCACCGACGCGGGTGGACGAACCACCGGCATCGGTGCTACTATGAACCTCGGTGCAGAGTATAACCTGCCTGCCTATCGTAGGATTACCTTCGGTTTCCTGAGCAGCAGCCGCTTCCGCGGACCTTATTCCTGGACCGATGCCCGTCTGAGCGCCAACTGGGTACCCCTGAAATGGCTCGATGGCGGCGTGAACTTCAGCGTCAACAGTTTTACCGCCAGCATGGGATGGGTTCTTAACGTTCACCCGAAGGGCTTCAATTTCTTCCTCGGTATGGACCACATCCTGGGCAAGACTACAAAGGAGTTTATTCCTCTTACCTCTAACGCTAACTTCGTAATGGGTATGAATATCACATGGTAATAGAAGAAAGATAATAAACCAATATACATAACTAAAAACCAAACCTATGAAAAAGATTCACTTATTCATCATGGCCACTCTCCTCATGGTATGTGGAGTAGTGATGGCAAAAAGTATTACTGTTTATGTTCAGGCAGAAACTGCTCCATACATTTGGTCATGGGGTGCCAGCGATGGTGTTGATTACAATGTTGGCAGCTGGCCTGGCGCGAATCAGTTTACAGAAACTTGGACTGATCCTGCTACTGGTGACTTGTTCTGGAAGTATTCTTTCCCAGAGTCTGTTGAGTATATAAGTTACTTGTTCAACGATGGTAATATAGAAAGACCCAGACAGACATCCAATGTTGATAATGTTACTTCAGACCGCTATTTCATACTTAATTGGGACGATGGTAGTGGTTATGTAAGCCTTGAAGATGTTACTGAAAATTACATTGTGATTCCCGATGCGGAAGTGAAATCACTCGGTATTTCTGGTAATCATAACGGATGGGGTTTGCCCGATGGCTCTGAATTTACCCTCGTTGGAGGTAAGACATTCACAGCGACCATCGACCTGACAGGTTATGAATTTGATGATAACTTATGGCAATTCAAGCTTCGTCCAAACTTCAACACTTGGATTGGCTACTATGAAGTAACTATTGATGGCAACATTCCTTCATGGCTTTCAGCAGACGAAGGCGGCAACTTTATGGTTGACCTGACTCAGACCGGTAGAATATTCAACATCACTGCTACGTGGGCTGGTGGCAAGGACATTTCTCAAGGTTGGAGAATGAAAATTACAACTTCAAATTCTGGTGGTGGCGGAACCATAATACCTGGTATTACTGAAGCCTTCCAGATGGATGGAGAACAATATGGAATATATAGTGAATCTACTCCGATAGGTGCAGATTTCCAGTGGTACAGCGGAGAGAACATGGATGTCTATAACCCCTTTGAGAATAATATAAGAACTATTTCTGCTAGGAATGACGATTATACCTATGTTATAATAGGAGACAATACCTTCAGTACCAGTAATGCTGTTCAAGGCAATACAAACCCGAAGGATGTTGATGGCAACAGTCCTGCTTTGTCCTTAATGCCTCCTGCGAATGGTTGGGCAGTAAAGGTCGTTGCCAAGAAAGACGGATGGATTTATATTCCTGCTAAGTTGTCAACCAACAAGGCATATATGGTATTTGAAGATGGTTTGCCAATAGGATATAAGTATGCTTTGGAAAGCATCTACGAAAGTGCTGTTAATAATGTAATAGCAGGAGAAATAAAACCAAACGATGGTTACTATATTACCGAACCTGTAGATTGGCTAATTCGTAATTATACAGGTGATCCAGAAGCATCAACAGCAGGCAACGGACTTGGAGTGATATACTTCAAGGTTAAAGCAGGCAGCACATATCTGGCTATGGCTTGTGGTAGTAAAATATCATGGAGCGGAATTTACTTCACCTCAACGGAAGCACAGAGCGTGAAAGTTATTAACGAGGAAGGCGGCGCACTTGAGATTGCTACTGCTGATCCAGTAGATGATAAGTCTGCGGCTTACTATGAGCTGTATAACACTATCGCTGAGGCAAGGACCATATTGAACAATACAAAGCTTACACCAACAGGTGTTAACCAGCTTGAAGGAGCTATCACCGCAGCAGAAGAGGCTCTTGCTACAGAAGTAGATGAGACTATGACCGCTGCAACAACAACACTTCGTCAGGTGATAAATGATGTACTTACAAATGCCGTACTGCCATCAGAGACAATCAATTTGAGATATAGTAGCGGGTGGCGTACATGGAATGGTAACGAATGGATTAACGGACAAAATGCTAATGTTCTCATTGCTTCTGGACCTAATAGCAACTACACGCCAGAGAGCAACTATGACTACCTCTATTTATATTCAGGTAACACGATGACAGTGCGTTCTAACGAAATGCCTATTGTTTCTATTGAATTTAATGGAAATAACAGCAGAACCCTCTCTGCAAGTACCGGAACAATGAAGAATTCAACTACATGGGAAGGTGATGCCGACGAAGTTATATTTACTAATACAGATAAAAATAATACCTGCAATATCAGTTCAATAACGATATACTTCGACAATCCGTCAGAGACAGAACTCGTTGAACGCATTGCATCGCAGATAGTTGCCAGCGAGACAGCAATTGCAGCGTTGGCTTATCAGAATGTTAAGGGCAAGGCAGAACTTGCTGCACTCATCGAGGAGGCACGCGCACTTACTGCTGAGTCTGGCAAGGAGGTGCTGAAGGCAGCTTTGAGAAATATGAAGACCCAGACCGATGCTGTTGTTGCTCTTGATATGCAGTATCAGACATTGGAAAGATTGTTACAGGCTGTTGAGAACACAATACAGCAGAATCCGAATGCCGACGCGACGTACGCTGCTGAGGCAACGGCAAAGGTTGGCGAAATACGCGATGGAATGGCTTCAGGAGCATATTCTGCAAACGACATCGCTACTCTGACTGCCCAGATGAACCGTTACAACTACCTCCTCGCACAGGTTTATCTGACTATCGACGTAACAGAGGCTGGAACACTCGGTTATCTCATCCTCGATCGTACAGCAAATCTTACTGACGTAAAGGGTCTAAGAGTAAGTGGTAAGCTCAATAGTACAGACTTTACTACTATTAAGAACCTTGCGAACCTCATGGAGCTTAATATGGCGGCGACTAATGTAACAACGTTTGCCGAGTACCAGTTCCAGGGCATGACGTCTCTTGAGAAGGTGGTACTGCCAAACCAGATGACAGCACTTGGCAAGTACGTCTTTGAGGGATGTACTTCATTGAAGGACGTAGCGCTGTCACCGCAGCTGCGCGTCATCAATACCGGAGCATTCCGTAACTGCCGCAGTCTTGAAAGAATAGTATTCCCAGAGACATTGGAGAACATCAGTGCCGAAGCATTCTACTGCTCTTACTACAATAGCATTGCTGGTAGTCTGAAAGAGGTAACATTCCCGGCAGCACTTACGAAACTCGGAGTCAGCGCCTTCTCCGGTCAGGTGAAGCTGCAGAAGGTAACTTTCGCAGACGGACTGACACAGATAAGTCGTGAAGCATTCTATGGATGCAGATTACTGTCAGAACTTACACTCCCCGCTACCCTGCAGACCATTTCTGAAAGTGCTTTCCAGAACTGTGATGCTTTGACACGCGTTGAACTCCCAGAAGGTCTGACAACACTTGGTTCGTATGCATTCGGTTACTGTGATGCCCTTGAAGAAGTAGTTCTGCCAAGTTCGTTGCAGTCAATCTTAAATTCGTTCTATGCATGTCGAAACCTTAAAAAGATGACTGCTAAGGCTATAGTTCCTGCAAATGCTAATAACAGTGATATTATTGGAGACGGCTATGAGGCACAGTGTACGCTGACAGTACCTGCACTCTCAAAGGCAGTTTATCAGCTGGCAGAAAGGTGGACAGCCTTCAATATCGTAACCGCCGACATCATGCCGGAGAATATATATGTAGTAACCGACTACCGTCTGACATGGCCCGATGAGTTGAGCCTTGACTATCGTCCTAACGTATATGTTGGTTCGGCAGCTGCTCTTACCGTTTCCGGAAATTCTACACTCTCAGCTTCAAACTTCGTACTTAACTGGGATGCTTATCAGGCAAGGTATAATGGTAAGTACGACAGTTCAACAGGTAACTACTACTATGACCGTGACAACTGCTATGCAGTATTGAAGAATCTTGCTAACGCTCGTGCCGACAAGGTTTGGATTAACCTTAAGACCCGCACTAATGTATGGGACTTCATCTCACTGCCATTCGACGTCAGAGTAGGCGACATCATTCCTATGGATGACGCAGCTACACCATTCGTAATCCGTAAGTATGACGGAGAGAAGCGAGCACAGGGAATGACTGGCGAAACATGGGTTAACATGACTGCTGACGACGTTCTGCAGGCTGGTCAGGGTTACATCTGGCAGAGTGCTTCAACCGATGGAAATCGTGACTATAACAACTTCCAGATTGAGGCTCAACAGACAGTTAACAAGAACAACATCTTCGCAAACGAAGACTTAGAGATAGCTCTTAACAACTACGAGAGTGAGTTCGAGCATAACCGCTCATGGAACTTCATCGGTAACCCATTCCCAGCATACTATGATATCCGTGCTATGAAGACAACAGCACCTATCACTGTATGGAATGCTTACAATGGTAACTACCAGGCTTACTCACCACAAGACGATGCTTACATACTGAACCCAGGACAGGCATTCTTCTTGCAGAAGCCTATTGACCAGGAGTCTATCACATTCCGCAAGGAAGGTCGTCAGATTGATATGGAGATACGCGACATTGAAGAAGTTGTTGTAAACAACGTTCCGTTGACCAGCAACCGTAGCGTATTTAACCTGACACTTAGCGGCAACGACGTTAAGGACCAGACACGTTTCGTTATCAACCCAATGACAAAGATGGACTATGAGGCAAGCCACGATGCAAGCAAGTTTATGAGTACAGAGGAAAGCGCTATAGAACTCTACACTGTACTTGACAACGTTCGCTATGCTATCAATGAGCGTCCTCTGTTCGACGGCATCGTAGAACTGGGAATGCAGATAAAGGCTAACGGCACATATACTCTTGCCCTTGATACGAAGGTGATGAACGAGATATACCTCATTGACCGCCAGACAGGTGAAGAAACTCGTATTGACGGTACAGAGGGATACTCCTTCTACGCTGAGGCAGGTACTATAGAGGGCCGCTTCGCAATCCGCATCGGTGACGGTGAAACAACAGGTATCAGCATCATCGGCAACAATGGTCTTGACAAGGATGCTCCTATCTACAATCTCAATGGTCAGCGTGTAAATGCTAACATGCGTGGTATCTATATCCAGAACGGTAGGAAGACCGTAGTAAAATAAGTAACTAAGCATTGTTATAACGTAAAAACCAAATGCTTATGAAACGATTATTAAATTATATAACTGTCTGTACCAGCCTGCTTGTGTTCTTCGCACAGGCAAGCTGGGCAGCGGACAGCTACACGGCAAGCTATAAGCTGCAAGCCGGCGAGACACATGCTGCCGGAGACCAGGTTACTGCATACGGTGACCAGTCCAGTGAAGCTGTTGCTACGCTTACGTTCGGTTTCGCTGGAGAAGCCGACTATAATGCTGCGGTGTCCTCAAGTAAAGTGAGCGGCTTCTCTGCTTATACGTCAGGCAATGGAGCCAATGGAAATGCAGCAGGAAATGCGGGAACAGCTTATATCATCAACCCCGTGTATGATGGTGAAGTAACCGTCGGCGTTATCCTCAATGCAGACAAGGGATTCTATGTCCTTGAGGATGGCGTTGCTCTGAGTAATTATAATGGTATCACCGTTGCAACCAAGTACTACGGTACATACTCTTTTAACGTGACTGCCGGCAAGACCTATACGGTGACGGCTGCCGGAACGAAGCTCGGATTCTACGGCTTTACCTATAACTATACCACCGAAGGTGGTGGTGGCGGTGAGGACCCTGAACCGGTACAGTTGTATAACCTGTCGATAGGTGTGACACCTGCAAATGCAGGATACACCAACCAGTCTGCAACGCAGTCGTTACAGGCAGGTTCTACAATCAATGTGAGAGCCTACTCTAACAGTAGCGAGTACCGTTTCAAACAGTGGACGGCTAACGGAACAGCTGTATCTACCTCAACAAACTTTACCTACACTATGCCCGCGGAGGATGTGGCTCTGGTAGCTGTGTTCGATTTTGACCCTGCCAATCCCGCTGACCCGGAAGTGAAGAATACTCATACGCTGACATTCATCAGCGAACCTGCAGGTGCAGGCTCTTTCAACCGCACGAGTGGAGAAAAAGTTGAGGCTGGACAGAGGGTGTATATAAATACCTATAATAACACAGGCTTCGTGTTCGATAAGTGGATGTCGGCTGACACGCTGCTATCGGTAAATCGTAGTTTCTACCTTACGATGCCCGACCATGATGCAGAGCTGAAGGCTGTATATCATTATGATCCGACAAGTCCGGCTAACCCCGATACCGCCATTGTATATTATAAGGTGGTATTGGAAACTCATCCTGCCAATGCGGGCTCGTTCAACTGGAACACTGAGACCGATGTTGTTGCAAATCGTTGGAATACTATCTATGCTTATGCAAACCAAGGATATGTATTCCGTGAGTGGCTTCGCGACGGCGAGACCGTCAGCACAGACCGCAGCTATCGTTTCCAGATGCCTGCAGAGCATGTGAAACTGGTAGCAGTATATGACTATAACCCGTCGAACCCGTCGAACCCGAACAGCAACTATTGGAATCCGCAAACCGGAGAGGTGATAGTTGACGACTTTACGCCAGGTAACCTTAGCAATGCTATATATAACGCTATAGGTGGTAGCAGTAATCGCGACAAGGTTCAGATGATAACCGTATCGGGTCCTGTCAGCCAGTATGACTGGGGTGTTGTTAACAACTACCAGAACTGTACGTTCTTAGACATGAGCCGTACCTACGGAATGACTTCTGTTCCTTCGTACAACTTCAATGGTAACACTGTGCTGACATCTGTTGCACTTCCGGCTGGAATAGAATCGATAGAGTACTATGCCTTCGGGGGTTGTACTAACCTGTCGAGCATCAGCTGTTATGCCAAGACTCCACCAACCATAGGTGACAGGGCATTTGAGAATATCGGCGACTCTATAGTCTATGTGCCGGCAGAGGCACTCGCCCAGTATCAGGAGGCTCCGGGATGGAAAGACTTTACTATTCTGCCATTGAGCGGACAGGTAAGTGCGCTGGAGGTTAACTTACCAGAGGGTACAGATCCTGCTATATATAATGATATGTATATAGAGCTCATCAACACCAAGAGTGGACAGAAGCAGCGCTATGTAGTGACAAACCGTACTACATATACGTTTAACAGTCTTATTCATCGCACGTCATACAACGTGTACCTGAAGAACGCAAAGGGTGATATATTTGGTGAGATTGACGGCATTGACATCGTTGACCATGATGTAAGTGTAACCTTTGAGAACCTTATGGTACCACGCACACTGACACTCTCTGTGAAGACTCCTAACGGAGACGATGTGACTTCGCAGACTGTCATAACATGGATGGACCAGAAGGACACCTATCTGACAAAGGGTACAACACTGACAGGACAGATAGAGAATTCGCAGGTTAAGTTCCGCATTACGCTGCCGCAGCAGCTCGCTATGCAGTACCTGTTGCCAGAGGATTCACTCTACACTGTTCTGACACAGAATGACATCACTTATACGTTGAAGGATATCCCGCAGATGACTATCAGCGGAAAGGTTCTCAACGTTAAGACAGGTAAGGCTATCAACGGTGCGACAATAGCTATCAGCCAGATGCTGAACGGACTATATTCGAAGACGTTCACGGTGAAGACTAACAACCAGGGACAATGGCAGCAAACTGTATTTGAGGCTAAGAGTGACATCACGGCATCAATGACAGACTTCGTAAGCCAGACCTTGACGTTAGAAACTCTCACGGCTGAGATTCCGACCTTCGAGCTGAAGGACATCAACGGAACGACAATAACGCTGAATATGACTTACAAACCTGTTGACGGTGAGCAACAGTCGTTCTACAACGACTATACTAACGTAACTTACACCATTGTGGACAAGACGGCACAGCAACAGGTGACAGAGTTCAACGTACAGTATCCGCAGATAGTACTCATGGAGTCGTTGCCAGCAGGTACAGAACTCGCCATAACAGCAACAAGCAAGAACGGTAAGTTCATACCCGTTACTGCAACAGCAACTGTTGACGACAAGGATGCAGCATCAGTTACTCTGCCTATCGTTCAGCTGGGTGGTATCACAGCCCAGTTCTCTCAGACAGAGAACAGCAGTGTTGTAGGTATCCTCTATAATGGCGATGAAAGACTCGTTAAGAAGTATGACTATAACGGAGCACAGCTGACTATCAGTGAGCTGACAGACGGTGAATACACGTTGGTTACTATGGCGAACAGCCAGTTCTTCAACAGCGTAGCAACACTATCTCAGTTCAGTGGTGTCGGTCTGCGCGAAGGTGTTGATTTCGTTAAGAACAAGGTTACTGTTCAGAGTGGTGCATACACCGCTATCAATAACCCGATGATTCCATTCCTTGACGAAACAAAGTTGTACTATACTGGTAGTAATACCTCTGTATCACTCAATAAATCACAGATAACGGTAGGTAATTACTTAACCCTGACTGGTCGCGTTGATTTCAAGAGCGCATACGATAATAGTATTAGTAATGTGAAACTGATAGTCAACTTGCCAGAAGAGAGTTCGTTTGTAGATAACTCCGTAATGGTGGGCAGTAGTATATCGACCTATACTTTTGATAACAACAAAGTTACTATCCCTCTTGACAACTATAGTGAGCGTGTACGTTTCTGCTTCATACCGACAGCAGGTGGTACACACAGCGCTACTGCAAATGTACAATTCACATTGGCAGGTAAAGAATATACTCAACCTATAGGTAATGTATATTTTACAGCAAAGGATTTGTCTGTAAGTATTCCTTCCGTAGTCGCCAAAACAGCAATCCCTGTTAGTGGTACAGCTGTTGGTAAGTCGAAAGTTGATGTATATGTAGATGGAAATGTTGCAGGACAAACGACAGCATACGCTAATGGTTCTTGGGCAACAACGGTTGATTTGGTCAACCCGAATAACTTGTCCAGCCATAACGTTTTTGCTAAGTTAACCACACAAACCGGCATAGAAATGCAGTCTGAGACAAAATCTTTAATATATGACAGGAACATGATACAGCCTAATTCTGTGGTTATGTCATTCTACAATGGTTGGCTGCATAAAACTATTTCTGTGACATTTGATTTCAATGAGGGAAAGACTGACGTGTCAGACTATATGTTCTATACCGGCAC
>DJWZ01000138.1 GCA_002449535.1 Prevotellaceae bacterium UBA7017 | reverse complement strand
CCGCCTGCCAGTCCCCAGCCTGCATCAGTGATAGAGTCACCAATATAGAGTATGCGGCGTTTGCCTTTGCTGTCTTGTGTCTTTGCAGGACCAATGATCTTTGGTGTCGTGTTACCAATGACATATCCATCTGCTACACTGACCCATTCCTTGAACATCTCGTACTGTCCTGCTGCAGTAGGCAGAGTTCCGTCCCAAAAGTAATATCCTACGGATGGTTTTTTGTCGGCAATCTCGTTGAAAGGAACATAAACGGCACTGAATTCTGTAGCAAGAGCTTGAATCTTCGCAGCCAGTTGTGCCAGCAGTTCTTTCCGCGTACTATAGTTGCTGGCATTCGACCCACAGAAGGGTGCACATAGCACTAACTTTACATTGGCATTGGCTGTGCGTGCTGCTGACAACATCGTGCGGTATTTTGATGCCCAGCCTTCCATGTCGAAATCGCCATTTGCGCCTGTATTTATATAATTATCTACGTCCTGATTGCCGATGAGCACCGAAATGACATCTGGATTCAAACTCAAGATATCCGTATCCCATCGTGCTGTAAGGTCATCGAGCGTATTGCCCACGATGCCGCGGTTCTGAATGTTGATACCAAGTGTGGGGTACTGGCTCTGATACCATGCTCCACAGAGAAAAACGTATCCATCACCTAAGTGGTGGTTCAAGTCACTGAGGTTTCTTGCACTTACAGCCAAGGCTTCGCCTTTACTGCGTCCCCATGCTCCGTCTGTAATGCCGTCGCCGGCAAATACAATCTTTACTTCTGCGCAAACGCTGATAAGCATTGTCAGGAGCAACATAAATGTCATACTTAATCTTTTCATAGCTTTTATTCGTTGGTTTTGTAATTTCTGATGCAAAAGTACGTGGTTTCTTCGATGTTTTTACAACAAAAATGTTGTTTTTACCAATGTTTTTGTTCACCTTTTGAAAAATAATAGTTATATTTGCGCCATGAAGAAAATATTTCTGACATTTTTATACTTGTTTTCTGCGATTTATATCAGCGAAGCTCGTCATTACGATTTGACTATCCAACGCATATCAACGTCAGACGGTCTTCCTACAAATGTCGTAAACCGAGTATGGCAGGATAGTATTGGTTATGTGTGGATAGAGACATCCAACGGTCTGTCGCGTTATGATGGTTATCGCATAACTCAGATAGACGACAGTGTAAGGCGTGTAAGTATCAGGTCAGAAGTATTGAAAACTCGTGATGCAGAATGGTTTAGAATGGGAAATGGAAGATTGGAACGCAGGGGTAGAAATGGAAGCCGACAATCTTGGCAGATGATTTCCCCGGAGGTGATTGCCTATACCCATAATGATCATTTTCACGTGGCAGATGTTGATGCTCAGACTGAGGCGGTTTCCACCTATGGCAATGGTTTGTATCTGTATGATAAACTTACAGGTGAACTGTCACATGTTGGTGGTGAGATGACAGATTTTCCTTATCTTACGTATCTTTTTGTAGATGGAACTGGTGGAATATGGTTGGCGGCAGACAATCTTGGCGTTGTTTGCGTAAGGAAGAATATGCTGAACTACAGGCGCCAGCTTTTGGTAGCTAACTCTCCTATATATGACAGTAATCATGTAAGGAGTATCGGTGCTATAGGTGAAAGCCGTTTGCTTATTGGTAATCAGATGGGTGAGCTATACGAATATGATACTCAGAGTCATATTGTTAAATATGTTGGACGTACACCTAATAGAGTGTACTCTATTCTAAAAGATAGTCGGGGACGTCTGTGGAAAGGTACTCGTGGTGGAGGCTTATGGGTTGATGATAGACACGTTGAAGGTTTGCCATCATCTCATATATACAGAATACGGGAAGATGCTCACGGCAATATATGGGTTGCTATGCTCCAAGGCGGTGTATCAAGAGTTGCTGCGGATGGAGTAAAGACCATGTTGAAAGGAAAGAATTGCCACGATATCGTACAAGACAAAGAAGGTCGATGGTGGATTGCCGCTGAAGATTCTATCTACGTGTTTGAGAATAATGGTCAGAAGAGTGGGGCACATGGTGTGCAAGAAGGCTTCTTTGTCTGTCTTTTTAGAGATGCTGATGGAAATATTTGGGCTGGAAGTATCGGTAGGGGGTTGTTCAAATGCAGATTTTCTGGAGGAAAAATGACAACGAAAACATACACTGTGAGCAATGGACTTCCCAATAATAACATATATTGTATAATGGGAGATAAGAGAGGTAATATTTGGATGGGCACAGAAGATGGTTTGTTGTCCTTTAATCCCAAGTCTGGTGACATGCGTAGTCATTGGTTTTCATCAAGTTTGTTGACGAATGTTTTTGACGAACGTGCTGCAGTATGTATGTCTAATGGTTTGCTGATACTTGGAACACACGATGGAATCATAGAAATTGAACCAGAGATAAATGCTGCGAATAGCATTTTGCCTCAGACTTCTATTACAGCCCTGATGGTTAATGGCTGTGATGCAACATTAGAGAAGAAAGATTTTTCTTATAGAGAACATAACTTAACCTTCTATTTCTCTAATTTCCAGTATTCCACGCTTTCCAGTGTACTTTATCAATACTACCTTGAGGGTCTTGATTCGGGATGGTGTTCGCCTACAAAAGATCACGCTGCTGTTTATCGCAATTTGCCTCCGGGACGATATGTCTTCCGTGTACGCTCCAACAACGGCATGGGACAATGGGGAGAAGAGACGAAATATGAATTTACAATTCTTCTGCCTTGGTGGAATTCTTGGTGGGCTTGGGCATTTTATATATTGACGTTTGCACTTGTTTTTACGGCTGTGTTGCGAATCATGCGCCTTAGTAGGCAGATAGATGTAGAGCGCAGGGTGTCAGCCTTTCAGAAAGATTTCTATGACCGTATAGAGCATGAATTGCGTAATCCTGTCAATGTGCTTTTGGGAGCATCCGAGAATGTACAGGTCGGTGGAACTTCTAAGACAACAGTGCAGAGCCTCCGCCGTGGCTCAAAACGTATGCTTGGATTAATGGATATGATACGCCAATTCCACAAGTTGAATGATATAGAGATGCAGTTAAAGGCTGAAACAGATGCAATGAATAAAGAAACAGAGCAACGCTTTCGGCAGATAGTGTCTGGCATTCATGCAGAAGAGGCAGAATATCGTGAAATGGCTCCACCACCAATAAACAATCTTACATTGTTAATCATAGAGGATGACGAAGACAACCTGACTCATCTCACGGACATCCTCAACTCTTATTTCCATATTATTGGTAATAGTCAGTTAGAAGAGTGCGAAGTGTTGGTTGCTACGCATCAGCCTTCATTGGTAATAATTGATATGTTGGGCAATGAAAAGAACGGATGCGATGTAACGCGTCGTCTGCATGAAACCTCTCCATCCCTTCCTATTATCCATTTATCTTCCTATAGCGATGACGCCCATCAACTGCGGAGCTTACGTTCGGGCGCTACAGACTATATTGTAAAGCCGTTCAGTGGAAAGGTGCTGTTAGAACGTGTTCGGAAAGCCTTAGAGCAACCTCTTGTCACTGCACAAGAGGTGGGAGCAGAAAAGAAAGAAATCCTTACGGATGTAAAGGATAAAAAGTTTCTTGATCGCATGAATGCCACTTTGACCGCTCATTTAGGGAAAGAAAATTTCTCCGTTGAGCAGTGGGCAACGTTGATGAATCTTGGAAGGACTCAGTTTTACAAGAGGGTGAAGGATCTAACAGGTCAGACCCCTGTTCAGCATCTGCATAATGCTCGTCTGGAATACGCCGCTCGTCTGCTGCGCGAGACAGATGCCACCATTGAAGAGGTGATGCTGAAATCAGGGTATCGTAATCCTACCCATTTTTATAATTCCTTCAAAAAGAAGTTTGGTATATCCCCAAAGGTCTTTCGCAGCAGGGGTTGAGAGTGGGAAGTGAAGAGAATAACGGTTAGTTTGGATGAAGGTTTATGGATGAAAGATGAAGGTTTATTTGTGGGAGTAGTCAGTATTAAACTTTCTTCCTTCTTCCATCCACCCTTCTTCCATTCATCTTATATCCCCAATCCGCCGTCGTAGTGGCTTTCTACGGCTTTTGACTGCTGTATGCGTGAGTTTGGTGACACATTATGTGTTACCCAGATGTTGCCGCCTATTATAGAGTGGTGTCCAATGGTGATGCGTCCTAAGATGCTGGCATTGGAATATACGGTGACATAGTCTTCTATGATAGGATGGCGTGGCACATTTAGTATGTTGCCCTGGTCGTCGTGCTTGAAGTTCTTCGAGCCAAGGGTTACGCCCTGATAAAGGGTTACGTGGTTGCCGATGATAGATGTCTCGCCGATAACGACACCGGTGCCGTGGTCGATGGCGAAATATTCTCCTATCTGTGCTCCCGGGTGGATGTCGATACCTGTTTTGGAGTGTGCCAATTCCGTAATAATGCGCGGTATCACCGGTACTTTCAGCTCGTGTAGCTTGTGGGCAATGCGGTAGTGTGTCATTGCCTGCACTACAGGGTAGCAGAATATCACCTCGCCATAGTTCAGTGCTGCCGGGTCGTTGTCAAACATTGCCTGGACGTCTGTATAAAGCAGTCGTTTTATCTCTGGAAGTGTGTCGATAAACTGCAATGCCAGCTTTTTTGCCTCGTCATACACCTGCTCCTTCGATGTGAAGGTGTGGCAATCTTCCCCGAACTGCATGCCGTGGGC
The DNA here is from genome assembly GCA_002449535.1 of Prevotellaceae bacterium UBA7017. GTDB lineage: Bacteria > Bacteroidota > Bacteroidia > Bacteroidales > Bacteroidaceae > Prevotella. The sequence continues at coordinate 49,665 of DJWZ01000138.1, read as the reverse complement.
TATCTGTTTTGTCAGTATCTGCAGCAGTTCCATCATCTTGACGCCGATGAAGTAGGAACTGATGGTTTCGGTCGATGGGCGCTTGGTAAAGTAGTCGGGGAATATCATGCTTTTCACCAGGCACACTATCAGCTTAACTTGTTCTACTGAGGGTAGGGGAGCGTCTGTCTGTGGCATCATGCTTGTTTCCTGCTCTGTAAGCTTTGACAGCAGGGCAACATTGCGCATCAGAATTTCGTTGGTTTCCTTTTCCATTTGTTTCTTGATTTTTGTTCCTGTGTTCAATCACAGGTGTACTTCTTTTTCAACGATTTCACCGTTGATAATCCTGAATGAATTCAGGTGTACGCCCTCGTGCAGGGAGAGGATGGCATAGCGTATTGACGGGTCGTTAGCCAAACGGATATCCTCCTGTGAAGGACGTGACGGCGATGCTGGATGGCTATGCCAGTTAGCCAGAATCTTCAGACCTTTGGAACGGGCATACTTCAATGCTGCAAACTGGTCTTTCGGATTAAACGAGAAATGTTCAGGTGAATGGTCTATATTCTCCATCTCGTAGTTTTCCGTCACGATGTCACCATCTTCTGAGCTAACGCCCAGCAGGTAGCCGCACGTTTCGTTTGGCGCGTCCTGCCAGGCTTGGCTGATCAAGTCTTCAATTATGTTTCGTGGTATTTTCATCACTTAATGATTTTTGAGATCGCAAGCGGCCTGTTCATAGTCAATCAGGTGGTCTATGGTAGGTGTCGTGCCGCAGATAGGACACGAGTCGCGATGTTTCACGGGAACGGTGCGGAACAGCATCTTCATTTTTATCTCGATTTCTGGGTGCAAAGTTACGACGTTTTGAGCATATCTTCCAAATTTCTTTGAAAATTCAGAAGATATGCCTAAGCGTAATACGAAAATCTTGTGATTATTCTAAAATACCTGTCGAAAAACGTCCCTTTTAGAATAATATTCTACAAACCAGCCTTCGCTGAGTAAGATGAAGTATTCACAGAAACAAAATAGGGTTGAAGGTAAGAGGTAAGAGATATGTTATGTAGGCTTTAAAACTGTAGAAATGGTAGCAGCAAAAGTAATCTCTCACCTCTCACTTCTTACCTCTCACCTCTGAAAAGTTGAGTATTGTGAAACTTACGAAACTTGAAATGCATAATTATCAATCGTCAATGGAATAAAGCCTTTCAACACCTCTTTTGCCCTTATGTACTGTTAACGAAGTTGAAAATGTCCCCATAAAAGTTAAGAAAGGTTATTCCTTCACGTGGAAGTTAAGGGTTGTTAAGGCTTTTCTCGAAATTTATATATACCTTTGCCGAAGTTTAGAGACTCACCGTCTCTGGCATCCGATAAAAATCGGCTGCTATCTCTTGACAGAGATGAACATCGGCGAAGTTGCTCACGCTCGACAAAATGAAAACAAGTTTTCTTTTGTTCTCGCTTGCTCGCAACATTGTCAGACGTTTTTCGAGACAGCGGTCTCGTGGCATCCGATGAAAATCGTCTGCAATCTCTTGAAAGAGATGAAACGTCGGCGAAGTTGCTCACGCTCAGCAATCCGAAAGTACACTTTCATTGCCTTCGCTTACCCGCAACATTGCAACCGAAATCGAAAATTCCCTCTTCTTACGAGGGTGGCATAATAAAAACATGGTTTTAGGTGGGGCAGTCCCCCCGTCTGTGAAGATGGTGCCCTTTGAATTTAGGTCGTAGGTTATCGTGCTCGTGAGGGTATAGACCAAATAAACAAGTTAGAAAAAAATAATCGAAAACGAAAGTGTCCGCCTGTGAAGGTCGGCATCCGACTTACAACCCTGTGCTTCGGCACAGGGGTTTAGAAGAAAACCTTCGCATACATTATATATCAAATAATGAGATGTGAAACAAAAGGTAAATAACATAAATCTATAATAAATTAAAAGTTTTCATTAACTAACAACAAGTTTAACAAAAAAACAAAAGAAACTATGAAAAAAATTTTATTACTAACTAAGACGCTTCTCGCAGTCGCTCTCCTCTGCGTGGGGCAAAATGCGTGGGCTGGAGATGTTACCACATTGTATGAAAAAGGTACAACAGGTCATGAATGGACTTCTTCAGACATTGCTTCTTCTGGCAATTATGTATGGGGTGGAAATGCCGAGATTACAACAAAAGGCTATCCATATGTTAGCGGAAATGGCGGTAGAACATCTTCAATGACTATTGACCCATCAAGCAATGTAATGCTTACTGTAAATGCTGTCTGGTTTACTGGGGGTGATGGCAATAATGCATCTAACTATACATATTTTAGGATAGGTAATAATCTGGAGTTTCAAGCACATACAACCAATCAGACGGGAAATGTAGTGATAAATGGTACTTCTTATGTCATTGAAAATGCTTGTGGAAAAAATAATGGAAATCGTACTGACGATGAATGGACCATACATGCGGTTATAAATACTGCCACGAAAGAGCTTACAACACTTACTCTTACAGGAAAAAACGGCACATCTAAAGCGACATATACTTTAGCGTCTCCTGTCTCTCTTGGTTCTGATGCCACTTTTACATCAATGACATTTGGTACTTATCGTGAAAAATATTCTCCATATTGTGGTATTGTATCGCTGTCTATCAGTGAAGAAACTCAGGATGTGTCTTCTGTTGATTATACTGTCAACTATAAGCTTGGGGATGATGTCGTAAAGACGGTTTCTGAGACTGGTGTTGTTGATCAGGTAATAACGGCAGATGCAGCAATTGATGGGACAGAAGATGGGTTTGTCGGTAATCACTATTTGATTACTGCTGCGTCAGCTCCAACTATGACATTGGTATCAGGTACAAACGTGCTTGATGTTCCTGTTCGTGCTCCTTATACTGCTACTTTAAATGTAACAACAACCATTGGTACAAATGAGCCACAGGTGGTTGTAACAAATTTGGTTGAAACTGACGCAAAAGATTGCTCATGGAGCTATGCTTATCCACTATATGTAAAGAGCGGTGATGTCTATTATAAGGCTGATAATGTTACAACTTTTGGTGAAGGCGGAGTATTTACTGATGGTCAGGTAATTAATAAATCCGTGACTTATAGTACTGCGGAAGAGGACGTGGTTTTCTTTTATGACCAACCTACCCCTGGAACCAACTACGCTTATAGCAATGGTACTACAGGTGTCGTAGCTGCACAAATGGCTAAAGATAGAGGTATTTCTGTTGGAACTTTAGATGCTGGTACATATTCTTTTGTTGTTAATATAACAGCAGCAAACAGACGCTCTCTTGGTATCCGTCAGTCAACTAATGACCATATAGCTTCTGTAGGAACAAGCAATGAAGACAAGACAACAGGCGTTAAGTCTGCTAATTTCACATTAAATGCAGAAACATCTGACTTGTATATTAATGGAGCAAATTCTGGCGACACCAGGACAAATCAGTCTGAAGACTTTGACTATGTAATAATCAAAAAACTTCCTTCATCAGTTTCCAAGACAATCACAGCTGCTGGTTGGGCAACATACTGCAGTCCATATGCTCTTGATTTGGAGCATGCAACAGGTTTGACAAATGCTTATATCGTAACAGGTGCTACAGGCAATGTTCTCAATACTACCTCTGTTAAGAATGGCACAATTCCTGCAAATACTGGTATTCTTATTGAGGCTCCAGAAGGAACAGTTACTATCCCAGTTGTAGCAAGCAGCTCAACAGATGTTGCTGCTAACAAACTCGTTGGTGTAACAGCAAATACTAATATTGCTGCAAACGAAGGATATGTTCTGATGGCAGAACCTTCATTAGGTTTCTACCAGAACGCAAATGAGTTCACAGTAGGTGCTAACACTGCTTACCTGCCAGCAAGCTTTGCTTCTGGTGCTCGTTCAGCATACTTCTTCGGTGGTGAGATCACAGGCGTTGCAAACGTAGAGGCAGCAGCTGAGGCTAAGGCTCAGGACGGCAAGTTCATCGAGAACGGCAAGATTGTTATCGTTAAGAACGGTGTTAAATATAACGCTGCAGGACAGCAAGTAAAATAAAAACACGACCCCACCCCGACCCTCCCAAGGGGAGGGGGAGGGAGAGTGTAAATGAAATAACAATAAATTACAAACAAGACCTTTCACTTACTCCCTCCCTTGGGAGGGCTGGGGTGGGGTCGTAGGAAGATTACAATTATGAAAAAGACATATATGATTCCTACCTTGAAGGTAGTAGAGATTAAGCCAGCACAGTTTATTGCAGCAAGTCAGCCAGGACTTATGGATTCTAAGACAGCATCCACATCTGGTAACCTCGGTCGCGAGGCACGCTTCTCTGACTGGGACGAAGAGGAGGAGTAAGAGCCCCACCCCGTCCCTCCCCAGTTAGGGAGGGAGAAAAGGGGACGATTAAATATCAAACTCACACAGATTGAAAGGTCTGTGTGAGTTTTTTGTTTGTCTTGATGACCATTGACAATTATTCTTCACTCTTCACTTTTCACTCTTCACTTAAACAGTGTGGAATTTTTGTTTGCTAAAAATTTGGTGGTTTCGTATTTTATGTTTAATTTTGCACCCAAAGAAATATAAATAAGATATATGACAGCAATACAGTTAAATTCGGAGTTGTTTTTCACACTGGGTAAGATATCAAGTGATGAAGGACTGATGAAGAAACTCTTGAAGTATGCAAAAAAACTTGCTGCTACCAAGGAAGATGAAACTTTGGTATCAAAGGAGGAGTTTATGGCAAGCATCGAACGTGGCGAGGAAGAATATAGACAGGGTAAGTGCGTGCGACTGCAGCCAGGAGAATCTGTATCGGAAATGTTGAGGCGTAGCGGACTCTGATGTATAACATTGATTTCACAACGGAAGCTCGTGAAGGGCTGGCAAGGCTGGAGAGGAATGAGCCAAAAGCCTTTTTGAAAGCTGTACGCTTTATCGAAGATTTAAAGATACACCCTAAGACGGGGCTTGGGCATCCAGAGCCGCTGAAGGGCGCACCTGAAGGTCGGTGGAGTCGTGAGATAACAAAAAAACATCGTTTGGTATATCGTATATTTGACGAGGAGGTACTTGTCCTTGTGCTCAGAAGTTACGGACATTATGATGATAAATAATTTTCTTGAAAAGAGATTATGACTTGAGGAAGGTTTATACAAATCCCACACAGATAGAAAAGCTTGTGTGGGATTTTTGTTTGCCCCTCTTTGTAACAAAGTCTGAAAGGCTATGGAAAATTATTTACTCCGTTATATATTTTATGTTCAAGGGTTTGAAACATGTGTCCAAGGGCTTTGGACAGTAGTTTAAGGGCTCTGAACATAAGTTCAAAGCCCTTGAATATAAAATCTCTCGAAGGGGAAATTATTTTCTGTTGAGATTCGTCCGAAATTAGAGTGGGAAGCGGGATTTCTTTCCCAAAATGTTATTCGGTAGTAAGATATCCGATGTGAAGATTGCCTTTTGTCAGTAGTTGCTTGACGTGTGCCTTGAGGGAGGCTGGGGTTACCTGGCTGACGTATATCATGCCAGCATGTTCTGTCACGATGCCGTTCAGTTCCTGTGTCAGGTAGTCGCGGCGACGGGTATATTCATTCTCCTTATAGTTAGCGTTCGCCCTTGCATACATCTTGAGATAGCTTTCTATCAGTTCCCAGGTGATGAGGTTGCCCTCAGCTATCTGCTTCACCATCTGCTCCACGTCTTTTGCTATGCGTTCGCGCTTGGTGGGATCGCAGGCGAAGGTGATGGTGAGTTTCATGTGCGGCACAGGCAGCAATGCATCTTCCATCTGTATTTGTGGGGAATAGACATCGCTATGCTGCACACGAAGCGTCTGTAGTAGCAGATTTCCAAGCACACCTTTCAGCACTTCGTTATGGGCATGTGTCTGCTGCGTATATTTAAAACCTTTCTCCCAGGTGTAGAACATAAAGGTCTGAGATATGGGAGTAGGGTTTTCTATCTTTTCTACCATTATGGTGTTCTCCGTCTTATAATGGTCGGCATGCCACGTCAGACGTTTCACACGTTCGGGTTTAGATGGCAGAGCTCCGACATATTTCAGGATATATGGCATGATGCTGTCGGCATCTACATCTCCCTGCACCACCATCACGGAGCCGTTGTAGTTGGAGTAGTAGTCCTTCACTAACTTGCGCAGGTGGTCAATGTTATATGTGGCGATTACATCGGCAGATGGCGGCATCAGACGTTTCGTACCAGCATTTGTCATCAGTGCTACCTTCTGTGCTGACTGCGCTAAGGGACTTGAAGTGGCGATGGCCGATGCCAGCAGTCTTTGCTTCTGCTCGGCAAATTCCACGGAGTCCACCTCTGTTGAGGTCAGCGACTTGTATAGCATCTTCAAGGTACACTCTGTCCTGAAGGCGTTGAGGCTGTCGCCCAGTATCCACCGAGCCGAGTGGTCGAAGGTGTCGTCAAAAGCCTTTACCCCAACCGTCGTCTCGCCATTCCAGCATTTGTATTTCCTGATGCAGCTGCTCAACATGTCGTGATAGTGGATGTCATCATCATTGAGCACAGAAAAGCCTTGCGGACGGCGAATCATGTAATGTATGAGGTCGGCATCTGTCTTCTGTTTCATCAGCACTACTTTTATGCCGTTTGACAACATCGTCTCGCTGATACTGTCATTGAGTGCTTTCTGACTGACGATGGTGCCCGGAATGGTAGGGATGTCAAGGCTGTCCACGTTGATACGCTCCAGTTTCTTTGCTCCCTCCACCTCAACTTCAGACAATTCTTCGTCGGTCATCTGACGGACACGCTGCCATACAGCTTCTACTTCTTCTTTCTTAGGCAATGTCGTGCTGTCGGTCATCATTACGCTTATCAGCATATTGCGCCCGCTGGTCATGCGGCAAAACTCCTCACGCAATTCGTCTGCGGTGATGGTGTTCTTGATATGGCGTTCCGCCAGCTGGCGAGCCATGTCTGATATGATGGGGATACCCCAGAAGAAGTTATTGAAACATCTGTTGAGATATTCCGAACTCTTGACATTATTGTCTTTTTTTGCAAACGCAGTATCAGTAAGGATGATGGCAGTAGAGTCGGCATTGTATTGCGGATAGGTAAAGCTATGCTCCTGTTTCCAGTATTTATCACCAAATCCTTTGCGGCGTATTACCTCCACCTGTTTTGCCATCAGTTCCAACGTGCGCAGCCAATGGTCAGCCCGAGGTGTTGAAAGGTCAAATATCCATAGCTTGTTGCGGAGGTCGGCAAGGTCTAATGTTGTAACGTCACCGCTGATGATATCTGCATATTTCGCCTTGAGACTATTGAGCTTCTTGCCCATCGCTCTCTTTATCTCGTCGCGCAGTATGGCGGTCTTCATGCTACCTATTGTGTTAAACTGTGCCAATGGGGCATCGGTAGTTCTCATCATCAGCCCGATGGAACAGAAGGCTTGCTGTTTGTAGGCATATGGCAGTATTTTCGGTGTTGTGTTGTCAGGAATACCCGATGGGGTAGGAGGTACGGTATTGCCGCGTTTGCGGTCGCCAAACATCTTCTTTACCTTCTTCACCATCTGGTCGGGGTCGAAGTCGCCCACCACCAATACGGCTTGGTTCTGGGGTTGATACCAGCGGTCATAGAAATCGCGTACCAACTGCTGCGAGCAGTTTTTCACGATGTTCATGTCGCCGATGGGGTTGCGTTTAGTGTATATAGAGTTGCCAAAGATATCTCTCTGCAACTGGTCAGCAAAGGATATGATGTTTCTGGCACGCCATTCTTCCACGACGACATTATGTTCACTCTCCACGTCTTTGGCATCAATAATAGCATCGCCCGCCCAGTCGCGAAGCAACAGCAGGCAGGAGTCCATCAGCAGTGTGTTGTCAACAGGAATGGCATTTATCTGATAGCGTACCGTCTCAAAACCCGTAAAGGCATTGGAATCGTGACCAAACTGCAAGCCGTTGCGGCGAAAGAAGTCTATTGTGCTGCCGGGGAAATGTTTTGTGCCTTTGAACAGCATGTGTTCTGTGAAGTGGGCAATGCCACGCTCGTTGTCCTGCTCCACGACAGAGCCAGCCTTCACCAAAAGGTAGAAGAAAGCCTGCTTTGCAGGATTGCTGCTCTTGCATACATAATATGTAAGTCCATTCGGCAGCACGCCTTTGCGCACCGCTGTGTCTTCGGGAATTACTTGTTTGTCAATCTCTGCCAGTTTCAGACCTTTCACTTCCTGCGAAAAGCTCGGGATGCAGAATGCTGCCAACCACAGCATCAATAGGATGTTTGTACGTAAATTCATTTTGTTTGTATTGTCAAGACTCTGCTATGTTAACCTTCTTCTGACGAGAAGAAGTCTGGTTTTTCTGCTATCAGTTCTTCAAACGAAGAACATTTCAGCTGACCTTTGTCCATCATCCATGCTACGTCTCCGAAACGCTTTGCATGGTCAATGTCGTGTGTGGAGAGAAGTATTGCCTTGTTTAAATCCCTCGCCACCTGCGTCAGCAACCTGAACATGCGGCGCTTGCTGGGATAATCGAGGAAGGCGGTCGGTTCGTCAAGCAGTATCACGGGCGTCTGCTGTGCTATAGCCTTCGCTATCATCACCTTCTGACGTTCGCCGTCTGATATCTCAGTAATCCTTCGGTTGACGAATGGAACCCCACCCCGACCCTCCCAAAGGGATGGAGATAGACCTTTGGCCTTTGACCTTTGACCATTGACAGTTGACAGTTGATAGTTGATACCTACCATATCGAGGCTTTCTCTGATTATTCGTTTGTCTTCGTCTGACAGATGTCCCCAGAATCCTGTGTATGGGCTTCTGCCCATTGCTACGACATCCCATACCGTCATGCCGCGAACGTCTTCGTTATGTGTCAGCACAATGCTGATTTTTCGCGATTTATCCGATGCTGTAAGGTCGCTGAGGTTTTCGTCGCCAACAAAAATCTCTCCGTCTAATGGCGGCAGGAAACCGCACATAGTGCGTAGCAGGGTACTCTTGCCGCAGCCGTTTACGCCTAAGAGACAAGTCAGCTTTCCGCTCTGCAACTCCGCTGTAACGTTACTGGCAATGACATTACCTTTGTATCCTATGGTGAGATTCTTTAATCGTAGCATTAACTATTGATCATTGACCATTGATAATTATGCATTAATTTTAGACAATCGGCAGGGAGGTCCCGTTGATTTTCTGGTAGAAGTCAAGGGCAAAGACGTCTGTCATGCCTGAGATAAAGTCGAGGACTGCCATGATACGGGTTTCGAGGTCGGGTGATTTTATCTCGTACTGACTGCTGACTCTCCTAAGCAGTTGCTTGGAATAATACCTGTCAGGATGTATGATTGCCTCTGTCATCTTCGTCATCAGTGTCTCGATGATGCTATAACCGCCAAGTTCGATGTCGAGGACGGACTTGGACTTGTAGATATGCGTAAAAGCTATTTCGGTACACGCCACATAAGCCTTATGCTGGCGTTCGCTTATATGGTCGATGAGGCTACCTTGGAACGTGCCATTCATGATTGCCTCCTCGTTGTCAAGGAATGCCTTGACACATTCGTTTTCCAGCTTGCCGATGACGCTGGCACGCAGATATACGACCTGCTCGTTGATGTCGAGTATCTGTTCGCGTTCGATGCGCTCGCGGATGCTCTGCTGTATCTCTTCGTCGAAGAAGGCATAGAGCAGGGAGAGTGTCTGTTCGTCAGAAAGGATCTTCAGTTTGTGGGCATCCTCTATGTCCATTATCTCATAGCAGATGTCATCGGCAGCCTCTACGAGATATACCAGCGGGTGTCTGCCTACCATTCCCAGTTCGTCGGCTATCTTTCGGAATGTTTCTGCCTCGCTGGAGAAATATCCGAACTTAGGATGCTCCGGAGTAGCTTGTGTGGAGGGGTAGGGGTATTTCACTATGCTGGCAAGTGAGGTGTATGTCATAGCAAAGCCACCTTCTCGTCTGCCGTTAAAGCGATGGGTCAGCAGGCGAAAGGCGTTGGCATTACCCTCAAAATGAGTGACGTCGCTCCATACCTCTGGTGAAACCATGTCTTTCAGTATGTTGCCAGGACCTTCTGTGAAGAATGTCTGGATGGCTTTTTCGCCAGAGTGTCCGAAAGGTGGATTTCCCATATCGTGGGCAAGACATGCGGTTGCCACTATAGTTCCGAGGCTTTCACCGCGGTTTATGTCATTGCCTAACGACATTCCCACGGAAGCCACTTCAAGAGAGTGCGTAAGACGGTTGTGTACAAAGACACTGCCTGGAAGCGGAAACACCTGCGTCTTGTTCTGCATCCTTCGGAAAGGTGCTGAGAAGATAAGGCGGTCATAGTCGCGCTTGAACTCAGAGCGTTCGTCGCGGCGTTCCGTATGTCTCAGTTCCTGTCCGAGACGCTTTTGCGATATGAGCTGCTCCCAGTTCACGCAGTATAGATATGGTTATTGAGATTCTCGAGCTGTGAACGTGTGCGGTAAGCCGCAGGTGTATTCTCTACAGCGAGGATGAGGTCATCGTCATCGAGGTCTTCGGTAGAGAAGACAAAAAGCTTATGAGGCTTCTTCACCATGCCGTTGCCATCGCTGCCATAGTATTTTATGCGACGCTCCTCCATGCGTTGGCGACGCTCTGCCTCTTCTGCCTCTTTTGCCAATTCTTCTGGCGTCTTCTTGCTGCGAACACGGTCGGCAAGAGCTTCGTTGATATCGGCAATGCCGAAACCGGTAGCGAGGATAGTAATCTTGACCTTCTCGCCCAGCGATGGGTCATTGGCAGTACCCCATTTGAGTTCAAAGTCGGGACCGAACTGATCCATGAAGTCGTTGATATCGTTCATCTCATCCATCATGAGACCCTTGTTTTCGGCATCATCACCACGGAAGGAGAGTGAGAGAAGTATCTTCTTAGAATTAAAGATGTCGTTATCATTGAGCAATGGAGAGTGGAGAGCGTCAGCTATAGCCTTCTTGACACGTCCGTCGCCTTCGCCGTAGCCAGTTGACATGATAGCCACACCACCATCCTTCAGAACTGTCTTTACATCGTTGAAATCGAGGTTTATGGTACCATGCACGGTGATTATCTCTGCAATACTCTTGGCTGCTACGGAAAGAGTGTCATCTGCCTTTGCGAAGGCTTCCATCATAGATAGTTCACCATAGATAGAACGCAGGCGTTCGTTGTTGATAACGAGAAGGGCATCAACATTCTTTGCCATTTCTTCGACGCCATCGAGTGCCTGATTGATTTTGCGGGCACCTTCAAACTTGAATGGTATCGTTACGATGCCGACGGTAAGGATGTCCAAAGCGCGGCTTTCACGTGCTATGACAGGAGCAGCACCAGTGCCTGTGCCGCCGCCCATGCCGGCTGTGATGAATGCCATGCGGGTGCCGTCATTGAGCATATTGCGTATCTGGTCAATGCTCTCTTCGGCAGCAATGCGCGCCCTTTCAGGACGGTTGCCGGCACCAAGACCTTCCTTACCCAACTGCAGATGTACTGGAACAGGAGAGTCTGCCAATGCCTGAGCATCGGTATTACAAAGGACGAAGGATACATCATGTACACCCTCGCGATACATGTGGTTTACAGCATTACCACCACCACCACCAACGCCAATGACTTTGATGATGCTTTTATTTTGGGTTGCGGGACCGAAATCAATAATGTCTGTCATAGTTGTCTTATTCTTCTGGGTTAGTGAGTGATTGGAACCAGCGTGAAATCTTAGAACCAATAGAATCGTTTTTATGTTCTTTACGTTTCTGCTGTTGCTCTCTGTATTGTTCTATCAAGCGGTCTTCCTCAGAAACATTTTCCGCTTTTTCTTCCTTCTTCTTTATCTCCTCCTTTGGCTTTATTTCTATGTTGGTGCCTCCGGCATTGTCGAATGTCTGGAAACCGGAAAGAGGTGTGGTAGTCTCTGACGCCTTCTTCTCTTCCGGAACAGATGTTACAGGAGTGAATATGTCTGTATTTGGCTTTGGAGCCGTTGTTTCTGCCCAACAGTTCTGGTCACCCTTGACAAGAATGCCGACAAGGGTGTTGTGCGTGAATGACGTTGGCACGATAGGCTGTGGGGTGAATGCCTCGTTGGTGTCTTTGGCAATGCGTACCTGTTCTATGTTGGTAATCTTGCGGAACGCCATTGTGATATTCTTCATCTGTGCACCGCCGCCGGTAAGGATGATGCCACCAAGTAGCTTTTCTTCGTATTCTGCAGGAACCAGATTCCAAACATTGGTGATAATTTCCTCCACGCGAGCCTCTACAAGGTCAATGACCTTGATAGCAGGAATCTTGACGGAAGCGGAAAGGTCGAATGTCGCTCCGCTGTCAATCTCGTTTTCGGGAGTAAAGGCAGAAGCATACTTTATCTTCAGCTTTTCGGCATCCTGCTCTTCAAGCTGCAGGGCGCAGAGGTCTTTTGTGATACTGTTGCTGCCAAGAGGAATAACAGCCACATGGCGCACTACATTCTTATAATATACAACGACGGTCGTTGTCTCGGCACCAAGGTCAACGAGCATACAGCCGCTACGCTTTTCGGTAGGTGTCAGCACCACGTCAGCCAATGCAGTAGGGGCGAGATAGACATCGGCAATCTTTATCCCGGCATTGGCAAAGCATTTCATCAGATTCTGATAGTGGCGCCTCTTCTGCAAGATATTAAGAAAATTGCCCTCTAAACGTGAGCAAGGAATGCCGACGGGGTCTGTCTGCATTAGATTGTCGGCACGATATTCTTGAACATGAACATCGAGGATCTCCTTGTCATTATACTCAGTAGCGCGGTTTTCGTCCATCATCTCTACAATGAGCTGCTGGGAAACGATGCCGCCATTCTCGCCAGGCATGTCGCAGAAGAGCAAGTTGTGGTGAGAATGGATAGACTGTCCGCCAATGCCTACGAAGACCTGTTTGATGCCAGTCTTTAACTGGGCGCGTAAGCGCTGGATGATGTTGCTGATTGCCAGTGTGGTCTTGTCAATGTTATATACTGTACCCTTTCTGATGCATTGGGTAGCATCCTCTTCAGACAGGGCAAGAGCACTGATAGTACCGTCAGGATTTTTCTTACCTGCAATACCGCGGATTTTTGTTGAACCAAGTTCAATGGCTACAATGAAGTTCTTCGTTGACATATTATTTGATTATTGTATTCGAGATTGATGTAATCATATAGCGAGTTTATAGAGTCGGTTGTGTCCTTTGGGGCTGCATCATTGAGAGTCTGTGGTACATAACGATAGAACAGCTCTAAGCGGGAGAGCTGATGTTTTAGGAATTTGTTTATTGCCTCATTCCTTTTGTTTGGGCTTATAGTCTTGTTGAATCTCGGCAAGCGTCCGATATTTACCACATGGTCGGCATTGCGTGGTACAAGTTCAATATCAAGTCTGTCTGTTATGTTTATCTGCTCTATCTCCTTACTCCACAACTCATCTTGCATTAGGTAACGTGCTATAACGCTGACATATTTCGTAGCATACTGCTTGCTGATGTTGCCGGTGGCTATCAGGATATTGCTTATATATTGAGAATTGGGCATTATGCCTCCGTTGTCATCAATATAATAGTCTTCATTTCTGGCATTTTTAATGCGTACCAACGGTGTGCGTTGTGTAATGACGATGATGGCATGCCCGTCTTGGGAAATGCTGCATTGGGCTTTGTTGACGAAAGGCATGCGCTTTAGTTCTTCCTCTATCTTGCGTGGATCGGCAACGGTAAGAGATTGTCCAAGCGGATAGATATTATGTTTCTTGAGGAGACGCTGAATCTCTTTCTGGGTAAGGAAGCCATTGGCATTTTCGTCTGCTACCTGAATGGTAACTTTATTGCAGCGTGGCGTAGGGGGCTTTGCCTCGTTCCATGATGTCATTGCCATTACCAGGTAGGCTCCAATGAAAATGTCGGATAATATGAAGAATATCTTTTTCATCAACGTTTCTCGATGATTTTTGTTATTTCAGGAACATAGTTGTCGAGGTCGCCAGCACCGAGGATTACGAGAACGTCGGTATCGTGTGTCCTGATAAACTCCAGCACCTCATCCTTCTTTATCATCTGTTTCTTCACACCTGGTGCCAGACAGTCGTAGATAAGTTGTGAGGTAACCCCTGGTATAGGTTGCTCGCGGGCAGGATAGATGTCACACAGTATCACCTCATCAAGTTGTGAGAGGGCAGCAGCGAAATCTTTATAGAAATCGCGGGTGCGGGTATATAGATGAGGCTGGAAGATAGCTGTGATTGTACGGTTGCTATACACCTGCTTGAGGCTCTTGGCACTTTGGTATATCTCTTTTGGATGGTGGGCATAGTCGGAGATTACCACATGCTTGTCTGTACGCAGAGCGAAGTCGAAGCGTCTGTCAACACCTTTGTAGGTCTCCATACCATGGCGCAACTCGTCAGCCGTGCAGCCATTGAGCTGTGCCATTGCCATTGCACCGATGCCGTTGTCGATATTGATAGGAATAGGTTGACCAAGACGTATGTTGCGGACATTTTCGACGGGAGAGATGAAGTCGAAGGTAATCTCACCATTCTCTATCTTTACGTTCTCAGCGTGGAAGTCGCCTTCCTCAACACCATAGGTGTATGTCTTAACACCTTCAGCAACGTTGGCTTTCATCTCTAAACCAACATGTATGATGAGAGCTCCGCCTGGCTGTATGAGGGTGGTATAGTGACGGAACGACTCCAGGTATGCCTCTTTGGTGCCATAGATGTCAAGATGATCGGGGTCAGAAGAGGTGATGACCGACATCCAAGGGCGGAGCCAATGGAAAGAACGGTCGAATTCATCGGCTTCAATAACCACGTAGTCAGATTTATCAGCAAGAATGTAGTTTGTTCCGTAGTTTTTGGAAATTCCTCCTAAGAAGGCATTGCAATCCAGATGGGAGTTATGCATAATGTGGGCACACATAGTGGAGGTGGTAGTCTTACCATGAGTTCCTGCTACGCAAAGACCCTTATGCTCTTTAGTCAATGTACCCAGAACCTGAGCACGTTTCTGGATATCAAAGCCATTTTGGGTGAAATACTGCAGTTCTGTATGAGTTTCGGGGATGGCTGGAGTATAGACAACCAGAGTATCCTTGGCATTACGACACTCTTCAGGGATAAGATTCACATTGTCTTCAAAATGAATGTGCATACCCTCTTTGATAAGCTGGTCGGTAAGCTTTGAAGGTGTTTTGTCGTAACCTGCGACAAATTTGCCCTGCTTGATGTAATAACGTGCTATGGCACTCATGCCGATGCCTCCGGCACCTATGAAATATACTGAGTTCATTACTGTTTAATTAGTTTTATACTTTCTTCTGCTATGATGTCTGCAGAGTTGTAGATGGCGAGTTTCTTTATTTCTTCCTCGAGCCTCTTAATTTGTTCTGCATCAGAAACAAGTGCTATTGCCTGTTCTACCAATACCTTTGCTGCTTCGCTGTCGGCAACGAAGACTGCTGCACCTTTGTCAGAGAGGGCGCGGGCATTCTTTGTCTGATGGTCTTCTGCCACATTAGGGGAGGGTACAAGTACTGCCGCCTTGCCGAGAAGACACAACTCGCTGATGCTTGATGCTCCAGCGCGGGATATTACGATGTCTGTTGCCTTGTAGGCTATTGCCATATCAGAGATGAAAGGCATTGGGTGAACACCTTTTGGAGAGTCGGGACCTGCATTGCGATAATGGTCTGCAGTTATCCTCTCGCAGTCTTCTGCATAGTATTTACCAGTTTGCCATATTACCTGAATGTTTCTGTCGTCGAAACGACCGATACCATCGGCAATCGCATTATTGATAGTACGAGCTCCCAGGGAACCTCCTATTACCAATATTGTGGGAATATCAGGCTTTAGACCCATCTTTATGCGCGCCTCTTCCTTCGTCATAGTATTCGAGAGTAGCGACTGGCGAACAGGATTGCCTGTTTTTATTATCCTGTTAGCAGGGAAGAAACGCTCCATTCCATCGTATGCTACACAAATTTTCCGGGCTTTCTTAGCGAGAGATTTGTTTGTGACACCAGCATAGGAATTCTGCTCCTGTATGAGGCAAGGAACGCCCATTGCAGCAGCTGCATTCAGGGTGGGAGCAGAGGCATAACCACCAACTCCGATAGCCACCTGAGGCTTGAAATCTCTTATGATGCTCTTCACCATAGAGCGAGAGCGGAAGAAATCAATCATGACACCAATATTCTTCGGGCTCCAAAGAGGACGTATCAAGCCTCGGACGGGAAGTCCCTTTATTTCATATCCGGCTTCAGGAACACGAGTCATCTCCATTCTACCCTCAGCACCAACGAAAAGTATCTTGGCATCTGGGTATTTAGCCTTGATAGCGTTAGCAATACTAATGGCAGGAAAAATATGACCACCGGTGCCGCCACCGGAAATTATTACCCGAGGATTTTTTATTTGGTTCATGATGTATGTTTAGTTAAGAGAAGATTCGTCTATTTTCTTTGCTGTGCGGCTGATAGATAGTATCATGCCAATGTAAATACAATTTATTATTGAGGAAGTACCTCCCTTGCTGATAAGAGGCAACGGCTGTCCTGTTACCGGTGCGAGACCTGTTGCTACCATCATATTGAAAAGTGCCTGTACGACAATGAGCAATGCCAATCCCATAGCCAGGAAGGCAGGGAACGGATTTGCACAGCGGCGTGCAATATAACCTGTCCTGAAGAGCAGGGAGATATAGAGTAGGGCGACGAAGGCAGCGCCAAGCCATCCCAGTTCCTCAAAGATGATTGCGAAGATGAAATCAGAGAATGCTAATGGCAGGAAGTCGCGCTGTACGCTGTTTCCAGGACCGACGCCAATGAAGTGTGAAGAGGCAATGGCTATGTTGGCATGACCTACCTGTCCTTTCTTGTCAAGGTCATAATCCTCTGGCGCTACATAGGTGTTATCCATGAAATCATCGATACGCTGTTTCCAAAGGTCAAGGCGATGAAGTATGCCACCACGCTTCGGAGCATCCTCGACCTCTGAAATGTCTTTGCTGTTACCATTTGTAGTTACGACCTCGGTGAGTTGTTGACTCTTCTGGATATCGCTAAGTTGTGATTCTGACTTGCCAATGGAAAGAACCAGCGTGATGCCGATGATTGCCGTAATGACGCAGAACGAGATTATATATCCAATGTGTTTCATAGGAACACGACCTATAATCATCATCATGAATACTACACCAAGCATTAATGCTGCGGTAGAGAAGTTTTCTGGGAAGATGAGAGCAATTAATGGCAATGAAGTGCCGAGAATGTATTTTGTGGCATTCGGATGTGCTCCTTCTGGTGTCTGCAACTGTGACAAGATGTGTGCTGTGGCAAGCACAATAGTACCTTTCGCTATTTCTGACGGCTGCAGTGGGATAATACCAAACAGCTTTATCCAACGAGCGGCATCGTTTTCTTTTGTTCCTATTATATATACGAGGATAAGTAATATTAAAGAGAATGGGACCAATACAGGGGTGGCAAGCTTGAAGTATCGACAAGGGATATTCAGTACGCCAATCATACTTACGACACCGACAAGAAGAATGATGGTGTGATATGTTGCTGCATACCAATAGTTACCCGACTTATAACCCAGTCGTGATGAAGACGAATAGACTTCCAACACACTGATGATACACAGTATGAAGAAAATCATCCAGATGATGCGGTCTCCTTTGAAAATATTTTGAAACTTCTGTAGGTCCAATGTGTTATTCGTTTATGCTTGTTGCTTTACTAATGTTTTAAACTGCTCTCCGCGGTCTTCCATGTTCTTGAATAGGTCGAAAGAAGCGCAGCATGGAGACAGAAGAACGGTATTACCGGCTTTTGCAAATTTCCGACAAGCTTCTACGCAATCTTTCATAGAGTGGGTGTCGGCTATAGGTAAACCGAGAGAGTCGAATGCAGCATGTAGCTTTGCATTATCAACGCCAAGGAATACTAAAGCACAGCATTTTTCCTTTACAAGATCTGCTATAGTGCTATAGTCATTACCCTTATCTTTTCCACCGACAATTAGGATTGTCGGGCGTGACATTGCCTCAAGGGCAACATGGCAGGCATCGACATTTGTAGCCTTGGAATCGTTAATCCATAGGATGTCATCTTTCTCAAGAACCCTCTCCAGACGATGTTCTACGCCAGGGAAATCCTTCAGACACTGTGCCAGTTTCTCTTTCATTTTTTCCTGCTGACCGGTGTTCAGTTCCATCTTTGCCATTGCAGCAAGAGTAGCATAATATGCCGCCATCATATTGCGGAGGTTATGCTTGCCGGGAAGCAAGGGATTAGGGAAACTTGCCATAGCAGAGAGGTCTTTATCGCTGAAAGGCTGTAGGGTAGGGTTGCCCATAACAGCATTTCGTGATGATGGTGTAGGCTTTGGAGCATAACCATCCTGACGCTTGAGAAGTTCCTTGTCGATATACTCATCATCTGACCAATATATAAAACTGTCTTTTGGTACCTGGTTCTGGATGATACGCATTTTGGAATCGACATAATTCTGCATCTTGAAATCGTAACGATCGAGATGGTCAGGTGTGATATTCATGAGGACAGATACATCAGCGTGGAATTCAAACATATTATCCAGCTGGAAAGAGCTGATTTCAAGAACATACCAATCGTGATCATTGGTTGCCACCTGTAGTGCATAGGAATGCCCAATATTACCAGCAAGTCCAACGTCAACACCCCATTTCTTCATGATGTAGTAAATCAGGGATGTTGTTGTTGTCTTGCCGTTAGACCCTGTAATACATATCGTTTTACCTTTGCTATATCGTTGTGCGAATTCCAATTCTGCAAGAATAGGGGTTTCCTGTTTTATCAAGGCTTGAATGATAGGTGCAGAATCAGGTATGCCGGGACTCTTAACAACCTCTGAAGCCGAAAGGATTTCGGATTCTGTATGATGGTTTTCTTCCCAACGTATATTGTTCTCGTCAAGGCTCTTCTTGTATTTCGCTTTGATGCTTCCCATATCGGAAACAAAGACATCATAGCCCTGTTTCTTTGCAAGAATAGCGGTGCCGACACCGCTCTCTCCTGCTCCAAGTATTGCCAACTTCTTCATCATCTAATCTTTAGTGTTATGATAGCCAATGCAGCCATGCCGATTGTAAGAATCCAGAAACGTACTGTTATCTTAGATTCCAGCCAGCAGCCACGAGGCCAATTTAGGAATATATGTATATCATCAGCGATTTGTCCTGGTTTGATGCGGAATGCATCATGTATAGGAGCACGTTTGAAAAGACGCCACTTCTTACCTTTCTTATTCCCCATTTTTGCAAATTCAACCTGGAGCAGCACAGAAATGCTCTCGCAGAGGAATATAAAACAGAGAATAGGGATGAGTAATTCCTTGTGAATGATAATAGCTGTTACAGCTATGATACCACCAATGGCAAGGGACCCCGTATCGCCCATAAATATTTGTGCTGGATAGGCATTATACCAGAGGAAACCTACTAAAGCACCGGTGAAAGCACTGAGAAATACTACTAACTCCTCACATTGCGGGATATACATGGTATTGAAATATGACGCAAAACTGAGGTTACTTGAGACATATGCGAGAATGCCCAGTGCTATACATATTATTGCTGAATTACCAGCACACATTCCGTCCATTCCATCGTTAAGATTACTACCATTGCTGACAGCCATCACGACGAAAGTTGTCAGGAATACGAAAAATATCCAACCGGCAGCACTGCGATATTTTCCTAACCAAGAGAAAAAAACATCAGTGTAGTTGAAGTTGTTATTCTTAACAAACGGAATAGTTGTAGTAGTTGATTTTACCGGTTTGCTCTTATGGATGACGATCTCTGTGCCTTGTCTCTGGGTAGAAACATTTTCACGGATTACGACATCAGGGGACAACCATAGGGTAAGACCTACGATTAAGCCCAGAAATGCTTGTCCAATCAACTTATAGATGGGTTTCAAACCGTCTTTCGATATTTTCAACTTGATATAATCATCAGCAAACCCGATGACTCCCAACCATATAGTGGTAACTATCATCAAGATAAGATAGATGTTTCTTAATCGTCCAAAGAACAAACATGGAATGATGGTGGCAATGATAATAATGATTCCACCCATAGTAGGGACTCCCCTTTTTTCGACTCCATATGGGTCGATAGTACGATCGCGCTGGGTTTCGGTACCACCATTTTTACGCATCCATTTAATGAAGTGCTCGCCGAACCATATAGAAATGATAAGCGAGAGGATGAGTGCCAGTATGGAGCGGAATGATATGTAACTCCACATTCCTGAACCAGGAATATTGAACTGCTCTAAAAATCTAAAGAAGTAATATAACATTTCTGATGTATTTTCCCGGTTAAACTTTAATTAGCAAAAGCATTACGTAGTTCTTCTCTATCGTCAAAGTGATGTTTCACACCTTTTATTATCTGGTAGTCTTCATGACCTTTACCAGCCACAAGAATCACATCTCCCTTATGTGCTAACATTACAGATGTCTTTATTGCCTCATGTCTATCAGCTATTACCACAACTTTTTTCATCTGCTGCGCATTTAGACCAGCCAACATATCATTGATGATATCTTGTGGCTCCTCATTGCGTGGGTTGTCAGAGGTGATAATTACTGTGTCGCTTTGCTTTACGGCCTCTTGTGCCATGAGTGGACGCTTGCCTTTATCGCGGTTACCACCACAACCGCAAACGGTAATAATGCGCCCTTCTTGTCCTTCCATTACTTCATGGATAGCTTTCAGAACATTCTCCAAGGCATCGGGAGTATGAGCATAATCAACAAGTCCTGTAATGCCGTTCTCGGAATGTATCGGCTCTAAACGACCTGCAACACTTTTCAGAGTGCTGAGGGTTATGAGAACCTCTTCTGGCTCCTTGCCTAACATGCGAGCTGCACCATATACAGCAAGGAGATTGGAAACATTGAATTTTCCGATGAACTGTACACCGACTTCGCGACTCTCAACGCGGCTTTCACCACTCTCTTCTATCCCAAGGTACATACCTTCAAAATGACATTCAATGATACGAGCCATGTAGTCAGCCATGCGCTGTGTGGAATATGTACGTACAGTAGCTTTCGTATTTTGGGTCATTACAAGACCATTCTTGTCATCAAGATTTGTAATGGCGAAGGCTTTCTTGTTTAAACCATCAAAGAATGCTTTCTTTGCATCGCGATAGTTTTCGAATGTCTTGTGGTAATCGAGGTGGTCGCGTGTAAGATTTGTAAATATTCCTCCAACGAATGTCAGTCCGCCGATTCTCTTTTGGGCGATAGCATGACTAGAGCACTCCATGAAGGCATATTCGCATCCTGCCTCTACCATTTTTGCCAAAAGTTGGTTCAACTCTATGGGGTCAGGGGTGGTATGTTCTGTCGGGTAGGCATCTCCTTCAACGTAATTGCAGACGGTAGAGAGAAGTCCGCATTTATGTCCCATACGGCGGAACATATTGTAGAGTAGGGTAGCAATGGTTGTCTTGCCATTGGTGCCTGTAACGCCTATGAGTTTTATCTTTTTGGTAGGATTGCCATAAAAGGTTGTGGCTATAATACCGGCGATGTCTTCGGTATTTTTTACCTTGATATAGGTGACGTTTTCTACATAATCCGTAGCTTCTTCACAAACAATAGCAGAAGCCCCTGACTCTATTGCTTTTGAGATATATTGGTGTCCATCCACCTGTGTGCCTCGCATAGCAATGAAAAGGTGACCTCTACTGATTCTCCTTGAATCAATATTCACCCCTGTGATGTTGATGTCAACAGAACCAACAACTTCAATGGGGTTTATTCCAGATATGATTTCTTGTAGTTTCATCCCAACTCAAGTATTATTTTTTCTCCTTTGTTTATAGAACTGCCAACACTTTTACTTTGATGGCGTACTTTTCCTTTTCCTTTAAGAATTACTTTAGCCCCCCTGCATTCTGCTTGATAGACAGCATCACGGGCTCCCATGCCGATAAGATTTGGCATTGTTTTTTTAGCTCCGCCATTAAAATGTTCTTTGCTCTTCTGCTCTGTCTTGCTTGCCAGTGCGAGCAATTCCTGACGAGATAGAACCCTTTGACGTTTTGGCTTCGCGCTTGCAGTATTTGCGGGTGAGTTTGAGAAATCAAGTTTTGTGTATATATTCTTTGCCATTATGCCTTCGGAGATATCGTGGAATACCTGACCAGACATAAGACCTCCAGAAGCGGGTAATCCTGCTTTTTGGATACATACGATACAAGAATATTTCGGCTTGATGCGTTCCTTCGTCTGAGGATCTATACCAGAGGGAAAGTATCCACAGAATGAGAGGAGATAGTGGGTAATACCATTTTTATATCCGCCATTGCTGGCTTTTTGTGCAGTTCCGGTTTTTCCAGATACACCAAAGTTTTTAGATCCGGCGCGTTTCCCTAAACCGATATTAACAACCTGGTATAGAATAGTTTGTATTTCGCGAAGAGCCTTTTCGTGCTTATAAATCTTCTCTTTAAGCACTTGAACAGGAAATTCTTTAATCACCTCCCCATTATGTTCTATTCGTTTTACGAATCGTGGTCGAACAAGTTTTCCGTCATTAGCAATAGCATTATAGAATGTTACCACAGAAATTGGAGGAACGTTTGTTTCATATCCGATACTCATCCATGGAAGAGCGGTGTTACTCCAGTTGGTATATTGCCCCCTGTCATTTTTCTTAGGCATACGAACACGAGGTGGCATGTATTCCGCAAATCCCAGATGTAGGTTTTCTGCTATTCCAACACGATGCAGCCCTTTTACAAATTCTTCTGGATGGGCATGATAATACTTGTCAATCAATGCGCTGACGCCAATGTTGGAACTAACTTGAAGCGCTTTTGGTACACTAATGACGCCATAACCACCTCTGTGCCAGTTATGGTCTCGCATTTTCGCACCATACATGTCCTTAATGCCGCAACCGGTATTAATAGTCATAGAGGTGTCAATCTTCTCATCATCAAGAGCGACAAGGAAGCTTGCTGTCTTGAATACAGAGCCAGGTTCGAGCCAGTCGGCAATAGCATGGTTCCTACCCTCGAAATATTCTCCGGTATTAGGGTCAAGGTCCATGTTTACCATAGCTTTGATGTCGCCTGTTTCTACCTCCATTACAATTGCTACGCCAGTATAGGCACCGTCTTTCTTTAGTTCCTTGATGAGCGCTCGCTCGGCAAGATCCTGAATTCCTACATCTATGGTCGTGATAACGTCACATCCATCAACGGCTGCAGAATCGAGTATGTCAACCCATCCGTTGAGAACCTTCCTGCGGTGCTTGTAACCAGAACGCCCCTTTAGGAAAGAATCGCAGGCGAGTTCAAGTCCTGAGAATGCTATACCTTTTTCTTTATAGGTGTCACCAATAACACTTTGTGCAAGTGAACCATAAGGACGATTGCGGACAGGAAATTTTTCTTCAGCAAATCCTCCGACATTCTTTTTTAGATTGAAAAGCGGAAGATTCTTGACCTTTTGATAGGTCGTATAATCTATACGTCGTTTGACAATACGCCAATAACGGCTATTTTTGTCAAATCCCTCTTTTAAGTATTTTTTGAATTCTTCTGCTGTCCTTTCTGGGAAAAGATGATTCAGCCCTTTGCATAGTTTGTCCAGTGCTTTTGTGCTATTTCCAAGGGAATCATACCAAAGCGTATCAGCTTTGCTGTCTTTTAAAGCTTTAAAGTCCATGAATATTTTGTATTCAGGGATGTTGCATGCCAATTGTTGACCATCGCATGCAAGGATGTTACCACGAATAGGATCTACAGGAATACTATCGTATTTTAGGATAGAACTCACTTCTAACCAATACTCTCTTTCAGCGGTCATGATATAAAAACCTTTTGCCAAAACGGCAAAGGCAACGAACGCAAGTATTACGGCAATACCTGTGTAACGTAGGAGAGGGATGTTAGAATTAAAGTTCTTCACTATTTACTTTAATTAAATAAGGTGGTTGACTACTTGACTTTAGTGTGCTATCTCCATTTTCATATAAACGTTTAAGCACATTGCTCTCACGACTCTTCTCTGTAAGAATACTGCTGCAAACAATAGCTTTATTATGTGCTTCTACAATTCTTGCTTCCAAACGGTCGAGCTCTACCATCTTCTTTTGACACATATATCTACAACTAATGTGCAGAATGAGAATGACGCATATGAGCAACATTAATTTCATTTGTCTCTGTGCAAAACGTGCAATGATTACTCCGCCCAAAGTGCGTGAAATGGAAAAGCGTGAAGAGGGCTCCTGCTCCTCTTTCGCCTCCTTCTTGATTACATCCTCAATAGTCTTACTACCAAGAATGTTCCCCGCGTCATTCTGAGTTAAATCGTGGTCGATTCTGATGTCAAGCTCGTCGCTCATTTGAGATTTATTGTTTAATACCTATTCTTAATTTTGCACTCCTACTACGTGGATTCTGCTGGATTTCCTCGCTGTTTGGAGTTATCACTTTGTTCGATAAAGCTCTGAGGGGCGTTTCTACTTTCCCATATATGTCCTCAATCACTGTTCCCTCTATATTGCCCCTTTTAATGATGTTTTTGACCATCCTATCCTCAAGGCTGTGGTATGTTATAATGCTTAGACGGCCATTCTTGCTCAGCAATTGCGTTGCATCGGTAAGCATGTCTTTAAGGGCTTCCATTTCCTGATTCACCTCTATGCGGAGCGCCTGAAAAAGCCTCGCAAGGTCTTTTTTGTCTTTTATATTCGTGGCGTTTATCAGGTCCATCGTTGTTTTGATTTCCTTTTCCCTGCGCTCTTTTACTATAGCAGAGGCTATCTTACGTGAATTTTTGAATTCTCCATAAAGATATAAAACATTGGCAAGTTTCTCTTCTTCATATTTGTTTATGATATCTGCCGCTGTTATGCCTGCTCGTTTGTTCATTCGCATGTCGAGAGGAGCATCAAAACGAAAGGAAAAACCTCGGGTCTCATCATCGAAATGATGACTGGAAACACCTAAATCGGCAAGAAGTCCATCAATCTTTTCTACCCCATAGTATCGCATCCAGTTTCTCAAATATCTGAAATTACTCCTGATGAAGGTAAAGTTTTTTAAATGTGTAGCGTTTGTGCTTGTTTGCCAATTCTTTTCTGCATCCTCGTCTTGATCGAAGGAATACAGATGACCAGTTCCGTTCAGCCTGTTTAATATTTCTCTGCTGTGTCCTCCTCCACCGAGAGTGACATCCACGTATGTGCCGTTGGGTTTTATGTCAAGTCCATCTACGCTTTCTGTCAGTAAGACGGGAATGTGATACATAGGGCACATGTTTTACTCGCTTGTTTTGTCTGTTCCCCCTAATAAAGCCTCCAGAGCATCGCTAAAATCATCAGGGTTCATGAAATTAGATTCTCTGTCACCTGACCATATCTCAATAGTATCACCTACACCGACGAATCTTACGGTTTGCTTTATGTCCGCCAAAGCTTGAGCCTTTTGGGATAATAGGAATCTACCATTGCTATCAAGGGTTATAAGCTCTACATCGCTTACGAATTGCCTAAAGATTTGCTGTTCCTGCTTGTTCCAGCGGTTCAGTTTCCTTCGCATGAAGTCTTCTTGCTCTATCCAGACGCTATCAGGATAAAGTACGAGGCACTTTTCATGGACATCTTTTCTCAACACGAGATGCTCGACACCTTCTTGCTGCAACACTTTCCTAAATGTTGCTGGCAAAAAGACGCGACCTTTTGAATCTGTCCGAGCTTCTATGTTACCTAAAAAACGCATGCGCGAATTTTTAATTATTCGTCTGCAAAATTACAAAAAAAATCCCCACTTTGCCCCACTTTGCCCCACTTTCTGTAAAAAAACCTCTTTTTTAGTAAAATTTAACAAGGATGGGTCGGTTATTATAAATAAAAGAAGTATTTTTGTGCGTTAAATACGGATTAAAATTAAATATTAAGAAAATATGGCAAAAAAAGCACTTTTAATGATCCTAGATGGATGGGGAATTGGTAAGCATGGTAAAGGTGATGTGATATATAACACTCCAACACCTTATTTGGATTATCTGAATGCAATCAGTAGTCATTCTCAGCTTCAGGCTTCAGGTGAGGATGTGGGATTGCCAGACGGTCAAATGGGCAATTCTGAGGTGGGACACCTCAATATTGGCGCCGGCCGAATTGTTTACCAGGATCTTGTAAAAATAAATCGTGCTTGTGCAGATGGCTCTATAAGCAAGAATGCACAAGTAAAGGAAGCATACGAGTATGCAAAATCTACAGGAAAGAAGCTACATCTTATGGGACTGTGTTCTAATGGTGGAGTACATTCGTCTTTAGATCATTTGTTCAAGTTGATAGAGGTGGGGAAGGAGTATGGCTTGTCACAGCAGTTGTTTGTTCATTGTTTCATGGATGGACGTGATACCGATCCTAAGAGTGGAAAGGGCTTTATAGAGCAAGTTTCGGAGAAGTGTAAAGCTAATGATGCAAACATAGCAAGTATTGTTGGAAGATTTTATGCGATGGACCGTGATAAGCGTTGGGAACGTGTAAAAGAAGCTTATGATTTGTTAACTGCTGGCATGGGAAAGAAAGCTACCGATATGGTGAAAGCTATGGAGGAGTCATATGCAGAAGGCGTGACAGATGAATTTATCAAACCTATTGTTAATACGTCTGTAAACGGAAAGATAGAGGAAGGGGACGTAGTAATCTTTATTAATTTCCGAAATGACCGTGCAAAGGAGTTGACAATGGTTCTTACACAAAATGATATGCCAGAGCAGGGAATGTCAACTATTCCAAACCTAAAATATTATTGCATGACACCGTATGATGCTTCCTTCGTTGGGGTGGGTATCCTGTTCCCTAAGGAAAATGTTGAAAATACACTTGGAGAATATCTTTCTCAGTGTGGTAAGAAGCAACTCCATACAGCAGAAACAGAGAAGTATGCACATGTAACATTCTTCTTTAATGGTGGTCGTGAAGCTCCTTTTGATAATGAAGATCGTGTTCTGGTTGCGTCGCCAAAGGTTGCAACTTATGATTTGAAGCCTGAAATGTCAGCTTATGAAGTAAAAGATAAGCTTGTGGAAAATATCAAGAAAGATATTTATGACTTTATCGTCGTGAATTTTGCAAATGGTGACATGGTAGGTCATACAGGAGTGTACAATGCGATAGCAAAAGCTGTACATGCCGTAGATAATTGTGTCCGTGATGTTATAGAAGCAGCAAAATCTGTTGGTTATGAGGCAATTATAATAGCAGACCATGGTAATGCTGACAATGCAATAAATCCTGATGGCTCTCCAAATACTGCACACTCGTTGAATCCTGTGCCGTGCATATATGTAACAGATAATAATAGTGCAACAATTAAGGATGGCCGTCTTGCTGATGTGGCTCCAACAATTCTTCATATTATGGGATTAGAGCAGCCTGCTGATATGACAGGAGAGAATTTGATAACAGATTAGTAAAAGTGAAAGTTTCTATAGAACCTTCGTGGTTGGAAATACTTCAGAGTGAGTTTGATAAAGAGTATTTTATCAAACTCACTCATTTTGTTAAGAGCGAATATTCCAATTATACGTGTTATCCTCCAGGAAAGGAAATCTTCAATGCCTTTAATCTGTGTCCCTTGTCAAACGTAAAAGTTGTGATATTAGGTCAGGACCCCTATCATGGTCCTGGGCAGGCAGAAGGTCTCTGTTTTTCTGTTAAAGAGGGTGTTCCTTTGCCTCCGTCATTAGTAAATATATTTAAAGAGGTAAAAGAAGATGTTGGAGTTGTTCCGGAAATAATTTCCGATGAAATGGGCAAAAGAATGTATAATGGTAGTTTGCGAAGATGGGCAAAACAGGGTGTGTTGTTGCTAAACACAACTCTGACAGTACGCGAGCATATGCCATTGTCTCACCAACGTCAAGGATGGGAAGAATTTACTGATGCCGTTATAAAGAAAGTGTCAGAAAATCGAGATCATGTAGTTTTCTTGTTGTGGGGCGGACCAGCGCGCAACAAAAGGAAACTTATAGATGCCAGCAAGCATTTGATTTTAGAGAGTGTCCATCCTTCTCCTCTGTCTGCAAACAGGGGAGGGTGGTTTGGTAATCACCATTTCAGTTTATGTAATCGTTGGTTGCTGCAACAGGGAATGCAACCTATTGAATGGTGAGTTCTTTGGCTGCTGTGCATAATCCCTCGTACCATTCAATTCCAAAGCGTCTAATTAACGGTTCTTTTAGAAATTTGTATAGTGGTAAGGATAGTTCCTTACCTTTTTTAATGCCATCCTTACATACTTCCCATCTGTGATAAACTAATGCAGTCATGCCATTGCTCAATTTTGATTCTCTGATGGGATAGAGTGCACATGAGATTGGTTTAGGCCAGCTGGTGAGCCCTTTCCTGTATGCTTTTTCGTAGGCACACAAACAGCAGTTTTTTACGATGTTATCGTTGGTTTCTGTTGTTTTGTTGTTCAAAAGGATGTCTTGGTAGCATGTGAAAACGCAATCTTTTCCGTTGACAATAGATGTTACCAAATCTCCTTCTGTATCTGTGTATGCTACCCCCTGCGATGCTATGACAAGTTGTGCTTGCATTGATAAATCTTGCTTTACAATGTCAAGGTTGTCCTCAAGTAGGGCTACTTCTTCGAGCGTAACAGGGGCTCCGGCGTCACCTTCAATGCAACAAATTCCTTTGCATTTAGAAAGGTCACAGCAGAAATTCTCGGTGAGAATTTCTGCTGATACAAGCACATTATCTATTTGGATAATCATTTTTTTGAGGGGCTATTTATCAAAGGGGATTATGCATCAATATTTGCATATGTTGCATTTTCTTCGATGAATAGTCTTCTGGGCTCTACATCGTCACCCATAAGCATTGAGAATATTTCGTCTGCATCTGCTGCGTTCTGGATGGTTACTTGCTTCAAGAGACGCGTATCAGGGTTCATTGTTGTATCCCATAGTTGCTCTGGATTCATTTCTCCAAGACCCTTGTATCTCTGTGTGTGTAAACGTGTGTCATCAGAGTTTCCTTCGCAGTATGTGTCAATGAATCTCTGCCTATCCTCCTCTGTGTAACAATATTCTTTGTGGTTTTTGTATGTACACTGGTAGAGTGGTGGAGTGGCTATGTAAAGATGGCCTTCCTGAATTACCTGCGGCATAAAACGGAAGAAAAGTGTCATGATAAGAGTATCGATGTGCGAGCCGTCAACATCGGCATCGGTCATGATAATAATCTTGTCATATCTTAATTTCTCGATATTGGCTTCCTTTGAATCTTCTCCATCTACACCGAAGCGTACTCCTATTGCTTGTAAAATGATGTTTACAGACTCTGCCTCGAAAACTTTATGCCATTGTACCTTCTCGACATTAAGAATCTTGCCTCTTAGAGGAAGTATGGCTTGTGTGTGACGATCTCGACCTTGCTTTGCAGAACCACCTGCAGAATCACCCTCGACAAGGAATATCTCGGTCTTCTTTGGGTCGCGTGAAGAGCAATCTGCCAGTTTGCCAGGTAATCCTCCTCCCGTCATAGGACTCTTTCTTTGAACGCTTTCACGTGCTTTGCGAGCGGCAATGCGTGCAGTAGCTGCCAATATAACCTTTTCACATATAGTGTGTGCCTCTTTTGGATGTTCTTCCAAATATGCGCTCATTGCTTCGCCTACGGCTTGCTGAACGTGTCCGTTGACTTCGCTGTTACCTAATTTGGTTTTTGTCTGTCCTTCAAACTGAGGTTCTGCTACCTTTACTGAAATGATAGCTGTAAGACCTTCTCTAAAGTCATCAGGAGCTATTTCTATTTTTGCCTTTTCTATTTTCTTTTTCAGGTCACTGTCTTCGTCTGCATATTTTTTCAGAGAACGACTCAATGCAATGCGGAAACCAGTCAGGTGGGTGCCGCCTTCTATAGTATTAATGTTGTTAACGTAAGAATGGATGTTCTCACTGTAGTCGTTGTTGTATAGCAGGGCTATTTCTATTGGCGTGCCATTCTTTTCTGTCTTTAAATATATTGGCTCCCCTATTATGCTTGTACGATGGCGATCTACATAACGTACAAATTCCTTCAAACCTTCTTTAGCATGGAAGACTTCTGGCTGGCGTACATTGCCCTCCTCGTTTGGCCTTAGGTCGGCAAGAATAATAGTGATACCAGCATTCAGAAAAGCCAGCTCACGCATGCGCCGTGCTACGATGTCATATTTGAATTCTGTTGTAGTGAAGATGGTTGGGTCTGGCCAGAATTGTTGTCTTGTACCACGTTTATCTGTTTCGCCAACGACCTTAACGGAATACAATGGCTTTCCCTTCTCGTATTCTTGCTGGTATATTTTACCATCACGATATACCTGTGATATCATGTGTGTGGACAATGCGTTTACGCATGATACACCTACACCATGCAAACCACCTGAAACCTTATAAGACCCTTTGTCAAACTTACCGCCGGCATGAAGAACTGTCATAACGACCTCAAGTGCGCTTTTGTGCATTTTGGGGTGCTCGTCAACAGGAATTCCACGACCATCATCCTCTACGGTTACAGAATTATCTTCATTTATAGTAACATTGATATGTGTACAAAATCCTGCCATCGCTTCGTCTATAGAGTTGTCCACGGTCTCATTGACAAGGTGATGTAATCCTTTCTCGGAGATGTCTCCAATGTACATGGCAGGGCGTTTGCGTACAGCTTCAAGACCTTCGAGGACTTGAATGCTACTACCCATGTAGTTTGTTTCGTTCTTCTGATTTTCCATCTGAATGTGAGTTTTTATAATTTTGATGCAAAGATACAAAAAAAAACTCATATATCCAAATAAAATACTTCGTATTTTAACAAAAAAATGCAACCTAATCAGGTTGCATTTTTGTTATGGATGAAATTTATTTGCTAAACTTCTAAAGTTGTGCAATATGCTGCATCAATGAAGACTTGATATTTGCTGCCTTATTCTTGTGAATAATATTGTTCTTAGCAAGTTTGTCAAGCATTTTTTGGATTGTTGGATAAAGTTTCACTGCTTCATCCTTGTTTGTCATTGCACGGAGTTTGCGAACTGCATTACGCATTGTTTTAGCGTAATAATGGTTGTGGGTTGTAGCGACTTTTGTTTGACGTATGCGCTTCTCACATGATTTGTGGTTTGCCATTTTTTTTAGATTTGTTATGTCTCTGGGGAGACGGATTAATGTTAGCTATGGGTCTTATGTTACTACAACTGCCCTGGCGAGTCTGTCCGACTCATCGTCACCATAATGGGCATCACTGCTCGATGACGAATAATCAATATTTGTAGCGCGTAGGGGAGTCGAACCCCTCTTGCAAGAATGAAAATCTTGAGTACTAGCCGATATACGAACGCGCCAAACCGATTGTCAAAAAGAACTTTTGCTCGTTTTGCGGCTGCAAAGGTACATAATTTTAATTAAATACGCAAATTTTTATGAAAGAATTTTTGATATGAAGGGGAAAAATGCTATTTTTGCATCCGAAATGGAACTAAAAACTCGTGCGATAGTACTAAAAACGGTGAAGTATGGTGAAGATAAATTTATCATAGATTTTCTCACTCGCGACTTAGGTAGGGAGTCTTCTATATGGAAAATCTCCAGAGGACATAATGCCAAGGTTGCAAAACAGTTGTTTCAGCCCCTTACCATATTGGATATCGTAGTTGATAGTAATCCTCGAAAACAGTTGTCATATATTAAAGAAGCTCGATTGGCTTTTGTTTATATGTCACTGCCTTTTAATGAGATGAAGATGGCATTAGCCTTTTTTGTTGCTGAGTTCCTGTTGTATGCTACCCGAGATTTACATAATGACAAAGCCCTTTATGATTTTGTTGAGCAAAGCCTGTCATGGTTAGATGTAGCAGATAAAGGAATTGCAAACTTCCATCTTATGTTTATGATTCGCATGTCAAGATTCCTTGGTTTTTTTCCAGATATGTCGAGTCATCATCAAGGGTATATATTTGATCTCAGGGAGGGCAGGTTTACAGGGGATATTCCAACGCATAAGGACTATCTCTTGCCTGATGATGCAAATAAGATGCATATACTTATGCGTATGACTCCATCGAATCTGCACTATTATAAAATGACAAAAAAAGAGAGAAACCGTGTAATTGATTTCTCCCTTCAGTTCTATCGTTTGCATATTCCCCAATTTGGGGAAATGAAAACTCTTGAGGTTCTTAGGTCGTTGTAATTTTCTTCATCTTTATTACGTTGTCATCACCGCATGTGATATTCTGTATGCTTTCCGGATGTTCTTTCACAAAGCTTTCTATGTGTCTGACACGCTTGCTTTCCAATATCTCGTTAACAGCGATGAGAATGCCTGTTTCTTCAACGTCTCCAAAACCTTTGTTTATTGCAGTGCCAAATAGCTTCATTGTTGGTGACAGATTCATGTACGCATTAACCAAAGGGGGGATGTTAAATCCTAATGCACGTATTCCTCCATTTAGTATTCGATAGTCTTCCTTGAAGTCCCTACCGCAGAAAATTTGTGACAATTCATCTTCTGGTGTTTCGAGATTCAACGGTTTCATCGGGAGTATAAGTTTTTCGTCGTCGTTGAAATGTTTTTTCAAGAAATAGAGTATCATATCACGTCCGAAGCGAATATATGATGGGTACATGGTCATTTTGCCAAAGTAGTACTTCATTTTTGGGTTTATCACAGTAAGAGCTCCCAGTCCGTCCCAGAGATTATCCAAGGCGAATAAACTTTTGGCTCCTTTTTTACTGCTTTGATATTCCGGAGTGACAAAACTTCTGCCAAGTTCAATCGTGTAGGGGGCATATTCTTTAATGAATTTTTCTGAGAATTTAAACATGTGGCTCGTGGCAAGTATGGGTTGTCCGTTTTCGTCATATTCCCACTCGTCACCCATTAAATATCGATATCCCCCAATAATCTCTTTTGATTCTGGGTTCCATACTATGAGCTGCTTGTAGCAGTTTTTACATGTATCAAACTCGTCTAAATCACAATCTTTACCTGTTCCACCTCCAGCAAGTCTGAATGTAATCTCTCTTAATCTGCCTATTTCGCGCAAGATATTCGGAGAATCGTGGGCAGTAATAATATATATTTCATTACTGCTTTTGTTTGTCATTCTTAAACGCTTGTCTGGGGTAAGTTCTGCAAGAATGAGGTCCTGTGGAATGGGGTCAATGATGTGCTGCTCGTTGTTCATTGTAGTTCGTAAACTTTGTTTCGTACAAATTCAGCCCATTGTATTGGCGTTCTTGATTTGTCGAACGTTTGCCATGGAATAGGCTTTCCAATGGTAATGGTGAATGTCTTGTTTGTGTTGCGGAAAAGTTCATCAGCAAGATATAGCATTGCTACGTTTACTGGGGAGTGGAGCGCCTTGCAGATGTTTGCTATGCGGTAGAACTTGTCGCTATTGCGTCCTGATGTATGCATAGGTACAATATCGCGTTTGTACTGTATGCTTTTCACCAGAAATGTCTTTGTCCAAGGTAAATCCTGTATCTTTCCATCTATTTTTCTTGAGCAGAGACCTGCTGGAAAGAAGAACATATTGTATCCGTCGTTAAAGGCATTGTTTATGGCTTCTGATGTTCCTCGGTTGCTTTTGTGTGCAACGGTGTTGACAGGGACACACATGGGAGCGAGTCCAGGGAGGTTTAGTAGGAGGTCATTAACCAGAAGTCGGAGGTTGCCTTTGTATTTATGCCCTAAAAGTTGCGCTATTAAAAGCCCGTCAAGTCCTCCTAATGGGTGATTGCTGCAAAAGGTGTATCGTTTGCCATCTGTGGAGGAAGGCAAATTCTCTGCACCTTTTAACTCTACGTTCGTCTTTAATGTCTTTAGAATTGAGTCAACCCATTCCACTCCTGACAGGTCCTTGTTTTCCCACAATATAGAATTACATTCGTCCTGATGAATGATTCGCTTAAGCCAGTTGGTGACAAAATTAGGGACTTTGTCGGCTTTGTTGCCCATTTTGGAGCGAAGTAGGGCATTGACATCTATGGTATGTTCTGTAACTTCTATCATTTATAAAATATAAAGCGTAATCCAGCCTGCAAAATTACAATTTTTTTATAATATGCGTAAATTCTATAAAGAAAAAATACGTTTCTTAACAATTATTTTGGTCGTTTTGATAGAATTAGTTACCTTTGTGTCAATTATTTGCCGATTTGAGTAATATCATGAACATATTCAATAGTATTCATCGTTACAGATTATAAATTTCTTATATAAGTATATAAATAAAAAAGGTGTAAAAATATGAAGAAGTTTTTTTCATTTGTCTTGACGGCAATTTCTTTTTTGAGTGCAAATGCTCAGGTAAACATTCAGTTACATTATGACCTCGGTCGTAATATCAATTCAGCATCGGAGCCAAATCGTCCGAAGTTGACATCTACAGTTGAGATGTTCAAGCCCGACCGTCTCGGTTCTACCTATTTCTTCGTTGATATGGACTATTATTCTGATGGAATAGCAGGAGCATATTGGGAGATAAGCCGTGAGTTTACCTTTGCAAAGCCTGCAGAGTCTAACTCTTTTGCTGCTCACATTGAGTATGATGGTGGTCTGTCAAACAACAAGTATGCTGAGAAAACCAGTTTGTATGCAACATCCCGTTTCCAGCAGTGTTTCCTCCTCGGTCCTGCATGGAACTGGCATAACAGTGATTTTTCAAAGACATTTTCTTTCCAGCTTATGTACAAGCAGTATCTGAGGCAGAAGTCTCAGTATAATGGTGCCGGCGACTATAAGGCAATAGCTTCTTTCCAAGCAACTGCTGTCTGGAGCACCACATTCGCTCATGGCTGGTGTACTTTCGCAGGTTTTGCCGACTTATGGTATGGTTACACCCCACGTTTCGATGCCGCAAAGGGAGAGCAGAAGAAAGGGCTCGTGTTCCTTACCGAACCACAATTCTGGCTTAATATTCCTGCCACAAAAGGTTTCAGTATAGGTACCGAGTGGGAATTCAGTAACGATTTTGTATGGGTTGCCACTCCTGATGGTAAGAAAACCAAGACCTTCATGTGGAATCCGACCATTGCTGCAAAATATGTATTTTAAAGATAACGTAAACAGAAGTTTTCATTAAGACAATGTCAGATATAAACAATCTATATCAGCTTGATGGTCGTGTGCCTGTCGGCAAGGCGATACCTTTTGGCCTTCAGCACGTGCTGGCAATGTTTGTCAGCAATATTACGCCGATAATAATCCTCGCCAATGTAGTAGGCATCGCCCCTGGTGTCAGTGCGGTGCTTATTCAAAACTGTATGGTGATAGCAGGTATTGGTACTCTTATACAGCTCTATCCTATATGGCGCATTGGTTCTCGGCTGCCTATTGTGATGGGCATTTCCTTCACGTTCCTATCTCTCTCTATCAGTGTCGCCACTACTCAGGGTATGGGCGTGCTGATGGGTGCTGTCATTGTGGGTGGTCTTGTAGAAGGAGTACTTGGACTTTTTGCAAAATACTGGATAAAGCTCGTCCCGCATATCGTCGCTGCAACGGTAGTGACGGCTATCGGCTTTTCTCTGTTGCCAATCGGTGCCAATAGCTTTGCCGGCGGTCAAGGGGCGGCAGATTTCGGTTCAATGGATAATTGGATTGTCGGTTCTGTGACGTTGGTATCTTGCCTTGTATGCCAAGTGTTTGCAAAAGGTTTCCTGCGTTCTCTTTCTGTGTTGGTAGGTTTAATTGTGGGTTATACTCTCGCTGCATGCATGGGAATGGTCAGTTTCTATGGCATTTCGCAGCAAGGCTTTATATCCCTGCCGCAGTTCCTGCCGTTTAAACCGGAGTTTAATACTGGAGCAATACTTTCCATCATCTGTGTATATCTCGTTTCTGCTACTGAGACAATTGGTGATACCAGCGCCTTGTGTAATAGTGCTTTGAAGCGTAATCCTCATAAGGTCGAGATGGGCAATTCTATCTCTTGCGACGGCTTTGTTTCTTCTGTTGCAGGTCTGTTCGGTTGTACTCCAATAACCTCATTCTCCCAGAATGTAGGTTTGGCAGCCATGTCCGGTGTCGTAAACCGTTTTACCATTGCTAC
This sequence comes from Prevotellaceae bacterium UBA7017, assembly GCA_002449535.1. Lineage (GTDB taxonomy): Bacteria > Bacteroidota > Bacteroidia > Bacteroidales > Bacteroidaceae > Prevotella. The sequence continues at coordinate 13,510 of DJWZ01000138.1, read as the reverse complement.
GGGAGCATGCGTAATGATTCTTGGCGGTATATTCCCAGCTGTCGGCTTTGCCTTGACAACGATACCGCAGGCTGTATTGGGCGGTTGTACCCTCCTGATGTTCGGTTCTATCCTATTTGCAGGCTTTGGCATGATGGCTCGCAGCGGTTTCTCCCAGCGTAATATGATAATATCGTCCCTATCTCTTTCTGTGGGACTTGGTTTCACGCAGGCTTCTGATATGTTCAACCAGTTTCCGGAGCTTGTACGAACCGTCTTTGCTGAAAACTGCGTTGCTGTAGTCTTCTTGCTTGCTGTAATACTTAATATATTCCTTCCAAAAGAAAAGGAGGCAAAAAAATGAATTTCCTTGAAGAAAAAATCCTTTCCGATGCAACTATCAAAGAGGGTAACATCCTGAAGATAGACAATTTTCTCAATCACCAGATTGATATCGACATCATCCGTCAGATAGCTTACGAGATAAAACGCCGTTTCAAGGGCAAGGAGGTTACGAAGATTCTTACTATCGAGTCCTCGGGCATTGCCATTGCTACTCTCTTGGGTGAGATATACGACGTTCCCGTTGTTTTTGCCAAGAAGGGCGAGACTGCCAATAGCACTGATGACAAGTACATATCGCAGGCATATTCCTTCACTCACAAGAGGCATAACAATGTCTTTGTGTCAAAGCCATACATGCTGGCAGGCGAGAAGGTGCTCATCGTCGATGATTTCCTTGCAGACGGGCAGGCTATGGGTGCGCTTATTGATATCGTACACCAGGCAGGTGCCGAAGTGGTAGGTCTGGGCGTCGCTGTTGAAAAGGGACAGCAAAATGGCGGGAAAAATCTCCGCAGCCAAGGTTATCAGGTAGAATCAGTGGCTATAATCGACTCTATGGACTATAAAACGGGACAAATAGTATTCCGAAATTAGGTGATGTAAGGCAAAGTTTCCCATTTGACAGTCTTTTTTTGGAAATATATTTGGAGAATGGGAAATTTTTATTATCTTTGCCCCGAAAACAGAATTAAGAATAATGTTGCCGGAAGGAAACCCCTGAAGTTTATACTTTTTTGGTAGCAGGTCCAGAAGGCATAAAATTCATAATAACAAAAAAAGTATGAGAGTAATTATTGAACCGGACTACGATCGTATGTCCAAGTGGGCAGCAAACTATGTTGCCAATCGTATCAAAGAGGCTAATCCGACACCAGAAAAGCCTTTTAAGTTAGGATGTCCTACGGGCTCATCTCCATTGGGGCTTTACAAAGAGCTCGTCAAGAAGTATAAGGCTGGAGAAATCTCTTTTGCTAACGTCATCACCTTCAATATGGACGAGTATGTAAAGATTCCAGAGAATCATCCGGAGTCTTATCATTCATTTATGTGGAACAACTTCTTCTCACACATAGACATAAAGAAGGAGAATGTGCACATTCTTGATGGAAATGCTCCAGATCTCATTAAGGAGTGTGAAGATTATGAGAAAGCTATCGAGGCTGCCGGTGGCATCGACCTTTTCATGGGCGGTGTTGGTCCTGACGGACACTTGGCTTTCAACGAGCCTGGTTCTTCCCTGTCTTCAAAGACCCGTGTGAAGACCCTGACCACTGATACAATCATTGCCAATTCACGTTTCTTCGATGGCGACCTCTCTAAGGTGCCCACTCAGGCTCTTACCGTCGGCATTGGTACTGTGATGGCAGCGAAGGAAGTGTTGCTCGTTTGCAACGGCCATCACAAGGCGCGTGCCCTGAAACACATTATCGATGGCAATATCTCACACATGTGGACTGCTTCTATGTTGCAGATGCATCCACACGCTATCGTGGTATGCGACGAGCCGGCTTGCGACGAGCTCTCTGTTGCTACCTATAAGTATTATCTCGATAAGGAGAGAGGAAATCTGTAGTAGTTTAGTCGCTTTTTTAAGGTTAATAAGGGTTGACAACTCACGTGGACTTTCGGGTCTGTGTGGGTTGTTTTTTTTGTCTAATAACAAATTTAATACAAAAAATAATGCTTTTTTCTTGGTGGTTTGGTAGGAATTTGTTAATTTTGCATCCGCAATTGTGATAATTGCATACATTAGATTACGGCATGGCTCCCTCGTTTCCTATCACTTGCATACTTGTTCAAGTGAGATAATAAAACTTCCTGAATACGTGTTTAATTGGGGGCTGTGCCTTTTTTATTTTTCCTTTTCTTTTTCCATCCATTCGCTGGCAGTCATTCCCATAATGTTCTTGAATACCGTTGCGAAGGTGCGGTAGCTTTGATAACCGCTATTGTTTGCAGCTTCCTGTACGCTGAAGGGTCGTGCCTTATCTGCTTTGCGGTAAAGTTTCACAAAGTGGTTTATGCGTAGTTGGTTGATGTATGTATTGTATGTTATGCCCTGTTGCTGGAAGTATTGACCGAGGTATGTGCGGTTTGTTCCTATTGCGGTGCTCAGTCGGCTGAGCGATATGTCGTGTTGCAGGTACAGATGTTTGGCTTCGCAGTGGGTTTTGAGCAGTTTGCCGATGTGTGCCGTCAGTTTGCCAATGGGCACATTTTCTACGGTTTCATCGCTATTGACGGCAGGCTCTTTTTCCTGCTCCTGTTCCGCCATGTTCTCCTCCTCCTCGTTATCCTGCTCTTCGTCCAGTTGCTGTAGCGTTTCCACGCGCCATAGCAGGAATCCTATCAGCAACAGTGTATATAATTGCACGAGGTATTCTGTCATGGTTTCGCCGTAGTTGGTCTTGTAGCATAGGAACATCAGCATTATTACCAGCAGGAAAACGAGGCTCTGCCATACCTCCTTGTGCTCCATGTCTGCATAGTTGTTGCGCAGCCATCGTCCGTATTGTCTTACGGCGTGTGCCATGTATATTACGAAGCAGACGGTAATCGTGAACATGTAGATGCAGATGTATTTCTCGTATTCCGGATTGTGTTCTGCTATGCCTGCCCACAATGCTATGATTACTGTCGGCACTACTGCCGCGAATACGGGCCATACTGGGCGGCGTCTGTCTTGAAGCATTGTAAGGAGTGTTGCCATCATGGTTGGCACCATCGTTACGCTGTCGAGCATTATGTTGATGGCGTTTCGTGCTATGGTGTCATCCCCCAGCACTGCCGTTCCTATTGCTATCCACCATACGTGGCTCATGGCAACGGCGGCAAGGAATGCTGCTGCCCAGCGGCGCAATGCCAAGGGCGGCTCTGTCTGTGACAGGAAATTATGCCGTCTCAACAGCAGATACAGACACGACAGTATGGCTGACATCATTGCTGCGCCATATAATAAAAGGTAGAGATAGTCCTGTAATCCGTAAAGCTGATACATATTAGTAGATATTTATAGTGCGAACTTTTGATGTTTGTGTTTGTTTTTGCTGTCGTTTTGTGCTTTCTGGGTGCAAAGTTAAATTATTTTTCCGATATTTGACACTCTTTTTGTGAGAAGATTACAAAAAATAGTGCCAAATTTACAAAAACTGCATTTTGGGAGGAAAAATCTTACGATAAATCCGCGAAAAATCCATACCTTTGCAGCACAATTATCAGATGTATTTGTTAATTCTACAAAAGTTAGTCTTTTTTTCTATCTCAATAGGTATTAGGGTAAAAAGGATTGACGCCCGTGCAGAATTTTTATTTGCGCGGGTATTTTTTTGCCCTTTTAAATAAGTGGCGTGATGTGAATGGCGTTTTGTGTTCTCTTTCGTGACTGAGAATATATTTCGATGCGATATATATATTCTCTCATCTGAACAAGAATTTTGCGAGCCGCTCGCTACATTCTCCTACACGAATGAGAATATTATTTTTTTGTGTTTTTTATGTGAAAAAGTTAGGTGGGGGTCTCTCACCTGATTCCCATTTACCAAATCGTATCTTTAGCACGCTTTCATTAAGCGAAGCGACTGAAAGAAATCGCGTTTGCGGCTGCAAAGGTACAAAAAATAAACGAAATCGAAAACTTTTGAATTATTTTTCGTACCTTTGCAACGTGTTTTTGAAATAATAATGTATCCATAATGAAAAGAATTGTTTTTTTAGGAATGTTTTGCATGGCATTGTTGCTGTTGGGTTCATGCAATCAAAAAGGCAAAACAATATCGAATGACGCTGCGAGTGTGGACAGTCTTCTGTGTCCGAAGTATGCTACGGGTTATCAGGTGAAGAGTCTAGATGGCATGCGGCTGGTAGATATGGACGGAGACTATCACTTTGCGCTCGTAACATCTGATGATGTGACGGTACCTGATGGCTATACGAAGGTACGTGTTCCGATTAAGAATACCATCTGCATGACGTCTTTGCAACTCTCAAATTTTACTGCACTTGATGCTCATGATGTAGTGAAGGGCCTGACGGGTACGAAGAACCTTTTCAACAAGGACATTCTGGCACGGGTGAAGGACGGACGCATCGTGAAGATTGGTACGGAAGGCAATTTCGACCAGGAGATGGTGCTGGCTGCCAAGCCTGACGTGATATTCATTTCACCCTTCAAGCGAGGCGGCTACGATGCCATTAAAGAAACAGGTATTACGTTGATACCCCATTTAGGCTACAAGGAACTGAATCCGCTCGGTCAGGCAGAATGGATTAAGTTTGTGGGTATGTTTATCGGCAAAGAGAAAGAAGCCTGCGAGGTTTTTGCGGGCATCGAGAAACGTTATAACGAATTAAAGGAGAAGACACAAAATGTTGACAAGCGTCCTACGGTGACAAGCGGTGAGATGCACTATGGCAACTGGCATGCCGTGGGGGGCAAGAATTATCTGGCCCAGATTTTCCGCGATGCTGGGGCTGACTATGTGATTCACGATGAAGAGACGGCCGGCGAGGACATGGAGTTCGAGAAGATGTATGAGTTGGCAGCCAATGCTGACTACTGGCGCATATTGAACAGCTATCCCGGCGAATTCTCCTATGAGGCGCTGAAGGCCTCGGAGCCGCGCAATGAACTCTTCAAGGCATTTAAGGAGCACAAGGTCATCTACTGCAATATGAAGCAGACGCCTTATTATGAAATTTCGCCTGTAAAGCCCGATGTGCTTCTCAAGGACTTTGTTGCCATATTCCATCCGGAACTGGTGGAGCCGGACTATCAACCTACGTTCTATTATCTGTTGAAGTGATGATGCGGCCACAGATTACACTGATTCCACTGATTATTCTGCTGCTGGCGGCGATAATTGTCATGGCTGTCATCAACATGCTCATCGGTTCCGTGGAGATTCCGGTGATGGACATCTGTCGCATCCTGATGGGTGATGAGAGTAATGAGATATGGACGAACATCATCTGGAAATCCCGCCTTCCCCAGGTTTTGACGGCTATTGTGGCAGGAGCAGGTCTGGCCGTCAGCGGCTTGCAGATGCAGACCGTTTTCCGTAATCCATTGGCAGGACCGTCAGTGCTCGGTATCAGCAACGGCTCTGCTCTGGGCGTAGCCTTTGTAGTGATGCTGTCAGGTAGGATTGGCGGTGTGACACTCAGTAGTCTCGGGTACTTTGGTGAAGCCGCGATGAGTGTTGCAGCCATCATCGGAGCCTTGGCGGTTATGTCGCTAATTCTCTGGGTGGCACAGAAGGTGAAGGGCAATGTCACATTGTTAATCATCGGTGTGATGATAGGCTATCTGGCAAATGCTATTATCGGCGTGCTGAAGTTCCTGGCGCCCGATGAGGATGTGAAGTCGTTTGTCGTATGGGGACTTGGTTCGTTTTCGCGTGTTTCCGGTGACGAGATGATACTCTTCGTGATATTGATGTGCATCTTGCTTCCGCTGAGTTACCTGCTCGTCAAACCCATGAACCTGATGCTTCTTGGCGATTGTTATGCCGCCAACCTAGGCCTGAATATCCGCCAAGCTCGCATGATGATAATTATCAGCTCTGGCACCTTGGTGGCTATTGTCACTGCCTATTGCGGTCCTATTATGTTTATTGGTTTGGCCGTTCCTCATCTTGCAAAAGCTCTGTTCCGCTCTTCAGACCATCTGATTCTTATGCCGCTCACAGCCCTCTGCGGTGCCCTGCTGGCACTCGTTTGCAACTTCATTGCCCGCATGCCTGGCTTCGAGGGTGCGTTGCCGGTTAATAGTGTGACAGCCCTTGTCGGTGCTCCCGTCATTGCTGCCGTCATCTTTGGTCGTCGGAAGAATGAGTTCGGAGAGTAATCACAAGATTGTCATCACCTCCTTGAGACTATTTACAATAAATGTGGGCTTTTGAGGCAAATCATCTGTCTCAACGTTCCATCGGTTGAAGAGCATAGCGTCGATGCCGACACCCAAAGCCCCCATGATATCTGTCTGCAGATTGTCGCCAATCACCAGCGTGGTTTCTTTGGCGGCTCCAGATACCTTCAATGCATAGTCAAAATATAGAGGTGAAGGTTTGTTTGCACCGGCATCCTCACTTAGGATGATAGTGTCGAAACATTCCTTCAGACCGCAAGCCGCCAGCTTCTTATATTGCACTTCATGGAAACCGTTACTCGTCATGTGCAGCCTGTAGCCCCGTTCCTTCAGATAAGCCGTCAGTTCGTGCGCACCTTCCAGCGTACCAGATTTCGAAGAACAACAGTCGAGGAACCAGTCGTTTATTTCCAGACAAAATGCCTCGGTCACTTCCAGCCCGCGCCCCTCACTGAGTGGACGACGGAAACGTTCCACAATAAGATAATCGCGGGTAATCTCACCTCTTGAGTAACGTCCCCACAAATCAATGTTTGCCCACCAATAGGCATCAAAGAAGACTTGCGGTTCGGGAAAGAATCGTTCAAGGTGGAATGCCTCGAAGGTTTCACCCAAAGCTATTACCGCATTGCTGTGGGTATCGTACAACGTGTCATCGAAGTCGAGAAAGATGTCTTTATATTTCATGTATTTTCCCGTTGTCGTCAATGATGAGAATGGTGAGAATGCCGTTTGGCAGAAGATGATTGCAATGCTCTGCACAATGTCTGATGATGGTGGCAGCAAACGTATTCACTTTGTCGGAAGGAATCATTTCCCATAGCTCACGGGCCAAAGTAATATTGCTGATGTCAATATCACAACCGGATTCTTCGAGCATCTGCCGGATAAAGACTTTATCCATTGTTGCTTTACGGCTATGGGTATCCAAATGGCCGGCCGCGAGTTTCACGGCTTTGCCAAGCATCACGCCGAGGGTAACATAATTAAAACCGAGTTCATCGGCAATCTTTAAGGTCTCGCCGATATAATTGCCGTATTCTACAAACGCCTGTTGTGGCAGGTCCGGATAGCGTGCCTTCACGTAGCGTTCGCTCTTGCCGCCACTGTTAATCACCACACGGTTCGTTCCTGATGCCTTCGCTATTGTCATACATTTACGGATAGAGTCAATGAATGCCTCTTCAGAAAAAGGTTTGACAATGCCGGAGACACCGATAATCGAAATCCCCCCTTCGATACCAAGACGGGGATTAAAGGTCCTGCTGGCAATCTCTGCACCTTGAGGAACAAATATGGTAACGGCCAATGATTGATGGTCTTTGATGATTGGCTCAATGTTGTCAATGATCATTTTGCGAGGCCCTTTGTTGATAGCAGCTTCGCCAGGTGGATAGTCGAAGCCTGGAAGTGTAATGGTTCCAACACCCTCACCTCCTTCAATAGTAATCGAACTATGTTTGCCAGACCTCAGGGTACGCTCTACAATAGCCCCAATCATCAATCCATTCGTCACATCCGGGTCGTCACCAGCTTCTTTGATGCAATAGGCATAGTCATCACCGTAACCGACAGCCACCATTATCGTCTCGCCATTGGGCAGCACGACAGGTACTTCGTCAGGCATCTCGCCTTTTATCATTCGTAGCGTTTCAGCAACAGCAGCGGCCGTTGCACAGGTGCCTGTAGTCAGTCCGCTATGTAAGGGGAAAAACTCTGGTAGTAGTTTCTCAATGGCACGACGCAGACCATAAGGACCATTAACGCTATGCTGAAAAGACAACATAGGACGCTTTAAAACAATAATACGCATGCCCCTTTCTTTCGCCTCCGCGACTTTCTCGCTGAAGCCACCAGATTCTCCGCTCTCCTTCATCAACACAGCATCTGCCTCTGCCATCTGCGGATAGAAACATAGTTGTTCATCAGTAGCTCCTTGCTGATGAGCCAACTGGATACTACTCTCTCTGTTCAGAATGCGGTAGATGACCTTTATGCCGAGTGCTTCCAGATATTTCAGTTTGCTAATGCTCTGCACACCCGTCGTTGCCAACAGCGTATGGATATCGGTAGGAATCTGCGAATAGTCGTCAATCCACGTGATGTCAGCACTACGCGGTGGATAGATGCGCTTATATCGAACGACAGGAACCCCCAAAGTCTCTGATACCAGAGCAATTGTTTGGTGCAGTTGTGAGGCAAAAGGATGGGCAGTATCCACTATCAAACGAATACTATGCTCTTGGCAAAACGCCTGCATTGCCTCTGCATCCAGCGCACCATCCAAACGGATGCCATGGTGCAGCGTGATATCCTGCTCACCCGTCTTGGTGCTGTAATAGTAAGCGTTGCCTGCTTCTTCCAGCACCTCTACAGCCTTGCGACCTTCAGTTGTTCCTCCAAATACCAGTATCATGCATCGCCAGTTCTAAAGAGGTGTGTAAAGTGTTTGGAGTAAAGCTCCGAGAGTCCCTGACGATTATCTATTGCCTCACCTACGACGAGCATCGTGGTAAGTGTCAGATGATTGTCATGCACAATCTTCGCCAGGTCTTTGAGTACACCATGATAAATCTTTTGATCAGGCCACGTCAGGTGATAGCAGGCGGCGACAGGAGTGTCCTCAGGATATTCCATCAACAATTCCTTTTGTACATCGTCGACAATGGAGGCAGAAAGGAAGATGCACATCGTACTCTGGCTCTTAGCCAACAAGTGCAGTTGTTCCTTCTCTGGCATCGGTGTTCGGCCCTCACCACGCGTCAGAATAATCGTCTGGCAACGTTCCGGAATGGTGAACTGACTCTGTAATTCGGCAGCAGCAGCGAGAAAGCTGGAGATGCCTGGGGTGATGTGATACGACATCTGATTTTGGTCGAAGAAGGCCATCTGTTCCTGAATGGCTCCAAAGATACAGGGGTCGCCTGTATGCAGACGGACAATAAAATGCCCCTTGTCGTAGTGCTCCTTCATCAGCGCACATTGTTCCTCGAGGTTCATATCTGCAGATGAACGGACTACAGCCCCAGGCTTGTGGCATTCCGTCAATGCCTTGGGGACCAATGAACCAGCATATAATATAAGGTCTGCACGTTCCAGCATCTTGCGTCCTCGCACACTCACCAAGTCCGGATCGCCAGGACCTGCGCCCACAATTTCGATGTGTCCGGCCTCACCCCTAACCCCTCTCCAATGGGCGAGGGGAGTACGAAGATATTTATGGGCGATGGCCAAAGCGGCAGTCCAATTCCTACCCTTTAATTTGGGAATTATGAGTTTGCCATGATTTGAGCCGAGGATAGCAGCCGCCTCACAAACGCTTGGGGTGCCCACATGCTTCTGGACAGTAGCGCTGGGGTTGGGCACTTCAACAGCCGACAGCTCCTCAGCGGTGAAGAACACCACGTTTTCGCCATAGTTGTCTTCAAGCATGGAGCAGAACTCCTCATCTTTCTTCACGTCAATAGTGCAGTAGCGATGGGCACAGGGCAACACTCCTTGTTTGGCAAAGGCCTCGTCTATCTCGTCGTAGATGTTCTCGTAGTCATCGGGATGATGTGCCAAACCGAAACCGATGGTTCCCACCATTGGCACGAAATGGAGTTCGAGCATCCCCATAGGCGCATAACGAATGAAAGGCGAGACGATAATCAGCAGCTTGTACTTCTGAGGGTCGGCTTCGCTGATATCGTGAATTATAGTAACATGGTCTGGCTTCGTTGCTTCCAAATAGTCCGTACCTTTATCACGAACTTCAATAAATAATGCCGTGGGCTTCTTGTTCACGAAGGTAAAGATGCATTTATTCATGTCATCATCGCTGGCTACAGACCAATCGAAGCGTTGTTCAAACGTATCGAGTGCCCAGAGTCCGGCATTGTCGCTCTGAGTAGTGATGACATCACGAGCACCAATCACAGCAGCCACCTCACGAGCAAGGTCGTTTGCGCCTCCGATATGTCCTGAAAGTACGGAGATAGCGTTTTGCCCTATACTGTCGACACATACTACAGCGGGGTCTTCATGCTTATCTTTGATATAGGGGGCGATGGTGCGAACGCAGATGCCCATAGCACCAATGAATACAAAAGCATCGAACTCGCTCCATTGTTTTCCAACTTCGGTACGATTGATGATTTCCGCACTAAGTTCACGCTTGAGTGTGTAGGCAATATCCTTGCCAGCCTCGCTAATCTGTATAATCGCTACTTTTTGCATTTCAATATCTCAATAGGATGGTTTTCGTTGAGGATTATCTTGGTAGGTGGTTCTTGTTTAAGACCGAGTTCTGCACAAACCTCGTCCCAGAGCTGATGGCTGTCAGTCAGTACTTTTGGGGCTTTGACACTATTCATTACGATAATGCCGTTATCAGCCAAGACTGTCAACACTTTAGTGATAATATCTTTCAATTTTCCCCCATGTCCACCAATGAAAACAGCATCTGGCCTGGGGAGAGTCGTGATATCTGTTTCGAGGAAGTCACCAATATGCACGCTGATACCCGGTGCTCCGAAGCGGCGGGCATTCTCGTTAATAATGCCTTCGCACTCATGACGGATTTCGAAGGCTTCAATGTGCAGGTGTGGGAATTGCAGACGAGTCTCGATAGAAACGCTGCCCGTGCAGAAACCGATATCCCATAAGACGTGCTTCTTAGGCAAATCAAGCGCTTGGAGCGTAAGCAAGCGAATGGGCATCTTCGTTATCATCTTTTCACGACCATCTAATAAGGAAAACTCGCAATCTGCGATGCCAAAAGGCTTTGTGTGCTCGATTGCTTTTCCATCGAGAATCACGCAATTTGGCATGGAGAATTCGCTCCTTGCAGCTTCTTCAGGGGTGAGGGTAGTGACCTTTTCGAGCGTAGGATTTCCCAAATGTTCACCAACATGCATCGTATATTTGGAGTAACCATATTCCAGCATTCGTTGGGCAATGGCAGCTGGTGTATGTTCCTTGTCTGTGAGAATGCCAATCTTCTCCGCTCCTTCGATGAGTGCCTTATCGAATTCTGGCCAAGGACGACCTGTGAGCGATACAATTCGCATATCGTGATAAGGCAACACCAGACGATGGGCTAACATTTGCAGGGAATTGAAAGTAGGGTAGAGCACAATCTCTGCTTCAGGCATCTTGCGCTTAATGGTATTCGCGAAGCCAAAGAATAAGGGATCGCCACTAGCGAAGACAATCACCTCATCATGATACTGCTCGAAAACGGTGTCGAGTGGGGCGGTGATGTCGATCCACTCGACATCGGCTGGCAGGAAAGGCGCTACAATTTCATGATGGCGCTTCCCTCCTGAAAACACCTTACCATGCTTGATGATTTCCATCATTTCTGGCGGAAACCAAGGGCTTGGATCGTCCGTGATACCTATAACGACGAATCTCATAAGTCACGTCCTGGTTTTAGTTGTTCTGCATCATCGAAGGTGAGGATAGCATTACAGAGAGTGGCAGCGAGATTACTCCCACCCTTACGACCCTCAACAATCATCTTGGGGATATGTTTCAGCGTCTTTACGGCATGCTTGCTTTCACAAACATGTACAAAGCCAACAGGAGCTGCAATGATACCAGCAGGCTTCATCTTACCTTTGTGTACCAGGTCGCAAATCTCAAAGAGTGCTGTTGGGGCATTCCCCACCACATAAAGCGCATCAGGATATTCTTCCGCTGCAAGTTGCATGCAAGCCTGGCTTCGGGTAATTCCTTTTTCATCAGCCATCTGTTTGGAACGAGGATCGTTGATGTAGCAGTGGGTCTGAACACCAAGTCGCTCCAAAGCTCCCTTACGAATACCACTTGCAGCCATCGTAACATCTGTAACAATATGCTTCAGACTACCATCTTTCACCTTCTCATAGAGAATCTCTGTAGCACGTTCATCCATCCAGAGAATCTGCTCCATACTGAAATCAACGGTAGTATGTATAGCGTGCAGCAAAGGCCAAAGTCGCCATTTGGGTACGTCGGGATGTTGCATCTCAGAGAGGATAGTGCGGAAGCTATTCATCATAATCTGCTGACCTGGCTTCACGTCTTCATCCGCTCCTTCGCGATAATATCCTCTTGGGGTAATGATTCTTCCTTCTGAGATGTACGATTGGGAATTACCGATAATAATAACGGTAAACATATCCACATCCTCTGGGTCGAACTCTCCAAGGGTCATTACCTTGATTTTCTGTTCTTCTCTGCCTGCTTGACGCACATAGCCAATGGGGGTGTCAGCAGACCGATACTTGAGGAAAAGTTCCTGTAGGCTATAGAGCTGCCAATAACGTCCATGTGACTTGGGGTTATATACAGCAGTTACGAAATCACCTATAGCAGCAGCCTTGATACGTCGTTCAATAATCTCCCAAGGTGTCATCAGATCAGAGAGTGAGATGATACACATATCGTGACCTGTGGGAGCACCTAATAATGAAGCTGCCTTTTGGAAAGCAGAGATACCGGGCAGTGATACAATCTCTATATCAGCTTGACGTACCTGCTTCATCTCGTAGATTAATGGGGCCATACCATATAGTCCGGCATCACCAGAAGAAATCACGACGACGGTTTTGCCCTGTTCTGCCAACAGAAAGGCCTGTTCAGCTCGTTCGCGTTCTTTCTTCATGCCCGTGTCGATGCACTCGCACCCAGACCTCACATACGGCTCGATGAACTGGAAGTAATACTTATACCCCACGATGGCATCTGCCTTTTGTACCGCCTCTAGTACTGCGGGTGTAATGTCCTCCTTGCTGCCAGGACCTATGCCTGCTATAATAATCTTTCCCATATCGCCCGCAAAGATACGAATAAGTGAGCGAAAAAACAAATATTAATGCTTAAACTTAACTTTTAGTCCTACTACGAGCATGCGGCCTGGGGAATAGAGAGCGTATTTACGGGTGGCGGAGTCGATGCGACGATCTACCTTGTTAAAGATGTTGTCGATGCCGATGCTGGGTTCGAGGAATGCCCATTTCGTACAATCGATGCTATGCGTAGTATGCAAGTTCCATACGCCATAGCCTGGCGCATCCTCGTAAGTGCCAGTATAATAGGTTTTCGACTGTAAACGAGCGTTGAGGTTCACATTCAAGCCATAACGACCCCATGCATGGTGGTAGTTAGCGGCAATGGTAGCGGCGTGACGGATGCTGCGCTCCAATGCTGTCCACTCTTCACCACTCTTGGTGCGAGCATAAGTGTAAACATAATTGGTAGAGAGATTAAAGCCGGGGAAGAGGTTGACAGACACATTCACCTGTACACCCTTTACATCGCCCTTGTCGCTATTCTGGTAGAGAGCATACTGGG
>DJWZ01000011.1:4438-9754 GCA_002449535.1 Prevotellaceae bacterium UBA7017 | reverse complement strand
TATAACCTCATACAGATGCTGACAGAGCACTACAACACTATGAATAATGGAAAGTGGAAAGGTCTGATGTCAGCAGCTCCCCGCGACTTGCCTGTCTTTGCACCAGATGTGCATACAGAATTACCACAACATCCGTCAGCAGGACCATGTATCGCCCGTAATGCCTGCCAGTATGACAGCAGTACCAGCCCTTGTACGGTAATAGATATGCTGGGACACTCGATGCAGGCTGTCAGCCTTCCGAAGGGTGGGGAACTGGTTTATGAATTCGAGAGTCCTGTAGAGGGCGATGCAGTATTGCGAACGGCTTTGATTCCTACGCAACCCAGCGATAAGGGCGACTTACGCTATGAGGTAAGAATAGACAACCAGACGCCTGTCGTCATCTCCCTGAAAGAACCTTACCGCTCGGAACAATGGAAGAAGAACGTCTTGCGAGGACAAGCCCTGAAGCAGACGCCTATACATCTGACCAAAGGTTCGCACAAACTATATATAAAGGCTCTTGATGACCATATCATCGTTGACCAATGGATGATAGATTTCAATAAGGAGCGGAAGTTTTATGTAATTCATAATTCATAATCTTCAATGGTCAATCTTCAATGGTCAATATATTTATGAAGCGTCTTTTTCTTACCATATCGTTTGTAGCATGTTTGCTGTCAACAAGCTACGCACAGCGTAGTATAAACATAGTGTTTATAGGTAATAGCATCACCTATGGTGCCCTGCAGAAGCATCGTGAGGTGACAGCACCTCCTGCCCAGTGCGCCCGCTGGTTGTCTGCCCAAGAGGGTATTGATACGGTATATTTCCGTAACTGCGGACGCTCGGGGCGCACTACATACCATTTCCTGCCTCGCAGCAAAGATGTCATACCTGCCGGCGACAAGACTTATTTTGGGGATGTAGTGGCAAAAACCCGTGATTTGGTAAAGGAACATCCTGACCTACAGCTGGTGTTCAGCATTATGCTGGGCACTAACGATGCTGTAGAACGTAAGCATAATTCGCATACTACTCCAGATAATTACGTCAAGAACCTTGTGGCAATCATCGACTCATTGCTAAAACTGTGGCCTGATGCTCATGTGGTTCTTAATAAACCGATATGGAACTCCTCTGACTATGTCAGTCAAGGCGGTTCTGTCGCTACGAAAAAGAGCCTGAAACTCTTGAGCGTCTATGCTGACCGATTAAAGGATGTTGCAAATCGCTATAGGATGGGGCAAGTATGTCTTGGTGACTTTGATGCCTACGGATATTTCAAGAAAAACTGGCAGACAGACATCTTTGAGGAAAAAGACTCCCGAAACAAGTCATTCTGGCTGCATCCTAACGAAAAAGGTGCAGCAAAGTTGGCTGAGTATTGGGGTAAAGCTATCATGAAGGTTCCTGCTCCTGCATCAGCCTCATTCCGTCAGGAGTATGGCGATGCCCGCAAGGCTTTCGTGGAGACCATCGCTACGCCAGACCATGCTGACAGCCAATACAGCATAGGGCAGCCTGCCATGTTGCGGGTAGTGGCTCGCGAGGGAGGCGTTCCGTTGGAGGGGACAAAGATATATTACAAGGTAGGACCAGAGATGTATCTGCCAGAGCAATATGACTCCACTGCCTTTGTGGGCGGAGAGGCAATTCTGCACATGGGTGCGATGCAGGAACCTGGCTTTCTGGCTTGTCAGTACGAATTTCGCGCTGGCGGCAAGACCTGTAAGGATTTGGTGAAGGTGGCATATGCCCCAGAAGAGATAAGGACGTTTACTCCGATGCCTAAGGACTTTGAGGCTTTTTGGCAGAAAGCCCTGAAGGAGGCGCGGAATGTACCATTGGAACCAGAGTTCTTCGATGCCCCTGATGCCTCAAATGACAAATTTGTTACAAAGTTGGTGCGCCTGCATGTTGGCAAGGATAAATGGATGCAGGGCTTCCTGACGATGCCAAGAGAAGGAGAGGGGGAGAAGAGAGGGCTTCCAGTTGTCCTTTGTCCTCCAGGTGCCGGCAGTCAGAAGATATACCCTTCGGATTACTTCCCCAAAGAGGGATGTATATACATGAAGATAGAGATTCACGACAATAACCAAAGGCTGAAAGACGAGGCTTATGCAGAAGAACGGAAGAAATGTGATGGATATATGAGGCGTGGAATGGAATCTCGCGACACCTACTATTACAAGGACGTATATGTAGGATGTGCCAGAGCCGTAGATTTCCTTTGCTCGCTACCAGAATGGGATGGCAGGAATGTCATTGTAACAGGAGGCTCACAAGGAGGTGCACTGACGATTGTCACTGCGGCGCTCAACGAAAAAGTCACCTTGTGTGCTCCGTTCTATCCAGCCCTCTGCGATGTGATGGGATTCCTGCATCATCGTGCTGGAGGATGGCCGAAGTTCTTCTCAGGCTTCTATAAAGACGGAATGATAACGATATCAGATGACGAGGCTACAGAAACCTTGCAATATTTTGACGTTGTGAATTTTGCACGACTGCTGAAGGTTCCTACCTTCATGTCGTGGGGGTATAATGATGACACTTGTTCCCCAACATCTGTATGGGCAGCATGGAATGAGATAAAGGCGTCCAAAGAGAAGGATATTACTCCGACAAGCGGACACTGGCGCTTCCCCAGCAGTCAGGCAAAATGTCTGAAATGGATTAAAGAAAATATAAAATAATGCATAATTATCAATATTCAATATTCAATGTTCAATATTCAATGTTCAATGGTCAATATTCAATGTTCAATGTTCAATAAAGTAATGATACTTGCCGTAATGGCATTCTTTTCATCGATGGTATCGGCACAGGAGCAGGTGGACAACAGTTTGTCACGCCATAATTTCTTCTATGCCGGACAAAGTAAGCAACGCAGAATGTTCATCGTGAAGGATGGACAGGTGGCATGGGCTTATAAAGACCAACTGAAGCGTGGTGAGATAAGCGATGCCGTCCTGATGAAGGATGGACACATACTGGTGGCACATCAGTATGGAGTGGCAGAAGTGACGCAGGATGGCAATACCGTTTGGCAATATGCTGCACCAGAAGGAACTGAGATACACACCATACAGCCAATAGGCAGGAATCATGTTGTCTTCGTGCAGAACGGAAAGCCGGCGAAGGCAGTCATTATGGCGATACCATCGACAACGATAATGAGGGAGTTTGAACTGCCTACCTCGGCAAAGGGATCTGTGCATGGACAGTTCAGGAATGCCCGCCTGACATCGCGCGGCACACTCCTCATCGCTAATATGTCGATGGGTTGCATACATGAATTTACCAGCGACGGCAAGGAGGTGGACAGATGGGGCGGCTTCCTGCCTTGGTCCGTACAAGAGTTGCCAAAGAATGGTAATCTGCTTATAACAGGCAGAAAAGGAAAGATACAGGAGATAAACCGTCAAGGAAAAACGGTTTGGGAGATGAATACAACAGACTATGGCATCACACAGCCACAGAAGACTATTCGCCTGAAGAATGGCGGACATATCGTCAACAACTGGTATAACGAATGGAACAAGGTGCCGATGGATACCGCCAATGCTCCTGTGCAGGCGATAGAAATCGATAAAACCGGCAAAAAAGTATGGGAACTTTGTGCCTGGAAGAATCCTGACTTAGGACCTTCGACAACCATCCAGTTGCTTGACGAACCTGTGAACAGGGACAGAATGTTCTTCGGAGACATTAACACTCCGTCACCACGGCTGTTTGTAAAACCCAACGAGCCAATCGGCATAGGTCGCGGCATTCACCCTGGCAGGGTGGCATGGATTCACTCGCCTGGTGTCGCAAAATGGGATGGTCACACGGGGTTGTGGGTGGAAGACCGTTGGAATGACCAGCAGAAGGCTGACGCCATGATACCGGAGGCTGTAATGGAGCTGACTGGCGAACAGACGGCAAGGAAGGCTTGGGAGGCACTCTTCCGCAATTTCAACAAGACACATGGACGCGGCGGTAAGGGATATAAGAAGGGTGAGATGATAGCCATAAAGCTGAACCTGAACAATGCCATCACGCATCATGACACGATAGAACTTAATTCTTCTCCCTTCACCACATTGGCATTGGTGCGCTCACTCGTAAGAGACGGTGGGGTGAGGCAGCAGGATATAATACTTTGCGAACCGAGTCGTGCCATTACGGATAGTATATACAACAAGGTGCATAGGGAATTTCCGCAGGTACGCTTCATAGACAACATCGGAGGCGATGGAAGGGAGAAATGTGAGTATTACCCGGAACAGATAGTATATTCCGAGGAAAACGGCAAGATGGCAAGGGGGCTTGCAAAGTGCATAGTAGATGCCACCTACCTGATAAATTCTGCCTTGCTGAAGACACACTCAGGACCCGGGGTGACGCTGACGGGCAAGAACTGGTACGGAGCAACGGACATAAATCTGTTGTGGCGACAGAATGCCCACAATAATGTCAGTCAGGACAAGAGAAACGGCAAGCCAGGCTATAAGACTTTCGTCGATTTCATGGCTCACAGGAACATGGGACAGAAGACGCTGCTCTTCCTGATTGACGGCACCTATGGCTCGCGCGATGTCAACGGTGCCCCGAACCCAAAGTGGATGAAGGAACCCTTCAACGGCGATTGGGCTTGTTCGCTGGTTGTCTCACAAGACGAGGTGGCATGCGATGCTGTTGCGATGGATATGATTATCAACGAATGGCCGGAATTTGGCAGTCTGAACTACTGCGATGAATACCTTCGCGAGGCTGCCAGCATCCCCAATGCCCCGAGTGGCACTGTCTATAAGCAGGACGGCAAACCGGTAGAGAAGCCCCTCGGTCTTTTTGAGCATTGGAACAAAGAACATAAATACACAAAGATTGACCTGAGATATAAGAAGCTATAGTGAAGAAGTATTTTCTTATCATAATGTTAATGATTAGCCACCAGATGGCTTGTAAGGCTTTGGTGGCAGATGCCTTTGGCGGAATCCTTCCCGTGACAGACAGGCAGATGATGCGTAGTCTTAACGGAACATGGAAGCTGAAGGTGGTAGAGGGCATAAAGGACGATATGTCAGTGCCGCAAGAGGATGGCTCCTGGGGAACTATCCCCGTTCCTGGCTGCTGGGAGGTATATGGATTCTGCAAGCCTGCCTATGACAAGACAGACCCTCTGACAGGCTATTACAGAACTGCTTTTGAGGTGCCGCAGGAATGGAAGGGACAACGCATAGTATTGCGTTTTGACGGTGTTCTGTATGGTTACGACCTATGGATAAACGGCAAGCATGCCGGCTCGTGGCGTTCGGGGTATAATACGGCATTGTTTGACATTAC
>DJWZ01000011.1:0-4309 GCA_002449535.1 Prevotellaceae bacterium UBA7017 | reverse complement strand
GGTAGCGACTTCGACTATAATGATGACTGGGCTCCCAATGGCATCTTCCGTGACGTGACACTAATGGCGGTGCCGGAAACGCATATCGAAGACCTCGTAATAACTCCAAGGCTGTCAGGAGAGGTGGACGTAAAAGTAAAGATTGCCAACGGCGGCAAGGGAACAAGTGTGAAGCACGAGATATTGGATGCCAATGGCAATATCGTAGGTACAACAAGGGTGGATAATCCGCAGCTTTGGACAGCAGAGACCCCTTACCTATATACCCTTCGCACAACATTATTACAGAAGGACAAGGCATTGCAGACCTTTGAGCATAGGTTTGGTTTCAGGGAACTGACGATAGACGGCAATGTGCTGAAGCTCAACGGACAGCCCATAAAACTGCGTGGAGTAACCTGCCATTCTACTGATTCGAAGACCGCAAAAGTGATAGACGAGACTTCCATGTTGCGTGATATGCGCCTGATGAAGGAAGCGTCTGTGAACTATATCCGCACGTCACACTATCCTCGCGAGCCACGGTTCTATGAGTTGGCTGACTCCTTGGGATTCTATATCATAGACGAGGTGCCTTTTGGCTATGGTGACAAAAACCTTCGTGATTCTAACTTCTATCCCGTTCTTCAGCAGCGGGCGCAGGCAACCATACGGCGTGACAAGAACCATCCGTCGGTACTGATATGGAGCCTTGGCAATGAGAATCCCTTGACGGAGATATGTGTGAAGTTAGGTGACTATGTGAAGAAAGAACTCGATATGACACGTCCCATCTGTTATCCGCAGGTAGGTTCTTACTTCCGTCGTTTCAACTATGACTTCCCCAAGGTGGCTGATGTCTATGCCCCCCATTATCCTACGACGGACCAGATAGCAGGTTTCTATCAGCATGCTGACCGCCCTGTGATATTCACGGAATACTGCCACACTCTGGGCATCTCCTTCGAGGATCATAACCGACAGTGGGAGATAATAGAAAGGACTCCCTGCATTGCAGGCGGCTCCGTATGGGAGTGGGTAGATCAGGGTATGCCGTTTGGATGGAAGAAGGATGATGGAAGAAGGATGATGGAAGATGGAAGAGGTAAGATGTACGGATATGAGGAAAGGGTCTTTACTTCAAAGGATGGCGGCTTCGAGATGTATGGCAATAAGGGCACGGACGGCTTGCTATATGCTGACCGCACACCCCTACCGAACTACTATGAATTGCAGCATAACTACGCAAGAGCCTTCGTGTCGGATGTAAGTCAATCCTCAATGGTCAATATTCAATGCACCAACCGCTATGACTTCCTGAACCTGAAGGACAATGTTACCTTCCATTGGACATTGACGAATAATCGTGATACTGTCATGAGGGGAGCCTTCAGTCCTGACTGCAAGCCGCATGAGAGGGTGGAATATGCCTTGTCGTTGCCACGGCAGAACGGATTGTCGCTGTTGCAGTTTGATATTGAAGATGCCCAGGGACATACCTTCCTGCATCAGAGTTTCGTGCTGAATAAGCCTTCGGATAAATGGGAGGGCAGCGGAGGCAATACCGTGATGATTCAGGAAGGTCCGCTTGTTCGCACAGGCCGGAAGCCAACGCTTGCAGAACGGGTGACGCAAAAGGAAAGGATAATAGAACGTTACCTGCTGCCCTTGGACAATAAGGATGTGGCTGCCGATGTGCAAACCAAAGCCATAGCAGGCGGACAGGAAGTAACCTTTACGCTTACTCCGGATACAGCTGATGTTTTCAGGGCAGAGTTGGGATTGGCTTATTTGTTAGACAAGGACATTGACAGGGTGCAATGGATAGGGCAAGGACCTTATGCCTCTTATCCCGGGCGTTATAAGGCAAACTGCTATGGATTCTGGGCAAAGGAGAAGGATGACATCTATTTCGAGGGAAATCATGGAGGCATTGATGCGGCATTCTTCAGCGACGAGGATGGTAACGGGCTGCTGGTAGTCGGTGACTCTTTAGACCTGAATTTCGAACAGACAGACAAGGGCATCGTAATGACGGTAAATGCTGCCGTAAGCGGACAAGGACCGAAGTTTGCGAAGACGCGCTTCCCTGGATGGAAGAAGGGCGATAAACCGGTAAGCGCAACGTTCCGTCTATATTATATAGAAGGAGCAAGGATGCCTGAAACTATGAGGCAGCTGTTTATACCTGCCAAAGACGTGCCTGCTCCTCTGCATCCTTTCGTGACGCAGTATGACACTTATTTGATGAAATATGACGAGATAAAAGATAACAGAAATTAAAATATTATGAAGAATTTGAGATTTTATATTGCCAATGCCATGTTGATGGTTGCGGCAGTTGGTATGCAGGCACAGAATACACCTGTCAGCCAGATGGAGAAACTGGATCGTGGCTTGGTGGCTTTGCCTAATCAGTCAGGTGGAGGAAAATTTGTCAGTTGGCGATATCTGGGTACTGATGACCCGGTGCGTACTACTTTTAACCTGAAACGTAACGGGGTAGTGATAAAGGAAGGACTGCTCGTAACCAATTATAAGGATACTGGCGGCAGTAATTCCTCAGAATACGTTGTAGAGACAGTTGTTGACGGCAAGGTCGTAGAAACCTCTGCTCCTGTCAAGGCATGGGAAAACGCGTGGCTGAAACTGCCATTGAACCGTCCTGCCGGTGGCTCTACGAAGAGCGGTGCCTTTACATATTCTCCAAACGACTGCTCTGTAGGGGATGTCGATGGTGACGGGGAGTATGAGTTGTTCGTAAAATGGGACCCGTCTAATTCAAAGGATAATTCTCAAGACGGCTATACCGGAAATGTCATAATAGATTGCTATAAGCTCAATGGCACTCTGCTGTGGCGTATAGACTTGGGTAGCAACATCCGTGCCGGTGCCCACTATACCCAGTTTATGGTCTATGACTTTGACGGTGATGGCAAGGCTGAGATGATGTGTAAGACGGCTCCTGGCTCAAAGGATGCTGCGGGAACTTATGTTAACCAGGCTACTGACGATGCCAACATAAAGAAGGCTGACAACACAAAGGTATGGCTCTCAAGCAGCGGACGCATGGATGGTGGGCATGAGTATCTGACGGTATTTGACGGACTGACTGGAAAGGCGGTACATACAATAGCCTATAACCCTAACCGCAACACGAAGTCGGAGCTTAGCGAGGCTCAGGGTACGTTTAACTGGGCTGTCGGCAAGACGGACACCCATGGGTATAACCGTGGTGACAGATACCTGGCTGCAGTAGCGTATTTGGATGGACCGGACGGTAAGGCGAGCGGGATATTCTGTCGTGGGTACTACACATACGCTTATATCTGGGCTGTTGATTTCAACGGAAAGAAGCTGATACCTCGCTGGCTGCATCGTTCTGATGACAATAACAAGTATAGTGTTGTCAAGTATAACGAAGAAGGCGTGGGAACTACCACGAATTATACTCCCAAAGCTGCTACCAGCGGCAGCGGCAGTCGCACGATGTTTGGCAATGGCAACCATAATCTGTCTGTCGGCGATGTCGATGGTGACGGATGTGACGAGATATTGTGGGGCTCTGCCGCTCTTGACAATGACGGAAAGATGCTTTATGCCACTGGCTTCGGGCATGGCGATGCCATCCACATGGGAAAGATGATTCCGGGACGTGAGGGAATGCAGGTATTCCAGGTTCACGAGGAAAAGGGTACGTATGCTTGGGACTTGCACGATGCTGCAACAGGCGAGATACTGTTCAAGGGCGGTCCGGCTGGTGTCGATAACGGTCGTGGCATGGCGGCACAACTGACAAGCAAGTCTGGAGAATGGTGGTTCTCTTCTGCTGAAGCACGCGAACAGCGCAGTACCGTAACGGGAGAAACAGCATCCGAGAAGAGTGCCTCGCTGAATTTCAGGGTTTATTGGGATGGTACTGTGCAGGATGCTCTGCTTGACGGCAATAAGATAGACAAGTATGATGCTGCCAAAAACAGCTTTAGCCGCTTGGTGACATTCTCTGACCTGGGTCCAAGCTCTACATGTAACAGCACGAAGAATACTCCAAACCTGTCTGCTGATATTCTTGGAGACTGGCGTGAGGAAGTTGTCTTATATACTGTAACGGACAATGAGGCATACTTGGGCATATACTCTACAAACATACCTACTGACTACAGAATACCGACACTGATGCATGACCATACATATCGCATGGGTATCTGCTGGCAGAATACAGCATACAACCAGCCGGCACATATCGGATATAACCTTGTTGAGGCGACTGCTACCCATTTGGTAGTTGATAAGGAGATAAGCGCAAAGGTAAATGAGCCGATAGAGTTTG
>DJWZ01000106.1:4464-4753 GCA_002449535.1 Prevotellaceae bacterium UBA7017 | reverse complement strand
CTCCCCAAAAGACCGTTTTGATACAGGTTTTGTGGGCACTATGGTGCTCTCCAACGACTCTACCCGTCAAATACGTTCTATCCGTATGGGGCTGCCTTATAAGTCGATGGTAAACTATATTGACACCCTCGATATCCGCCAGGAGTTCAAAAAGATACAGATTAAGAATGATTCCATTGCCCGTGAGCTGTGGGTTCTCGACAAAAGTACTGTCTTGGCAGAAATGTCCCTCATACCTTCTCTCGGAAGGGCTGTCTTTACACGTGAAGAGAAATTCTATAATCACGAA
>DJWZ01000106.1:0-4400 GCA_002449535.1 Prevotellaceae bacterium UBA7017 | reverse complement strand
CCAAGGTGCCAGCCAAGATGATGTCAGGCAAAGCACCCGAGAAAACTACTATCGAGCCAAAGGCAGAATATCGCGACACAACCTTCTGGCATCAGATGGTACACGATAAGAATGCCGGCGGCAGTGGAAAGGTGCGTCCCGATATCTTTAGAAGAATATTGGGATATGCTATGGATATAAAGTTCTTGCGTCCCTTCGCTTGGCTTACGAAGGCTCTCATAGACAACTATATCCCCACTTCTACGCCCAGCTATTTCGATGTTGGTCCCGTAACGTCGCTTATCTCTCGCAACCAGGTCGATAAGTTCCGTCTGCGCTTTGGCGGTCAGACGACAGCGCACCTTAACAAGCATTGGTTCTTTGGGGGCTATTATGCCTATGGCTTCAATTATAAAAAGCATTACTATGATGCCAAGGTCTTGTATTCCTTCAATCCCAAGATGTATTCGTCGGAGGAGTATCCCCGTCGCTATCTTTCTTTTGAGTCTAACTACGACATCTGTTACCTCAATGACCGTAATATTCACAACATCAACAAAGATAACATCTTTCATTCCTTCAAGTGGTATGAAGACAGCAAGATGATATTCTATAACCAGCAGCGTCTTTCCTTCACCTACGAGACAGATAATGGCTGGCGTCTGATGTCAAGCATCCAGCATGATATCGATGAGGCAACAGGTATGCTGGTCTTTAAGCCTCTTTCAGAATGGAGCGGTAAAGACTCTGTCGATGTCAAGTCTATTCATAACGGAAAGATAACCATTACAGAATTGCGTGTGGGAATGGAATATTCCCCGGGAGCAAAATATTACAATACCCGTTACAGGCAGATGCCTGTCAATGACGAGATGCCTGTAATTGGTCTTACCCATACTTGGGGCATAAAGAATCTCCTTGGCGGACAGTATAACCACCATTCTACGGAATTCAGTGTCTATAAGCGTCTGTTCCTTGGTTCGTGGGGATTTCAGAATTTCAATTTCAAGTGCGGTGCCGAATGGTGTAAGGTGCCATACCCATTGCTCCTTTCTCCTGCCTCCGACCTCTCATATGTCTCTGACGATAATTCTTTCCGCCTGTGTAGTATAGCTGAGTTCGTCAACGACAGATTCATACAGTTCCTATGGTCGTGGGAGATGAATGGTAAGATTTTCAACCTTATACCCTATATCCGTAAGTTTAAGTTGCGTGAGTATGTCGGCATCAGGGCATATTGGGGTTGGCTGACATCCAAGAATGACCCCCGTCTGCCGCAGAATGCGAACAGCGACATCCTGATGGCGTTCTGTAAAAAGATGTACACCCTTGACAGGGGGAAACCTTATTTAGAAGGCGTCATAGGCATACACAATATCATAAACATATTTAATATTGATTATGTGTATCGTTTTGACTATATGCATCTTGGCGATACTCGCCGCTCCGGTATTCGTTTCTCTGCAAGGTTTACGTTTTAAAATCTATATTTCACTGAAAACTTGGGTTCACCAGTAAAATGTTGTGTCAGTCGTGCAGATTGTTTTTTTATGATGTGGTAACATCTGCCATTTTGTTTAAACTAACTAAAACCATCTACTATTTTAATGGCGTAGCAGTAAGTACCAGTGGAAAATTCGGTGATTTCCCATAAATAAATTGCAGTGTTGGAAGAAGGACTATTTACTGCAGTGCAGTGGAAAACTTTTTTCAGTGCACGGGAAAAATTCCTACTCTGCACTCTGGTAAACAGGGCTTCCCAATCCGACAGAGTCAGACAACCATAGTGTTTAACGTAAAAAATTAAGGTCTAAGGTCAAAGGTTTTTAACCTTTGACCTTAGACCTTTCATCTTTCATATTTAACATTACAGCCCCAGTGACTTCTTTATCTCTGCTATGCGGGCATCTGCCTTGGCGCTGGCTGCTTCGTAGTCGCCATCGAAGCCAGGAACCGGTACCTCGCAATAGAACTTTATCTTTGGCTCTGTGCCTGAAGGACGTACGGAAATCTTCATGCCGTCTTCTGTGAACCACTGGAGTACGTTGGCGGTAGTTGGCATATCGAGGGCTGTCTCTTTGCCGTCGGCATACTGCTTGAGGCTCTTGTAGTCCTTGACACATACTACCTTGCTGCCTGCTATCTCTGTCGGTGGGGTAGCACGGAAGTCTTCCATCATCTTCTTTATCTCATCGGCACCGCTCTTGCCTGGCTTGGTAACGCTGACGGCTGCTTCTTTCTGGAAACCATATTCCTTATAGATATCGATGAGCAGGTCGTAGAGTGTCTTGCCCTGGTCTTTTGCCCATGCTGCTATCTCACAGATGAGACAGATAGAAGCCGGAGCATCCTTGTCACGTACCTTGTCGTATGGCAGGTAGCCGAATGACTCTTCGCCACCACCGATATACTTACGTTTACCTTCGTTGACGCGGATGCGATATGCTATCCACTTGAAGCCTGTATATTCGTCGAAGCACTCTACACCGTTAGCGCGTGCTATCTTGGCGATGAGCTCAGAGGTAACGATGGTCTTTACCATGAAGTCGGTAGGATTGAGCTGTCCGAGTGCCTTCTTGTTCTTAATGGTGTACCAATAGAACATGCATGCTGTCTGGTTGCCATTGAGTATCTGCCATTCGCCCTTGTCGTTGCGGCATACTATAGCGAGACGGTCAGCATCCGGGTCGGTAGCTACTACGAGGTCGGCATTGAGCTTGGTGCCAAGCTTCATACCAAGTGTCATAGCCTCTGCATTCTCTGGGTTTGGAGAGACAACTGTCGGGAAGTTGCCATCGACAACCATCTGTTCGGGTACTACATTGATATTCTGGAAGCCCCAAGAGCGCAGGCACAATGGTACGAGGACACGACCTGTGCCGTGCATTGCAGAATAGACGATGTTGAGGTCTTTGTTGCGGAGAATGACATCCTGGTCAACCATACCTTCCTTAACGGCACACATATAGTCATAGTCCATCTCGCCACCGATGATATGGAGAAGGTCGGGGTTGAGGTCCCACTTGACATCTTCTATCTTTACTTTCTTAACCTCTTCTACGATGCCTACATCATGTGGCTGCAGCACCTGTGAACCGTCTTCCCAATATGCTTTGTAGCCATTGTACTCACGAGGGTTGTGAGAAGCGGTGACATTAACGCCACACTGAGCTCCGAGCTGACGGATAGCAAAGGAAATCTCAGGGGTAGGGCGTAGGCTCTCAAAGAGATATGCCTTGATGCCATTAGCTGTAAAGATAGCTGCTACAGTCTCAGCAAACATGCGTCCGTTGTTACGGCAGTCGTGACCAATGACTGCAGCGAGGTCTTTCTTGCCAGGGAATGCTTTCAGGACATAGTTGGCAAAGCCCTGTGTTGCCATGCCAACGATATACTTGTTCATGCGATTAGTTCCGGCGCCCATGATGCCGCGCAGACCACCGGTGCCGAACTCCAGCAGCTGGTAGAAGGCATCAATGAGGTCTGTCGGATCGCTGTTGTCCAACATTGCCTGTACTTCCTTACGGGTTTCTTCATCAAAGGATGGGGACAGCCACTCTTGCGCCTTCTGGCGACACTGGGCTATCAATGCTTCATTGTTTTCCATTGTCTTTTATATGTGTTTAGGTTTGAAAAATATTTTTATAACACGCTGTTTGCAAAGATATGAAAAAAAATCATAGTAACCTAATTTGTGTGTTATTTTTTTATAATTTTTTTTATTTGTATTGTGGAATTATATTTTTTTGTTACTTTTGCATGATAGATGAAGACGGAATTATTCCTAATAGGTAAGACCACAGACAAAAATCTTCAGATTGGTATAGAAGACTATGTGGGGCGCATAGGGCATTACATGCCTTTTGCACTTACTGTCATTCCCGAGCTGAAGAATACGAAGTCGCTCTCTGAAGAGCAGCAGAAGACGTTGGAGGGTGAAGCGGTGCTGAAGATGCTGCAGCCTTCGGATATGCTGGTGATTCTGGATGAGAAGGGTAGGGAATATCGTTCTGTGGAATTTGCCTCGTGGCTGGAAAAACGCCAGCAGACAGCGCGCCGTCTTGTATTCCTCATAGGAGGTCCCTATGGATTCTCGGATGCCATATACAAAAGGGCTAACGAGAGAATATCGCTCTCGAAGATGACTTTCTCACACCAGCTGGTGAGGCTGATATTTGCAGAGCAACTATACCGAGCATGTACTATTAACAAAAACGAACCATATCACCATGAGTAAGAAACTTTTCTGTTTAGCTTTTCTTTCAATTTTCAATTTTCAATTTTCAATTGTTTACGCCCAAAATACCACATCTCCTGGAGCACGCTGGTGGTGGCTGGGAAGTGCCGTTGACAAGGAAAACCTGAAATGGAACATGGAGCAGTATGCCAGTCACGGCATCGGGGCTCTGGAGATTACTCCG
>DJWZ01000016.1:1684-5469 GCA_002449535.1 Prevotellaceae bacterium UBA7017 | reverse complement strand
AACATACGGCAAACTTATTGGGAAAGGAGCAAAAGCCCGTCAGGAGCGTTTCCCTGTACTCTATCTGCAACACGGCTGGGGCGAGAATGAAACCAGCTGGAGCCGTCAGGGACATGCCGGACTCATTATGGACAACCTCCTTGCTGAGGGTAAGGTTAAGCCGTTTATCATCGTGATGGCATACGGTCTTACAAACGATGTGAAGTTTGGTACCATCGGCAGTTTTACCGGCAAGGAATTTGAAACGTTGCTCGTTGACGAACTTGTTCCGTTTATCGATGCCAACTATCTCACAAAGGCTGACAAATGGAATCGTGCTATGGCAGGTCTGTCGATGGGTGGTATAGAAACAAAGCTTATCACCACACGTCGCCCAGAGGTGTTTGGCTATTGGGGACTTCTCAGTGGTGGCACATACGCTCCGGAGGACATCAAAGACCCCAAGGCTGTGCGTGTGATATTCGAGAGTTGTGGTTCAAAGGAAAATCCTGACGGCATCCGTAAGAGTGTTGACGCCTTGAAGGCTGCAGGATACAATGCTCACGGATTTATCAGCGAGGGTACAGCACATGAATTCCTTACTTGGCGTCGCTCTCTGCGTGAGATGGCTCCGATGCTGTTCAAATAAGGCCCTTCCCCAGCCCCTCCCGGTTGGGAGGGGAGAAGGTTTGCGGTTTTCAATCTTCAATGTTAAATGTTCAATGAATAAATTTCTAACATTAGGTTTATGCTGGGTGGCTGTTGCTGCTGTTGCACAGAATCCTATCATTCGAGACCAGTTTACGGCAGACCCTACAGCTCGCGTCTTTAACAATAGGGTGTATCTATATCCTTCCCACGACATAGTGCCACCTCAGGGACAGCGACAGGATTGGTTCTGTATGGCTGACTATCATGTCTTCTCTTCCGAGAACCTTGCTGAATGGACAGATCATGGTGTCATCCTGTCCCAGGAGCAGGTACCTTGGGGCAAGCCTGACGGCTATTCTATGTGGGCTCCCGATTGTGTGGAGAAAGGTGGGAAATACTATTTCTATTTTCCCGATGCTCCTCGCGAAGGTCGTGGCTTTGCCATAGGTGTTGCTGTTGCCGATAGCCCTGTTGGACCGTTTAAGTGTGAGGCAGAGCCTATCAAAGATGTTCATGGCATAGACCCCTGTGTGTTGATAGACAATGACGGCAAGTCATATATCTATTGGAGCGGTATGGGCATCCGTGGTGCCCGCCTGAAGTCCAACATGAAAGAGCTTGATGGTAAACAGCAGGTGATGGAAGGATTGCCCGAGGGCTTCAAGGAAGGTCCCTTCGTCTTCCGTCGTGGCGACTGGTACTATCTCACTTTCCCGTGGGTGCGTGGCAAAAAAGGGGTTGATGGTGATAATCCAACCGAGACGCTGGCGTATGCTATGTCGAAGTCACCTCTCGGACCTTGGGACTTCAAAGGAGTATTTATGGCAGAACATGCAGACAGCTGCTGGACAAACCATCACAGTTTTGTAGAGTATAAGGGACAGTGGTATCTCTTCTACCATCATAACGACCTCTCTCCAAAGGATGACAAACGCCGTTCGGCACGTATCGAGAAGGTAACATTCAATGAAGATGGTACTATTCCTGAGATTAAGCCAACCCTTCGTGGTGCCGGATTTCTCTCGACCACTCCAAGACCTAAGTATTTCTCTCTTGTGCCTGCCAAGGCGGCTCCTTCGCAGCCCGATGAACAAGGTTTCATCAGGCGTTGGCGAATGCTTGAGCCTATCCGTCAGGAAATACGTTCAAACGTAATATTCACCAATTCGTGGCTTCGCAGCACTTTTGCTGATGAGCTGGCAAAGCTGCCTAAGCAGAAGGGCAAGTGGTACAATCTCGAAAGCGAGACATACAATATGAAGCTCTTCCGTTTTGCCGAGGAATATGGCAAGCAGACCTATGGCTCCCTGTTCTGGTGTGAGACTATTATTGATTGTCCTGCCGACATGGAGGGTGTACGCCTTGCAGTTGGTTCCAACGGAGCCTCTATGTGGTGGCTCAATGGGGTAGAGGTGCTTCTGCTGGAGGGTGACCGCCGTATGGTGGAAGATGACGGAATGTCGCAACGTCTTACATTGAAGAAGGGACGCAACATCCTTCGTGGTGCCATCATCAATGGTCCCGGACTCAGCGACATGTGTGTACGTTTTGTCGATAACCAAGGCAACCCAGTAAAAACATTGAAAATTGAACATTGAAATGAAAAAGATATTTTTCCTACTACTGTCAACTCTCACCTGTCAGCTGTCACCTGTCTTCGCTCAATCCGGAGCGCCATATATTCATGACCCTTCCACAATAGCTTTTTGCGAAGGAAAATACTACACCTTCGGCACAGGCGGTGGCGGACTTATCTCTGACGATGGTTGGTCTTGGCATAGCGGTGCGGAACGTCCTGGTGGCGGTGCTGCTCCTGATGTCCTGAAAATTGGTAATCGCTATCTCTGCATCTATGGAGCTACTGGTGGCGGACTTGGTGGCGGCCATAACGGACGTATTCTTACAATGTGGAATACTACCCTTGACCCAAAGTCGCCGCAATTCAAGTGGACGGAGGCTGTGGAGGTATGTTCCAGCGATGGTATGGAAGACCAGGATGCCATCGACCCAGGAATGTTGCTCGACCCTCAGACAGGACGTCTGTGGGTTAGCTATGGTACTTATTTCGGGGCTATCCGTCTCATAGAACTTGACCCCGCCACTGGTTATAGGATGAAGGGGAACAAAGAGAAGGACATAGCCATCGACTGTGAAGCCACAGACCTTATCTATCGCGATGGATGGTACTATCTGCTTGGCACCCACGGCACTTGTTGCGATGGCGTCAACAGCACTTATAATATTGTGGTAGGCAGGTCTCGTAACGTGGAAGGTCCATATCTCGACAATGTCGGTCGTGATATGTTCCACGGCGGTGGCAGAATGGTAATCTGCGCCGGCGACAATGCTACAGGTCCCGGGCACTTCGGACGCACCATTATTGATGATGGCGTGGAGATAATGTCGTGCCATTATGAGGCAGACTTTAATCGCAGCGGTCGCTCCGTCCTTGCTATTCACCCCCTGCTTTGGAAAAACGGATGGCCCGTAGCAGGAGAACGCTTCAAGGGTGGTACCTATGCCATTCTTTCTGAGCGTCGTGGATATTCCCTTGAACTGGCAGTCGATTTTGTCCGTATGCATCAAAAGCGTGAACGCTTCTGGCAGCTCGACCTCACCAAACCGCTTGTAAAGATTGCCCCACAACCTCTCGACAGCGTTATCGGCACTTGGTCCAAAGGCGATATTGCGTTACGTTGCAGCGACTATATGTTCCGTCCGCATCAGCATTGGACCATCACTCCGGTAGAAGAGGCTGGCGGCTATCTTAGCAATCCTTATTTCAAGATTACAATAGCAGGCACAAATCGTGCACTTACTGCTACAGCCAATCTTGAACTTACCACGACCCCTGATTTTACCGGCGACGACAGTCAGCTTTGGCGCATAGAGCAACTTGTTGACGGCACTTTCCGCATCATGCCAAAGCGTATTCCCGGGCAGCAGGAAGTAAACACGCGCTATGTCATATACTCTGTAGCAGACTCTACGCCAACCCTTGCAGAGTATAACTTCCAGAGCGACAACTCAAAGTGGAACCTGAAATAAAGAATTTCGCCTACCCCCCTCTCCAGCCATCCCGAGGAAGGGGGTAGGGGAAGCCTCTCGGTCAGGGCGAGACCCTTCAGAAAGCCTTGCGGAAGCCTCTCGAACAG
>DJWZ01000016.1:0-1577 GCA_002449535.1 Prevotellaceae bacterium UBA7017 | reverse complement strand
CTCTCGAACAGGGCGAGACCCTTCGGAAAGTCTTGCGGAGACCTCTCGAACAGGGTGAGACCCTTCGGAATAGGACCTATTACCTAACACTTGCTGACAAGACGCTTGCCTAATTCGTAGGCAGTAACTGAAGATGTCTTCCATCACCTTGGTGTTTCCCTCCAAATGGCGGAATACTGATAATTTTCGCAGTATCCATTTTGGGGTAATATATTTTGTTATATCAAAAAAAAGAAGTACCTTTGCAGTCGCTATATATAACAATGGAAATACTAAAGAAAAAACGGTTGGTATTTATGGCAAAAAAGATGAAAAACCTGAAAAGGGACAGCATAGACTTTGGTAAGGCGAAGATAGAGCCGTTGTTTCACAGCATCTTCTTCCCAACGTTGCTGTCTATGGTGTTTGCATCTCTTTTCACGGTAGCCGATGGTATCTTCGTCGGACAGGGGGTGGGCAGCGATGCGTTGGCGGCAATCAATATTGTAGCGCCGCTGTTCCTGATGACCACAGGCATATCATTGATGTTTGGTGTGGGCGTATCAGTCGTGGCGAGCATCCATCTGTCGCAGGGCAATAACAAGGCAGCAGATATCAATATCACCCAGGCACTTGAGGTTGCTTCGCTGCTGATGACCGTTTTTGCCGCTTTGGTTTATGTCTTTCGAGTGCCCTTTCTACGACTGATGGGATGCAGCGATGCCCTCATGCCATTGGCATTGGAGTATCTGCTCTTCATACTTCCTGGTTGCATATTCATCATCAGCCAGATGGTTGGCACTTTCGTCATTCGCCTTGACGGCTCTCCGAAATACGCTGCTTCATTGGAGATTATACCTGGCATCCTGAACATTTTTCTTGACTGGCTCTTTGTCTTTCCCATGCATATGGGTATTGCAGGCAGTGCCCTTGCCTCAACGCTCTGTTGTGCCGTAGCCTCCGGAATGGTGGTATGGTATATGCTTTTCCGTACACAGACACTTCATATCCGCCGCCTGAAACTCAGTCTTACCAGTGCTTACCTTACAACCCGAAACATCTGGTATATGGCTCGCAGCGGCTTCTCCTCTATGCTGGGCGAACTGGCGATGTCAATGATACTGCTTGCAGGCAACTACGTCTTTATCAGGGAACTGGGAGAAGACGGCGTAGCAGCCTTCAGCGTGGCATGTTATCTCTATCCGATAGTCTTCATGGTAAACAATGCCGTCGCGCAGTCGGCACAGCCTATCATCAGTTTCAACTATGGTGCAGGCAACGACAGCCGAGTCCGTGAAGCCTTCAGGCTAAGCCTGCGCACTGCAACCATCTGCGGACTGTTGGCAACGGCGGTGCTGACACTTGGAGCAAAGCCCCTTATCGGACTCTTCCTGCATGCTGGAACCAGACCCTATGAGATTGCTACGGCAGGACTTCCCCTGTTTGCTGCCTCGGCAATATTCTTTGCCCTGAATGTTGCCATCATCGGATACTACCAATCCATTGAGCAGAACACCCGCGCTACGGTGTATATGCTGCTTCGCGGTCTCATATTCCTCATTCCCGCATTCATTCTGATGCCTATGCTCCTCCTGCCG
>DJWZ01000153.1 GCA_002449535.1 Prevotellaceae bacterium UBA7017 | reverse complement strand
TGCTCCCAAATGTCCCCGTTTGTCTCCACGAAATTGCGCAACTGGGTATTTTCCGCCAGCTGCAATGCGAATTTGTTATAAATAAAGGCATTTTGTGGTAATTCCCTACCCTCGCGTTCTGCTTTGGTATAGATAATGTCATAACGCTTGCGAGCCATCTTCGTGACAGCGCAAATGAGTAGGAGGAGGTCATTGTATAGTTGGTATGCTTTTGACAACGACAACATCAATTCCTTGTCAGCCTTTGTCATATCATGCTCACCATTCTGGGAATAGGCATAAACCAACTGAACTACTTTAATACGTATAAGATCGCGATTTATCATGTTGCAAAGGTACAAAGAAAAGCAAAGAGATGGAATTTCAGCAAGCTTTAGTATAACCTTTTTCATATTTTTTCCGCAAAAACTTGTATATATTGCAAAAAAATATTACCTTTGCACCCACTTTTAAAGAAAAAGTTGCTTTTTGAAGCATCCGTGTGATGGTGAATTAAGCATTTTATCAACTTAATTTAGAGTAACACAAGTTATGTTAGAAATCACTCTTTCAGGTACCAAGCGTACCGAAACAGGTAAGAGAGCATCACGTTTGATGCGTAAGGAAGGTCTTGTACCATGTAACCTTTATGGTGAGAAAAAAGGTGAGAACGGTTTGCCAGAGGCATTAGCTTTCTCTATTCCTTTCTCAGAGCTCCGCAAGGCTATCTACACTCCTCACATCTATGTCATCAATCTTAACATCGACGGTGAAAGCCACATGGCTATCACAAAGGAGATGCAGTTCCACCCAGTAACAGATGCACCTTTGCACGTTGACTTCCTCGAGATAACACCAGAGAAGCCTATCACAGTAGGTATTCCTGTTAACCTCGTTGGTCTTGCTGCCGGTGTACGCCTTGGTGGTCGCATGTCACTCTCTATCCGTCAGATTAAGGTTACAGCTCCATACAAGCAGATTCCTGAGAAGCTTGACGTTGACGTTACAAAGCTCGAAATCGGTAAGTCTATCAAGGTTGGCGACCTTTCTTACGAAGGCATCACCATTGCAACCGCTCCAGAGGTTATCGTATGCTCTGTGAAGATGACACGTGCTGCTATGTCAGCCGCTGCTGCTGAGGATGCCGCTTCATAATGGAGAAATATCTCATTGTAGGTCTCGGTAATCCCGGACCTGAATATCACGAAACGCGTCATAACGTCGGTTGGATGGTGATTGACGCGTTTGCAAAAAGCCAAGACGCTATGTTTCAGGACAAGCGTTTTGGCTTTCTTGCAGAAACCTCCGTGCGAGGTCGCAAGCTGTTTCTACTGAAGCCTACCACCTTTATGAACCTCTCCGGCAATGCTGTTCGCTATTGGTTGGAGAAGGAGAACATCCCCAATGAGAACCTTCTCGTCATTGTTGACGACAAAGACCTTCCACAGGGAAAGTTCCGCCTTAGGGGAAAAGGCTCTGGCGGTAGTCACAACGGCTTGGGACACATCCAGCAGCTCATCGGACAGGACTATGCCCGCCTCCGTATAGGCATCGGCAGTGACTTCTCCCGAGGGCAGCAGATTGACTATGTGCTGGGAAAATTCTCAGACGAAGAGAAAACTATTCTGGAGCCTGTCATCAAGACCTCCGAAGAAATCATAAAATCCTTCGTCCTTGCAGGAGTTGATGTTACGATGAATCAATTCAACAGAAAATAAAAAAGTCCGGCAAATGTCGGACTTTTTTATTGTTAATGGTCTAAAGTCTTACCTCTCACCTCTCTTAGAAGCGTCTTCCTCCACCGAAGCCACCGCCTCCGAAGCCTCCGCCTCCGAAGCCACCTTGTCCGCCTCTCATACCGCCTCCACGGTTACCACCTTCTCTGCCTCCATCTCTGCCACCTTCACCACGTTGCTGCTGGCGAGCCTCCTTGCCGCCAAAGGCATTGAAGCGATAGATAACGTGAAGCATAGCGTAGCTGTTGATGCTATTATACCAAGTATCACGTCTTGAGTTAG
Organism: Prevotellaceae bacterium UBA7017; assembly: GCA_002449535.1. Taxonomy (GTDB): domain Bacteria; phylum Bacteroidota; class Bacteroidia; order Bacteroidales; family Bacteroidaceae; genus Prevotella. The sequence goes on along the minus strand of DJWZ01000153.1, from coordinate 17,698 downwards.
CATCGATAGCTCTTGAGAAGCTGCTCCTCCTATTCAGTATGTCATAGAACTGCAAAGATACCGTAAGCGGTTTTCCTTCGAGGAAACTCTGAGAAATCTGCGCATTCCATATAAACTCGTTAGTATTGGCAGCAGCATCAGCATATCCACGCCTTGATGTCATGTGGGCACCTGTAGAGAAGCCTGTTCCCCAGGGGGCTGTAATGGTGATGTCAGTACCATATTGGAAGTTCCAAGTATTCATGTTTGAATTTGGCTGCAACTTGTTCTTGCTGATGGTATAGTCCACCTGACCGTTCAGTTCTACTTCCAGCCATTCATTTCTGTAGCTAAGTCCCAGACGCTGTCCCAAGGTCGTTGTGCGGGTATAGTTTTTCTCAGCCGTATCATCCTTGTCAAGATTTACGTAGTTGACGCTGTTTACATACCTCACATTGCTGAAAGAGTTGATGTACCACACGCCGGTAGTATCTATAGACGCATTATACATAAATGCCGAGTTGATATTCCAGTTACCGTTGATATTCTGTGGCTGCGTGGTACGTCCGCCCGTCTTGTCGTCGTATGTCACCATGTTGGAGACGCTGTTTCTGGTATTGCTATAGTTTATGAACGCCATGATACTGTTGAAGTGGCTCTGTATGTAGTTGTTATACCTCAGTGAGAAGTCCTGCGTAAATGACGGCTTGAGGTAAGGGTTACCCATGCTGATGTTCAGCGGGTCGGTATCATCTACTATAGGCAGCATATTCTCCATTGACGGCTGACTGGTACGTCCGCGATAGTTCAGCCTGAGGCTCTTCTGCTTGTTGAAGCGGTATCTGAAGTCCAGGGTTGGAGTGATGTTGCTGACAGACCTCTTTGCGATAGTGTCCAGTCCCAAGTGCTGATAAGTCAGCTTCTGACTCTGAGGTTGAAACATCACGCCCAAATTGAGGTTATAGTTGTTTGTCGTTCTGCGCCAAGTCAGTTCCAACTCATGAGTATAGTTATCATATTCCGAATATCGGCTCTGGTCCTTGTCATAGAAAATAGAGGAAGAATTCAGCGGCTGATACATTCCCACATAGTTTCCGAATGTACGATACTCCATCATCCAAGGAATACGAGCCATGAAATCATCTGGATTGAAAATCGGCTGAAAATTGTCGTCATACAATTCCTTACTGAAGTCATAAGTAGATCTCTCGCTCGTCCTGTTGCTATATTTATACATATAGCGGAATACAAGGAAAGAGAATTTTGACAACCTCTCGGTATATGACAGCGAAGTCTGGAAGTCCCAACTCTTCGAAGGTGTCACGTTGTACCTGTTTCTGTAGTATGATGAGTCATTCTGCAAATACAGTTCCACAAACTGAGTGCTCAATGATTCATTGTCGCTGTTGCTGGTAGAATAGCGTCCCTGCCATGTAAGGCTGTTGTTACGCGACGAGAGACGTCTGTTTACCGTAGCATTAACGTTGAAAGAAGTGCTTGTACCATAGCTCAGCGACTTGTTCTCCCTGCGGTTTACGCGGAATTTGTAAGGTGTCGCCCTTTCTATGGCATTCATCATTACGCTGTCCATAGGGTCTGTCACTCCCTCAAAGCTGTAAGGGTCTCTGTTGAAGGTGGCATTGACACTACGCGACCTGCCGTCGTTCTTGTTGGCACTGAAGCTTGGGCGTATCTGGATGGTAGTCATCGTATCAGGCTTCCATTCCAGTCGTCCGTTCATGTTCCAAGAGTTAGAGCGGCTGTAGTTCTGGCTTATGCTATTACCGAACGACCCACTCTTCGATACGAAGTTTTCCGTCGATGTGATTGTGTTGTTGTCTGTATCATTATGGTTATATCTTACAGAGAAATCCGCCTTCAGTTTATCCTTTATCTCATAGTTATAGTTCAAGCCGAACATCTTTGGAGCAGACAGTCCGTTGCTGCCACCGCCGCCACCACGACCTCCGAAGCCTCTGTCGCCAGTATTGTTCATGTTGCCGAACACCATTATTCTGCTATTATCCTTCATGTACGCACCCATCACGCGCTCAGCATACCTATGCTTTGTACCAATCGCCAAGTCGATGTTAGTCAGGTAGCCCTTGTTCATGCCCTTCTTGATACCAAAGTCCAGCACGGTTTGCTCCTCGCCGTCATCAACACCGGTCATCCTTGCAAGGTCACTCTTCTCGTCATAAGCCTTCACCTTTTCTATAATAGATGTAGGCAGGTTCTTCAAAGCCGTCTGCGTGTCGCCAGTCATGAATTCCTTGCCGTCAACCATTATCTTCTTTACCTCCTTGCCATTGATGGTAATCTTTCCACTATCATCAATCTGCGCACCAGGCAGACGTTTCACCAGTTCTTCTATTACCGAGCCCTCCGGTGTCCTGTATGCAGCAGCATTATATATGAAGGTATCCTCCTTCACTACCACCTTTGCAGCAACACCGTTGGCAATGACTTCCTTCAGCAATACCGCATCCGTCTCCATGTTCACCCTTCCGAAGGCAAAATCATTATCGTCGCTGATGGTGATGTCTCTCAGGATTGTCTTGTAGCCAATGACACTCATTTTGAGGATATACTTGCCATTTTCCGGTGCCTTTACAGAAAAATGTCCGTCCATGTCGCTGACGGTTCCTGCCACGTAAGTAGAGTCAGCAGCCTTCAGCAGCTGTATCGTCACCTGCATGACGCCCTCCTTTGACTCCTTGTCAATGAGAGTACCCGTGATGGCGCGGTTCTTAGCAGGTTGTGCTACCTGAACAGAATCCGCTTCCTGTGCCGATGCCATCATCGGACAGAGCGTAAGAAAGAATGATAATAGAGCAATAATGTGTTTCATAACTGCTTTTTATGACGCACACAGTTTTGATAAGTTTAATACGAAAAAGAAAAAAAGCATTCTCCCCTAACCTCACGTTTAGTAAAGGCAAAAAAACTGGTAATTGAGAAGAATTTACTGCAGTGCAGAGTAGGAATTCCTGCAGTGCAGTGCAAAAAGTTTTCCAGTGCACTGTAGTAAATTGGCAGGCGGACAAAATCCATCGCGTCCGCCGACGTGCAAATTTTCTTCCGCCGACGAGATAAAATCATAATCCATAAGTGAAAACTGACAACGAAACACACAAAAAACACATGCCGAAGCCGAATTTCGTTAATAAAAACAGCAGTATCTGAACACTTTATCGACTTTCCGCTTGTTTTCTCACGAAAAAACACTATCTTTGTAACCGAAAAAAATCATGAATATGAAAAGACCAATAAAAGCAACGATTATTGTGGGGCTGTTGGCATGCTCTATTGCTGCCCCAGCACAGAAAAGCGGCGGCATCAGCACACAGATGCTGCAACAGATGGAAAAGCAGCAGGCTGCCAATCCGGCAAGCAAGGCATTGTTTAACGCCATTGCCTCCAACTCTATTGACGACCTGTCTAAGAACTACAAGAACCAAGGAGCGGTAGATACGCACTTCTCTATTGAGACGCCGAAGCAGAGCATCCACGACCAGAAGCAGAGCGGACGATGCTGGATGTTCTCAGGGCTGAACGTGCTGCGCTCTAACTTTGCAAAACACCATAATGACACCCTGGCGGTAGAATTCTCGCAGGACTACCTTTTCTTCTACGACCAGCTGGAGAAGGCAAACCTGATGTTGCAAGGGGTACTGGACAACGCCCAGAAGCCGTTTGACGACCTGCGACTGCAGTTCTTCTTCAAGCACCCCATCAACGACGGAGGAACATTCTGTGGCGTTGCAGACTTGGCAGAGAAATATGGCTTGGTGCCGCAGAGCGTAGTGCCAGAGACATATTCGGCAGAGAATACCAGCCGCATGGCACGACTGATATCATCGAAGCTGAGGGAGTTTGGGCTGGAACTGTACGAAATGGCTGCCAGCAAGACATCGGCAAAGGCTATACAAAACCGCAAGACGGAGATGCTCAGCACGATATATGGCATGCTGTGCCTGACATTAGGGGAACCTGTAAAGGAATTTACCTATACCTTTACCGACAAGGACGGCAAGCCGAAGGGCGAGGCAAGGCATTTTACGCCAAAGAGCTTCTACCAGGAAACTGTCGGCAAGCCGCTGAACGGCACATTCATAATGGTGATGAACGACCCCAGACGGCCGTATCACAAGACTTACGAGGTGGAATACGACCGCCACACCTATGACGGGCACAACTGGAAATACCTGAACCTGCCAATGGAGGAGATAACGGCACTGGCTATAGCGTCGCTGAAGGACGGACGAAAGATGTATAGTTCGTATGACGTTGGCAAGCAGCTGGACCGCAAGCGCGGATTCTTAGACACGGAGAACTACGACTATGCAACTCTTTTCAACACCACTTTCAACATGACGAAGGCTGAACGCATAGCAACATTCGACAGCGGCTCAACGCATGCCATGACACTATCTGCCGTAGATTTAGATGCCGAGGGCAAGCCACGAAAGTGGAAGGTGGAAAACTCCTGGGGAACAGCGAGCGGACAGGCTGGCTGCCTCATCATGACAGACCGTTGGTTCAGGGAATATATGTTCCGACTGGTGGTAGATAAGCAGTATGTTTCTGCCGACCTGCTGAAAGAGGCTGAGCAGAAGCCTGTGATGGTAATGCCGGAGGACCCGCTGTTTCAGATTGATAACTGAAAGGGGAGTTAAAAGCAGGAGTTAAAAGGGGAGTTAAAAGCTGGAATTAAAAACGAAAGTTAAAAACTTGCACGGATGAAAATAATTGTGTAAATTTGCAGCTCGGAAAGTCAAAAAATAATTCATAATTGATATAAAGTGAGAAAGATACTACCACTAATAGGGATTGTCTGCCTGCTGTTCTTCAGTTGCTCCAAGAAAAAGCAGCAGGAAGATATGTCTGCCGGCTTTCAGGATATAGAGGTGGACATAAAGGGTGACTCCATGATATATGGTCTCGTCTGCGACGGCACCACCGATTCCGTCATCGTACTGTGGCCTTTTGCGGGCGACCCTGTAACATACGACTGCATAGACGCCCATGAAAGCCATAGCATAATCGGACAGCCGACCATCGGCGACTGGATAGGCATCATGAGGGACAAGTCAGACACGACGGTAGTGACCATGGCTGTAAACCTTGACCAGCTGAAGGGCACATGGACATATCCGGTTATCCCCGTGATGAAGGACCTGCAGAGCATGAGCCCGAGAATGCAGAAGCGCATGATGGCAGAAATGCCCGACTCTATAAAGCAGACATACTTGGTGCCACGCGAATATGGCTTCACCCTCAAGCGCGCCCATCAGGCACAGGCAGTGGGATATGTTCACTCGACAAACACATTGCAGTCGGACTCACCAGTAGAATATCCGAAGGTGAAACGCTACAGAAAATGGTATATGCTTAACGGAAGGCTGATACTGGTATCGGCAGAGCCAAAGCCTTCCAAGGATTCCGACATACAGGCTCCACTGGAGATAAAGATGGACACCTTGGACTTCGTATATATGGACAACGATTCGCTCATAATGATGCAGAACGGAGAACGGATAGGATTCCATCGCAAGGAGAACGCCATTGCTGCCAATGCAGAGGCAAGCAAGGCTCAGGCAAAAATAGATTCTATAAAAAAACAAGAAAGATGAAAATACTTATGATTGGTGCTGGCGGCGTCGCTACCGTTGCTGCCCACAAGATTGCACAAAACTCAGACGTCTTCACCGACTTCATAATAGCAAGCAGACGGAAAGAGAAATGTGACGAACTGGCAAAGGTGCTGAAAGAAAAATATGGCATCAGTGTCAAGACGGCACAGGTGGATGCTGACGACGTAGAGCAGCTGAAGGCATTGTTCAAGGAACATCAGCCAGAGTTGTGCCTGAATCTGGCACTGCCGTATCAGGACCTCACCATCATGGATGCCTGCCTGGCATGTGGCGTGAACTACATGGACACGGCGAACTACGAGCCACGTGACGAAGCACACTTCGAATACTCTTGGCAATGGGCTTATATGGACCGCTTCAAAGAGGCTGGGCTGACAGCAATCCTCGGTTGCGGTTTCGACCCAGGCGTGAGCGGTGTCTATACGGCTTATGCTGCAAAGCACCACTTTGACGAGATACATTATCTGGACATAGTAGATTGCAACGCAGGAAACCACCACAAGGCTTTCGCGACAAACTTCAATCCGGAAATAAACATACGAGAAATCACCCAAAAGGGTCTCTACTACAAAGACGGACAATGGTTGGAGACAGAGCCGCTGGAGGTTCACAAGGCTCTCACCTACCCAAACATCGGTCCGAGAGAGTCGTACCTGATGCACCACGAGGAGTTGGAGAGTCTCGTGAAGAACTATCCTACCATAAAGCAGGCACGCTTCTGGATGACCTTCGGACAGCAGTACCTGACATATCTCGACGTAATACAGAACATCGGCATGTCAAGAATCGACGACGTGACATACGAGGCACCGCTTGCCGACGGCTCCGGAAAGACCGTAAAGGTGAACATCGTACCCCTGCAGTTCCTGAAGGCTGTACTTCCCAACCCACAGGACCTCGGTGAGAACTATGAGGGAGAGACGTCTATCGGTTGCCGCATTCGTGGCATAAAGGACGGCAAGGAGCAGACCTACTACGTCTATAACAACTGCAGCCACCAGGCAGCATATCAGGAGACAGGCATGCAAGGCGTCAGCTACACTACTGGCGTACCGGCTATGATTGGTGCCATGATGTTTGCAAAGGGGCTTTGGAAGAAGCCTGGAGTATGGAACGTGGAAGACTTTGACCCAGACCCATTCATGGAGCAGCTGAACAAGCAGGGACTGCCTTGGCACGAAGTGTTTAACGAAGACTTGGAACTGTAAGGCAATGCATAACGCATAATTAAAAATATCATAACTACGAATATTCAATAAGCTATAATAAATCAATGGCAGACGAAAACAAACTCAAGGCACTCGCCGCTGCGATGGCGAAAATAGAAAAAGATTTCGGCAAGGGTGCTATCATGAAACTCGGCGACGAGAAAGTAGAAAACGTTGAGGTGATACCATCTGGTTCCTTAGGACTGGACATTGCCCTTGGCGTGGGTGGTTACCCAAGGGGACGTATCATAGAGATATATGGTCCGGAATCTTCTGGTAAGACGACCCTTGCGCTCCACGCTATGGCAGAGGTGCAGAAGACTGGCGGCATTGCAGCCTTCATAGATGCCGAGCATGCCTTCGACCGCTTCTATGCTGCCAACTTGGGAGTGGATGTCGATAACCTTTTCATCTCACAGCCTGACAACGGAGAACAGGCTCTGCAGATTGCCGACCAGCTCATTTCCTCAGCTGCCGTTGACATCATCGTCATCGACTCTGTTGCCGCCCTTACGCCAAAGGCGGAGATAGAAGGTGACATGGGTGACAACAAGGTAGGTCTGCAGGCAAGACTGATGTCACAGGCTCTGCGCAAGATGACATCCACCATTTCAAAGACAAATACCACTTGTATCTTCATCAACCAGCTGCGTGAGAAGATTGGCGTGATGTTTGGCAATCCTGAGACAACTACCGGCGGTAATGCCCTGAAGTTCTATGCTTCCGTGCGCATCGACGTCAGAAAGGCTACTCCGATAAAGAATGGTGACGAGATAATAGGCAACCTCACCAAGGTGAAGATAGTAAAGAACAAAGTGGCTCCTCCATTCCGCAAATGCGAATTTGACATCATGTATGGTACCGGCATCAGCAGAGTGGGCGAAATCCTCGACTTGGCAGTACGTAAAGGTGCTGTCAAGAAGACCGGTTCATGGTTCTCTTACGGACAGTCGAAACTGGCACAGGGTCGCGATGCATGCATCAGGCTGCTGAAGGACAACGTGGAACTTTGCGAAGAACTGGAAGCAAAGATAAAGGTACTCCCCGACCTTCCTCAAACAAAGGAAACAAAGGAAGCGAAAGAGTCCAAAGAAGAAACAGAGAATTCTTAATTGAAGGTCAAAGGTCTGAGGTCTGAGGCAATCACCTCTTCCCTCTTCCCTCTTACCTCTTACCTCTCACCTCTTACTTCTAATCCATTTCCATGCACAACAATCTCGTAAACAGATTCATAAAATACACCACGTTTGACACGCAGTCAGACGAGAGTGCGCAGACGACACCCAGCACGGCAAAGCAACTTGTCTTTGCACGCTACCTGCGCGACGAAATGATAGCAGAGGGGCTGAGTGACGTGGTGCTCGATGACATGGGGTACCTATATGCTACCCTGCCGGCAAACACAGACACGGAAGGGGTGCCCGTAATAGGCTTCATAGCCCACTACGACACTTCTCCCGATTGCTCTGGGGCAAACATCAGGGCATACATTACCCACGACGACAAGACGGGCGAGGACATTATTCGTGCGAACGCTCCCGGCTCAGCGGAGCAAACCCTTCTCGGTGCCGACGACAAGGCGGGCATAGCGGAGATAATGCAGGCGATGTGCTACCTCAGAGACCATCCGGAAATACCCCACGGCACGATACGCATCGGCTTTAATCCCGACGAGGAGATAGGGCTTGGAGCACATCATTTTGACGTGAAGCGCTTCGGCTGCGACTTTGCCTACACCATTGACGGCGGAGGCGAGGGGGAACTGGAGTACGAGAACTTCAATGCCGCCTCGGCAAAGATTACCATCAAGGGATTTAGCATTCACCCGGGATATGCCAAGGGCAGGATGATAAATGCCGGACGCATAGCGACGGAATTTGTCAGCATGATGCCGACAGAGCAAACCCCTGAGCAGACGGAGGGGTATGAGGGTTTCTGGCACCTCACGAACATCGAGGGCTCTTGCTCGGAAGCCCGCCTCAACTACATCATCCGCGACCACGACCGTGAGAGCTTCATAAAGCGAAAGGCTTTCATACAAGGCATTGCAGAGGTGATAAACAGCAAATACGGCGAGGGAACCTGCGAGTGTGTCGTTGCCGACCAATATTACAACATGCTCGAGAAGATTGCTCCCCATATAAATATAATAGAACGTGCGAAGCAGGCTATGCTGGATGCCGGAGTAGAGCCCAAGGTGCAGCCGATACGCGGCGGCACGGACGGGGCACAGCTGTCATTCATGGGACTCCCCTGCCCCAACATCTTCACAGGGGCAACAGACTTCCACGGGCCCGACGAACACGTCAGCATCCAGACAATGGAGAAAGCGATGATGACGATTGTCAACATCTGCAAGATTTGAAAAAACGGGCTTTTTATTTGGCAGATAAAATATTTTTATTACTTTTGCAACCGGAACATTCTAAAACAAATAAAATCATGGTAACGACACAGTTACCCCCGCACAAATCAACGTCCTGAGTTTGATGTCGTATATAGACACAGAGCAGGAGCAACAGGAATTGCAAGATATATTGCTCCAGTTCTACCGTAAGAAAGCTGATAATCTTTTGGTCAAGTTCCAACAGGACAATAACATCACTCAGCAAACGCTTGACGATTGGTCTAACCAACACGAGAGGACACCATAAAGAAACTCCAAACCTCCCCCTACGAAAATGCTCATAACCTATACATACACACCTTCACTTTCTTCACGACCTAAACAAAGACAACAATAAATATTAATAGACTTTAAATTATCATCATTATGAAGACAAAACGTTTACTACTTTCGTTGGTCATTATGCTTGTAACCGCAACATCGTGGGCAGATGTAGCCGTCAATGAAACGAACTTTCCTGACGAGAATTTCCGTAACTGGGTACTCTCTCAGAGTTATGGCAGCGATGGAGTATTGACTGATACAGAGATTGCCAGTGTAACGAAGATTGATGTATCCGGGACTTATTACTCACTTGGGGCTATCAGCAGTTTGAAAGGCATAGAGTTCTTTACGAACCTGACATCACTGTCCTGCTCCTACAACAAACTTACCGCGCTCGATGTGTCTGGATGTACGGCACTGACATCGCTGGACTGCGGCGGAAACCAGCTTACTGCGCTTGATGTGTCGAAGAATACGGCACTGACAGAGCTTTACTGCTACAACAACCAGCTTACCGCGCTCGATGTGTCGAAGAATACGGCACTGACAATGCTGTCCTGCTTCAGCAACCTGCTTACCACGCTCGATGTGTCGAAGAATATGGCACTGACACAGCTGGACTGCCACATCAACCAGCTTACCGCGCTCGATATGTCGGGATGTACGGCACTGACATACCTGTGGTGCTACAGCAACCAGCTTACCGCGCTCGATGTGTCGGGATGTACGGCACTGACATCGCTGGAATGCAACAACAACCAGCTTACCACGCTCGATATGTCGGGATGTACGGCACTGACAATACTGCACTGCTACGAAAACCAGCTTACCGCGCTCGATGTGTCGGGATGTACGGCACTGACATGGCTGCACTGCTACGAAAACCAGCTTACAGCGCTCGATATGTCGGGATGTACGGCACTGACATCGCTGCAATGCTCCTACAATCAGCTTACCGCGCTCGATGTGTCGAAGAATACGGCACTGACATGGCTGGACTGCTCCAGCAACCAGCTTACCGCGCTCGATGTGTCGAAGAATACGGCACTGACATCGCTGTCCTGCTATGAAAACCAGCTTACCACGCTCGATATGTCGGGATGTACGGCACTGACATCGCTGTCCTGCTACAGCAACCAGCTTACCACGCTCGATATGTCGGGATGTACGGCACTGACATCGCTGGAATGCTACTACAACCAACTTACCGCGCTCGATGTGTCGAAGAATACGGCACTGACAGGGCTGTACTGCCACAGCAACCAGCTTACCGCACTCGATGTGTCGAAGAATAGGGCACTGACATCGCTATGGTGCCAAAGCAACCAGCTTACCGCGCTCGATGTGTCGAAGAATACGGCACTGACACAGCTGGACAGCTACAGCAACCAGATAAAGGGTACAGCGATGGATGCGCTGATTGCAAGTATGCCAAACACAAGTAGCGGCACAATGCTGGTCATTTATAATGAGAACGAGCAGAATGTAATGACTACAACGCAGGTAGCTGCAGTAAAGGTAAAGGGATGGACACCATGGTATTATGACGGCAGCAAGTGGCATGTATATGCCGGCAGCGAGCCAGTCCTTCGCGGTGACGCGAACGATGACGGCGAGATTGGCATGCCGGATGTGATGTTCATAGTGAACTACATACTGGGCACTCCTGACGCTTCGTTCAACACGGAGGCAGCCGATGCTAACCTTGATGGCGAAGTCGGCATGCCGGACGTGATGTATATCGTGAACTATATACTGAACGGGGAGTTTCCGAAAGAGTAAAGCCCCACCCCAGCCCTCCCCAGTTGGGGAGGGGGATAAGGCACATAGGGCTTATAGGGCATATAGGGCTCATAAGCCCAATAGAACCAACAAGCCCAATTACTAAACAAGAGCGCAGCATGCAATCAAGCATCCTGCGCTCTTCACTTCTCCCTCCCCAACTGGGGAGGGTCGGGGTGGGGCTTGGGGCCCTCACTCCACTCTTCTTGCACCGAGGTAACGCTGGGCGTAATAGGCGTTTGTAGAACTGGTGATTACCACGCCGCCATTGCTGCTGGAATGGATAAAGAGGAAAGTGTCGGCAGACTTATCTACATCCGTCACTATCCCCACATGTCCTACGCCGGAGCCTATCCTGCTGCCAGAATAGAATACGAGGTCGCCGGGGCGTATCTGGCTGCGCTTGATGGGGGTGTTGCGGGCAAACTGGTCGCGGGAGGAGCGTCCTATGGAGATGCCGTTCATGCCATATACATAGCTGGTGAAGCCGGAGCAGTCGAACCCTCTGGGGTCTGCGCCGCCGCTGCGATACTTTGTGCCGAGGAGCGACATTGCCTGAGAAAGGATGGCATCGGTCTTCACCTTACCGGTTTTGGCAGGGCGGGTGGCAATCTTCTTGTATTTCTGCTCATTACCGACGCCATATACATCGTCTCCCGCCACCTTTGAAGAACTGTGACAGGAGGCGAGAAGTAAGAGGCAAGAGGTAAGAGGTAAGAGTGACCCCATCCCGACCTTCCCGAGGGAAGGAGGAAACTTCATATTCGACAGGGCGAGGCATCCGAGGGCGAAGCCAAGCATCAAGACTCCCTCGGCATAGGTCTGCACAAGCCCCAGCACGAGGAACAACACCGCGCAGCCAAGCACTATCTCCCAGCGACGCTTTACCCGGCACTTGGGATGGGCAAGCCAGAAGAGAAGCGGGTTGAATATCAGCATCTGGAAATTAAGGGAAACGGTAGGATGCTGCGAGAAGAGCATGCAGAACAGCAGTATTCCTGGGACGGCATAGAGGCAGCAGATTAGGTAGGTGAAGAGTGAAGAGTGACGGATGAAGAAATCGGCTTTGCCGCTTCGCTTGTCGAAGAATCCTTTTGCGATGCTCCAGAGGATAATGGCGATAGAGAGGATGCCGAAGACATCGAGGGGACGCAGGGGAAAGCCCTTCATCGGCTCGAAGTGGGGCGTTCCGGACTGAAGGACTACGACGTCTTCATCGACGAGCCTGCGCTTCTTGCCTTCGAAATCTACGACGACGGTATGGTTGAAGTCACGCATGAGGCGGTCAGGGATAAACTCTGCCTCATAGTCGGTAGTCTTCACATCTGCCAACACTCCGAGCAGGAAGTCATTTCCCCACTCTGCCCAAGGGGAGCCGGCAGTCTTCTGATGTATCAACTCCCTGTAAGACAGCCGCTCTTCCGGAGCAGACCCTTCTATGACCTTTTCGCCCTCGACGGCTCCCCAGATAATGTCGCGAGCCTTTGTAGTGCAGTTATTATAGAAATAGTTGTAACGATACGTAATATTCTCAGGCTTGGCACTTTCTGCCAACGCAGCCATAAAGACGCGCTTTTCCTCTGCCGACATATTGATATGCTGCTGATGGACAGCACTGCCGAAATAGCGGTATTCCCGCAGGAACTCGTCATACGTGGTAAGCATCATCATATAGTCGGTAAGCCCGAAGACAAAACGAAGTACGAAATTGCTTGACGTATAGTCGAAGGCACCATAGTTTATGGCGATGTCCATATTGTTTTGTGGATTTACCACACGAATAGCCGTATGTCCGTAGAGGCTGTATATCTCGTCGTGAGGCTCACACGTAAGAAGATACACTTGCAGGGAATCATACGACTCTGCCTTTGCCGTGCTATTGAAGCACAAGCATATAAAAAAAACCTTAAAAAATAAAATAATTCGTTTCACGCTGCAAAATTACGCTTTTTTTTTGTACTTTTGTGCCAAATTGTAAAAAAACAGCTCAAAATAATGAAAAAAAGTCTTTTTTCGTTTACAACCATCATAACGCTGATTCTCACTTTTCAGACAGCGCCGCTCCACGCTCAAGGAGACACCAGCTCACCATATTCCCAGTATGGCATAGGTCTGTTAGGCGACCAGTCAACGGGTATGAGCCGTGGCATGAACGGCGTGGGTATCGGCATCAGGGAACAGGGACAGGTGAACTATCTCAACCCTGCCTCATACTCCCAGATAGACTCTACGACATTCATCTTTGACATAGGGATGACGATGCAGACAGCCAACTTCAAGGAGACGACATCGCAAGGAACGAGAAGCCTCAACGCCAGGGATGCCAGCTTTGAATATGCCGCAGCATCCTTCAGGGTAAGGAGAAATCTCGGTATGTCACTCGGTATCCTGCCATACAGCGTCATAGGATTCGATTACAGTACAAAGTCTAAAATCATCAACAACTACGTACAATATCCTGAAACGACCTCCAAGACAACCATTACGACACAAAACGTCGGCGGCGGCGGACTGCACGCGCTGTTCCTGGGTGCCGGATGGGCAATAAACAAGAATTTCTCCATCGGTGCGAATGTCAACTATCTGTGGGGAAACATAGACAACCAGATTAACAGCACATACACCGACGCATACGTCAAGGCACTGCAACTAAACTATAAAGCCACGATAAGCACCGTGAAGGTCGATTTAGGCTTAACCTACACCCTACCCCTCAACAAGACCGACCTGATGACAATAGGTCTTACATACTCACCAGGCTACAACATCGGCACCAGCCCATATTGCGAGGTCATAACATCAAACGCACAGTCTGCCGTCAACGACACCACATTATTCAAGGCACAAAATGCCATGAGGATTCCGACATGCATCGGAGGCGGCGTATCATGGAAGCATAATGACCAATGGCTCCTTGCTTTAGACTATACTTACCAAGGATGGTCGGCAATGAAACCCGTTGACTACATTTCCGAGAAGACCGGCAAGAGGATGGGCGACACAGACGGATTTAAAGACAGGCACAAGATAAATTTTGGCGGACAATATTGCAAGAACCCCTATGGTCGCTCCTTTAAAGAGAGGATAAGATACCGCTTTGGTATGGGATACGCCACATCATACCTGATGATTAACGACAAGAAGGGACCAAGGGAGATTTCCATGAGTGCCGGTGTAGGTATTCCTATCATCAATATGTATAACAACCGCTCAATGCTAAATGTCAGCTTCCAATGGGTAAACACCAATGCAACAGGAATGATACGCGACAACACCTTCCGCATCAACCTGGGATTGACATTCAATGAACGCTGGTTCGCAAAATGGAAGTTCGACTAAACATCACCCATTATCTGTCGCTAATACTTTTCCCCACTCTGTCTGTTCTGTGCGCATGTACCGAGCAGAAAGAGCACACGGCTGCTGCCATCAACCCGCAAGATTCCGTTTCGGTAATGATATCCTACGGCATCAACACCCTCGTTTCCGACTCGGGAGTCATGAAATACCGCATCGTGGCAGAGAAGTGGGAAGTAAACGAGATAAAGAACCCTCCACGATGGTATTTCCCAAGAGGACTGTTTATGGAACAGTTTGACGAGAAATTCCACGTAGAGACCTACATACAGGCAGACACCGCCTACAACTACACACAACAGAAGCTATGGCACCTCATAGGCAATGTGCGGGTAAAGACCGTTGACGGCCTGCGTTTCTGGAGCGAAGAACTATGGTGGGACCAGAACAGGCACGAACTGTATTCAAACCTGTATTCGCACGTCGTAACTCCTGAAAGAGAAATAGAAGGAGCATACTTCACGAGCGACGAACAAATGAGACACTACAAAGTAACCAATACAAAGGGTAACTTCATAAGAGAAGAAGACAAGGGACCTGATTCCACTGCTACGGCAGCAGATACCACCGTAACTGCAAAGAGAAGTCCCGCAATGCCTAATTTACCAAAGATAAAAAGATAGGAATGGACATAGACCTTGCCATATACATATTTGTAACATTACTCTTCTCCGCATTCTTTTCAGGGATGGAGATAGCGTATGTATCGAGCAACAGGATGCTTGCCGAGATGAAGGGCGACAACAGCAACCTCAACCATCGCATAGTAGATCATTTCTATATGCATCCAAGCACCTTTGTCACAACAATGCTTGTCGGCAACAATATAGCCCTCGTCATCTACGGCATACTGATTGCCAAGCTTTTCGACAGCACTATATTCGTCAATGAGCCGGAAGCATTCAGGCTGATGGCAGACACCATACTATCGACAATCATAGTACTCTTCGTGGGGGAATTTCTGCCGAAAACCATTTTTAAGAACAATGCAAACTTCCTGCTTGACATATTGGCATTACCGACGTACTGTTGCTACATCCTCTTATATCCGATATCAAAAGCGTGCGTGCTGATATCCAAGGGGCTTCTCAAACTGCTGGGAGTAAATTTAAGCCAGGAAAAGCCCAAAGAGGAATTTTCGAAAGTGGAACTGGACTATCTGGTACAGCAGAGCGACAACCCGGAGGTACAGATATTCCACAATGCCTTAGACCTTGCAGATACAAAGGTAAGGGACTGCATGGTACCGAGGACCGAAATCAATGCCATCGAGAAGTCGGCACCGCTGAAGGAACTGAAGGAGAAATTCATCGAGAGCGGCAACTCAAAGCTTATCGTTTACAACGAAGACATAGACCATATCATAGGCTATATCCATACCCAGGAGCTATTCCGCATTACCAAGGAATGGAACACCCACATACAGCAGATATCGTTCGTGCCCGAGACAATGGCAGTCAAGAAACTGATGGAAAACCTCCTGGCACAGAAGAAGAGTATCGCTGTCGTCGTAGATGAATTTGGCGGCACAAGCGGCATTGTGGCTTTGGAAGATATAGTAGAGGAAATAATTGGCGAAATAGAAGACGAGCACGACACCACGAACTATGTATGCCGTCAGACAAGCGATGGAGGATATTTAGTTTCTGCCCGTCTCGAAATAGAAAGAATAAACGAGACATTAGGTATCGAACTACCTGAAAGCGAAGACTACAAAACGCTGGGAGGACTCATCCTTACACAATATCAGAATTTCCCGAAACTGAACGAAGTTGTACCCCTTGACGGGTGGGAATGTAAGATTCTAAAGAATACAAAAACAAAGATAGAACTCGTCAAACTCACAAAAGTTGACGAAAAATTTGGTGATTAGGAAAAAAAAATGTACCTTTGTGCCCAGTTTTTGCACGTACACGCGCAAGGACAATGCATAAAACCAGAAAAAAAAACAATAACAAAATAAAATCATGGCAGTATTAGGAAAAATCAGAAGCAAAGGAGCACTGCTGGTAAGTATTATCGGCGTAGGCTTGTTTGCATTTATCGCAGAGGAGGCATTCCGTTCATGCGAGTCAACAAGAAACAACGAACGTCAGCAGATTGCTGAAGTATTAGGCGAGAAACTCACCTATCAAGAGTATCAGGACCTCATTGATGAATATACTGAGGTTATCAAAATGACACAGGGACAAGAAACCCTGAACGAGGATCAACTTAATCAGGTTCGCGACATGGTATGGAATCAGTACATCCAGAACGTCCTCATTGCTGACGAAGCAAAGAAACTGGGACTGAAGGTTACCGATGACGAAATTCGCGACATCCTGAATCAGGGCACAAACCCTATGTTGCTGCAGACACCATTCGTCAATCAGCAGACAGGTCGCTTTGATGCAAACATCCTCAAGCAGTTCATGAGCGAATACAAGAAAGCGCAGACCTCTAACCCACAGCAGGCAGAGCAGATGCGTACTATCTATCGCTACTGGACATTTATGGAGAAGAACCTCCGTCAGCAGATTCTTGCCCAGAAGTATCAGACCCTCTTGGGTGCTACATTCTTCTCTAACAAGATTGAGGCTAAGCAACTATTCAACGAAGACAATACAGAGGCTAACATAGACCTTGGTGTATTCTCTTACGCTACTATCAATGATAAGGATGTCGAGGTATCAGAGTCTGACCTCAAGGCAAAATACGAAGAACTGAAGCCACGCTTCAAGCAAGCAGAGGAAACACGCGACATCAAGTATGTTTCCGTTAAGGTAACAGCTTCTGCAAACGACCGTGCTGCTGCTTTCAACGAAGTTAAGAACTTTGCTGCAAAACTCGCAACAGAAAACGACCCTGCAGAAACCATCCGCAAGTCTGGTTCTTCCATAGCATATCTTGGTGTACCAGTTCTGAAGACTGCTTTCCCAATGGATATCCAGAATCAGATTGATTCAGTAAGCGTGGGCTCTACATCTGCTATCAAGGAGAACACACAGGACAACACTCTCAACGTTATCAAGGTTATCTCTAAGCAGGAATTGCCTGACTCT
>DJWZ01000075.1 GCA_002449535.1 Prevotellaceae bacterium UBA7017 | reverse complement strand
GCTTTGCAGGATGATTTCTTTTGCCGTGCGGTTGATGTAGTTAAATATAAACCACAATGTAATGACAATGGCAATATCAAGGACGCTGGCGCGGAAGTTCTTGATGTTGACGAAGTCCTTTGTCAGCATGTTGAGGGTCATGTCGCTGAGGTTGAAGACTTCTGTAGCCCAGTAGAGGCTTATCATGACGCTGGCAACAGCAGAGGTCGGCAAAATGACAGAGTAGATAAAATTATGTATCCAAGTTTGGTTGATTGGCTTGCTGTTTAGCTCGTTCCTCTTTGAAAACTCCTTATACCAGTCTCTGAGACAAGTGATGGTCAGTATGCAGGTCAGCTGCATTATCCACCATATCAATATCTGGACAGAGAGCAGCGTGAAGCCTGTTATGGAGCATACCAAAGAAACTATAAATACTATCTGTGAGAAATGGGCATAATATAAGTCTGTCTTCTCAACATCTATTTCTTTGCGAAGTACGAACCATTGCCAAAGACAACAGATAAGCAGGATAGGGGGGAATATGAGATTGACAAGGGCATTAGGTATCAGCACTACGCGGAAACTAATCACCAAAAATCCATTTACGAGCAAAGGCATGTAGAGGAAAAGGGTGTTCATTGTCTTTCCTGCCTGCACACGAATGATGATGGATATTATGATGACACTCATGAGCCATGCAAACTGTACTAACAACCCGGAAGCCATAATTATGAAGTTCTGGGTGGAGAATGCCTTGACGATACCCAGAATAATGGCGAATGTTACAGCTGTGGAGGCAAGAATTATGCATGCACGCTTTGCCATAAACCATTCACGGACAGCATCACTGGCATCCCTGCGTATCAGTTTCGTACCTATCCAGCGAACGATAATCTGATTGAGGATAATGGCTATCATGCCGTAGAACAATATGACGATGAAAAGTCCTAAAATCCATCTGCTGTCCCACTGGGAGCGAATATTGTTGTAGCGAATGTATTTCTCTCCGATGCTGGAGCGCATTTGGGAAATATAGTATCCGAAACGTGAGAGTATTGTGAAATAGTTGTCACCACCGTTTTTGAAGATGTTATTCTGAATCTCGGCATACTTCGTGTTGGCATAGTCATTAAGATTCTTCAGACGCTCTTTCGTTGAAGAATAGTATGTGATGTATTCATTCAGCTGGTTACGACTCTCTATCACCATGCGCCTGGTGTTTATGGCAAGGGCCAGGCATACGTTCCTGTCTATCTTGCCTCTCTCGTTAAGCATCATGACTGGCATGGAGCGAAGAGTCGTTATAAGACTGTCGAAACGCTCTACCTCTCCATTGTTTTTCTCTACATAGGCATGAAAAGGTATCAGGTGCTTCTCAAACTGCTTGTATTGCTCTGTAGCTTCATGGCATGCATAAGCAAGGTCAAAGACATATCCATCCTTTTGAGAGTATAGCATCAGGGCATTCTGGTTACTGCTCTGCATGGTCTGCATGAGACTCTTGAATACCACTTGACCTGCCATCTTCATTTCCTCCTGCTTGCTGTTATACTCATCATGGTACTTTTGCAACTCCTGACGAAGGATTGCAAGAGAACTGGAGAGGCTGTCTTCCTTTAAAACAGCATGCGTCGGAAGAGCAAAGAGTGTCAGTAAAAGTATAGAGAGAAGTTTATAAAAACGTTGAAGCATAGTGCTGAAATTAAAATTGTGCGCGCAAAATTACTATATTTTTACTACATACACAAATGTGTATAATGGTTTTTTCTTAAAAAAGTATAAAATGACACAGGGGCAAAGTACAATGTGCATTGAGTTATGGAATTTTTCTTAACTTTGCGTCCACTATGCAAAAGACAAAAGATACAAAGAGCCTGCGCTTCCTTACCAAAGGAACTATTTGGGATATGCAGGAGAGTGACATTTTTTTTATGTGGCAGAAACCTGACAAGGAAGATGCTGCTCAGGAACATGCTGAACACTACATGGATATTATCAAAACCGCCTTTGAGGTAGAGGAGATTCCAAACGTAGGAGACGGTAAAGGGAGAATGGCGCGTGAAATAGAAAAGAAATATGAAGCGCGTGGAATGCGTGTAGGCATTATTCCTATCAAATACAAGGATCAGAAATGGGCTATTAAGAAAAAGCCTATCAACAGGGTAACAGATTTGACATACGAGAATATCCGCCATATCTCGGCTGCAAAACTTCTCGAAATCATAGACCGTAACTTTGGTGGAGGATGGGACAGCCTTAACCAGGGCGTTAAGGATATCATCCTGTCAGGATTTGATATTTCTACCAATGTTGTGCCGGCAGAAAGGCTCAAACGCCCAGGGGGTATGTATGAGTTAAAGATAGCCGACGGATACGACTGCCTTGAAATAGAAAAAGGTGGCTGGGTAGAGGCTATCTTTGCAAAGGTGAAGCCTATGAGTATCAAACCTCGTCTGCGCTTCAATGATGAAGAAGATGATTTGGAGGAAGGCAAGAGAAGGCGCAAGCGTCGTAGTCAGGATGAAGACTTTGATGATGATATGGATGGCGATGATGGTGATGATGACGATATGGAGTATAAGTATTCTGTTGCCGATGAAGATGATCTCGACGATATCGATGAAGATGAACTGACGGCAGAAAGTTATCGCACCACCATAGAAGACCCTGAGGACCTGTCGCTGGATGCTGCAGACCTGTCAGATGATGATTATTAAAAAACAAAATGATATAGATACTCTGGTTTAATTAAATAGAATGAAAAAAATCTTGTTTTGCTTGCTTGCAGCTAACTTGTCTATGACTGCTGTGGCACAGGAATTGTTTGAGAAAGGTAAACCCAATAACGAGAATTATCGTTATCTGGACAATTACAATGCTCTCAAAGAGTATATAGACTATTCAAAGTATCCCAACTTCAAACTTGGTGTGGGTACTACTGTCGATGCTTATTTACAGAAGGGTCTGGTGTATAGGCTTACGAATGC
>DJWZ01000048.1 GCA_002449535.1 Prevotellaceae bacterium UBA7017 | reverse complement strand
GCCGGGATGGTTGCCACGGTCGCGATTGGTAGGGCGCATGATATAGTTCTTCCACTCCCACGGACCCATGGGAGAGTCGCTCATGGCATAGCCCAGCGCCTCGGGACAGCAGGTGGTGGCATAGCCGAGGTAGTATTTCCCGTTGCGCTTGTAGAACCAAGGACCCTCCTGGTAGTTCTTCACCCTCCACTCTGCCTTCTCAGAACCAGGGATGCGCAGGTTTATCTTTGACCCCTCTTCCTTGACAGGACGCATCACGCCATCCTGCTGGTTGAGCACAAAGATGTCGCCGCTGGTGGAAATCATATCCTCGTTGAGCTTGATACAATAGACATGCGGATTGCCCCAGTACATATATGCCTGCCCGTCGGTGTCAACAAATACGGAGGGGTCGATGTCATCCCAGTGCTCCCTCTGCCATACCAACGGCTTGCCGAGGGGGTCTTTGAAAGGACCGTAAGGCGTGTCGGCAACGAGGACGGCAATGCCATGGCCGTGGAGTGGGGCGTAGAGGTAGTATTTGCCGTTGCGCTCAACGGTCTGTATTGCCCAGGCACCGTTGTCGCGGCTGCGCCAGGGGATGTCTTTCAGGGATGCCACGGCACCATGCTCCGTCCAGTTTGCCATGTCGGTAGTGGACCACAGCAGCCAGTCGTACATGAAGAAGCCGGCGGAATTTTTCTCGTTCAAATCGGGAATGTCTTCCGGCGAAGCATCGTGCGAGGTATAGAGAAACAGGGTGTCGCCTACGACAAGGGGCGCAGGGTCTGCCGTAAACTTCGTCTGGAAGAGTGGCAGGTTGACGCTTTTCGCTCCACGAACGGCTGCCTGAAGGGTCAGAGAGTCCTGTACGAGTTCATTGACACGATTGTTGTCAGCAGCAGCTGATGTCTGTGGCAAGATAGTTGCACACGAGATAAATAGTTGGGAAAGAAGAATTTTTTTATCCATAGTCTTTGCATGAAGTTAATAATTCTGGCTGCAAAGATACGAAGATTATACGGTTTTCAGTTTCGCTATTGTGTCAGATATGTTATTGAGAGTTTCAGGTTTCAAGTTTCAATACTTAACTCTTAACTATCTCCCTCCCTCGGGAGGGTCGGGGAGGGGTTTACTCTCCGCAGCCCCGGCAGCATTGTGTCGATTTGATTGAGGCGAGCCTTGTGGAGTTCGTCGTCTGCTGTTGCGAGAGACTTGTAAAGGCTTAGGGCTTCCTCAAGTGGCGGAATGGCGTCTGCATAGTTGCCCTGCATATAATGTGCCATGCCGATATGAAAAAGCACATCGGCTTTGTCGAGACCATTGACAAGTGGAAGCATCCTGTTGTGGATGTCGAGGGAGGTAGTGTAGTTGCCTATATGAAAAAGACTCTCGCCACAGGCATAGAGATATATTGACTGTTCCTTTGGCGAGAGGGCGGCGAGGGTAGATTGGCTTGTGGTGTCGCGCAGAAGTGGAAAGAGCGTCTTGGCGGCATCTTCGTAGTTACCTTCTTTATAATATGCAAAACCGAGATAGGCAAGATAGCGCGGAGTGAGGGTGTAGTCTTGTTGCAACTTCTCGAAATTAAGTATCGCCTCATGGTATTTGCCTCCCTGAAAATATTCCGTCGCCTTGGTGAGCAGTTCCTGTGGCGACTTGAAGCCCCCTCCCTGCCTCCCCCAGTTAGGGGAGGAGAATGTGTGCGAAAAGGCGGTACTGACGAAAACCATGGCGAAAACGAAAATCAGCAGCAGGGGACTGAGCAGTGCCTTGATGTAGGGACGCTCCCAGTCGGAGAGATGACGCTTGGCATCACCATACTGCAAGAGGTCAAGGTCCATCATGACATGCTTTGACTCGGTTCTGCCCAACTGCCGCTCAATAGTCTTGAGAACATGGCAGAGTTCTTCCTCGGAGAGGTCGGTATTGCCCCTCGCTATGCAGTTGGAATAGGGGTCGCCGGCATTCGTGTCGTCAGGACTGGTAAGAATCTTGGAGAAAGAGATGCCGGGGAAGGTCTTTCGCAAGACCTCCTGAGCGCGTGCCATCTGAACATCGCGATTAACGTTACAACCTATGGAGAGGAGAAAACGCATCAGAACTCGCTGGTGAAGTGGAAGCGAATGTTCTCAAAGTCCTGCTGTGCCATAGAAAGGACATAGCTGGAGTCGGCAAGGAAGACATCCCTGTCGTCTTTGTCTTTCGCCATATATTGATATTTACGCTTCTTGAAGTTTTCCAGCTCGGCAGCATTGTCACTCTCTATCCAGCAAGCCTTATGCAGGTGTACTGGCTCCCAGCGACACTTGGCATTGTATTCGTTTTCCAGACGATATTGTATGACCTCAAACTGCAACTGTCCCACGGTACCGACGATGCGACGGCCGTTGAACTGATTGACAAACAACTGTGCCACACCTTCGTTCATGAGTTGCTCCAGTCCCTTCTGGAACTGCTTTGCCTTCATAGGGTCGTCGTTCTCAATGTATTTGAACATCTCTGGCGAGAAGGACGGCAGTCCGCGGAAATGTAGCTGTTCGCCCTCGGTGAGGGTGTCACCGATTTTGAAGATGCCATTGTCGGGCAGACCCACGATGTCGCCAGCCCATGCCTCGTCGATAGTCTCCTTACGCTGTGCCATGAATTGGGTAGGAGAGGAGAAACGCAGAGTCTTGTTCTGCCCTACATGCAGATATGGCTGGTTGCGGACAAACTTGCCGGAACAAACCTTGCAGAAGGCTATACAAGAGCGATGGTTGGGGTCGATGTTGGCGGTAATCTTGAAGATGAAACCTGTAAACTTAGGCTCCTCAGGATTTACCATTCTCTCAACCGCCTTTGTAGGACGTGGAGAAGGGGCTATCTCAACGAAGCAGTCAAGCAATTCCTGTACGCCGAAGTTGTTAAGGGCAGAACCAAAGAATACTGGTGCCAGCGTGCCTTCTCGATAGCTGTCAACATTGAAGGGGTCGTAGATGCCCTCTATCATTTCAAGGTCTTCACGCAACTGTACAGCATCGTCTTCGCCTACCTGTGCCTCCAGCTCTGAAGAGGTGATGTCGATTGCCACCTTCTCCGTAACGCGCTGCTTATCGGGAGTGAAGAGGTTGAGCTGGTCTTCATAGATATTATAGACACCTTTGAACTTCACACCTTGGTTGATAGGCCATGAGAGCGGACGAACCTTTATCTGGAGTTCTTCCTCCAATTCATCAAGCAGGTCGAAAGGGTCGCGACCTTCACGGTCCATCTTGTTGATAAAGATGATAACAGGAGTATTGCGCATGCGGCACACTTCCATCAGCTTACGGGTCTGAGCCTCTACACCCTTTGCAGAATCGACTACTATGATGGCAGAGTCAACAGCAGTAAGGGTGCGATAGGTATCTTCTGCAAAGTCTTGGTGACCGGGAGTGTCGAGGATGTTGACCTTATATACTTCGCCTGTCTTGTCTGCAGGGGGAGTATAGTCAAATTCCATCACAGAGGTGGATACGGAGATACCACGTTGTTTCTCAATATCCATCCAGTCGGAGGTTGCTGTCTTACGTATCTTATTGCTTTTTACTGCACCTGCAACCTGTATCTGTCCGCCGAAAAGCAGAAACTTCTCGGTAAGAGTTGTCTTACCGGCATCAGGGTGGGAGATAATGGCGAATGTGCGACGTCTGTTTATTTCTGGATTCATATTTTCAATTTTCAATTTTCAATGTTCAATCTTCAAACTTCAGTCCTTCTTCCTTGTCTTTCCTATAGTAGTCGGAAAGCATTCCGAGGAATGTAGAGATTTCTTTTACGGCATTGTTGGTGGAAGCACTTATTTCTTTGTTCTGAAGTCGGAGCAGCGTTACGCCATATACGGCATTGAGGCATGTCTCCACCTCGGAAATATCCTTGCTGCCCTTGTTGCGCAGTTCCACGATGAATGGCAGCACCTTGTAGTATTCACTGCTATAGAATGGAAACTTGGGCGATTGGAGTAATTGCGCGTGCAACTCGTCAAGCTGCTGTACGATAATCTTGTTTATCTGTATGTGTCCACCCTGTGTGAGTCCCTCTTCGCGAATCATGCGAATCAGGTTGCCATACCAGTCTATGGTCTCTTCGCGTTGTTCGTCAGTCAGTTCGAAGCGGGATATGTAATCACGCTTTATGGCTGAAAGGTCACATTGGTAGGCTCGTATGGTGTCTTCTACCTGCCACATATACAGTAGGTAGCCTACGATGTTGTCTTTGCGCAGTTGTTGGGAAATAATCATAGTGAGAAAATAGAGAATAAGTTAAATGTGGTACCTAAGAAGATGGCAAAAGAGAAGACCATGACTATGGTGCCTATTATCCTGTTAATAATCTTGATGGCGTCGAGAGAGAAGTATTCGCGTACCTTGTCAATCATCCACGTCAGTCCGTACCACCACAGCAATGCTCCGCCGGCAATAGAAAGGTAGCCAAGGGACATCTCAAACGGATGGTCTGGAACAACGAATGCAAACTGTGCGAATGTCGCAAGGAAAAGGAATATGATAAGTGGGTTTGAAAAGGTGACAATGAATGCTGTCATGAAATTGTGGAGCAGGGAACCTTTTACCCCCTTGCTTTGATGGACCTTGTTGCGAGGGTCGCTCTTAAAGCAATATAAACCGAAGATGAACAGCAGCACAGAACCGAATATCTGCAGGAAAAACTTGTTTTGCGGATTGTCGATGAGTTCCATTGCAAAACTCATACCGAAGCCGGTAAGCAATGCATATATGATATCGCTGAGAGTAGCTCCCAAACCTGTCACAAAGCCAAACCAGCGTCCCTTGTTCAAGGTGCGTTGTACACACAGTATTCCGACAGGTCCCATGGGGGCAGAGCAAACGATGCCTATTATCATCCCCTTGATGATGATATCAAGGAAATTGAATTGAAGAGGAAAAGCAAACGGTCCCATATCTATTCTTCATTATATTTTCTCTCCGAAGTATCTTAATAAGACTTCTTCGTTATTCTTGTCTGTTTCAATATAATCCAGCACACTTCCGATACGCTTTTCTGCTTTTTCCTTCAGGTCTTCATAGATTTCCTTTGGGAAACGCAAGTCTTCTGAGAGGTATCTTTGCTGCGGATAGTATATGATTGGTATAGTACGCGATGGTACGTAACGGATAATCTTCTTTTGGGCAAGGCTTTTTAATGCCACATGCAGTTGTGATTCGTCAAGTGCCAGACGGCGGGCAATAACCATTTCGTCAATAAATGTAAAGTCAGAAAAGAGTGTGCCGTAATATCTTAGCAGACGTGTCAGCACATCTTCCTCTGTTTGTGAGAGCCCTCGGATGTTGTTGAGCTCATGGCGCGATATGTTCATTATGACGCGTGCCCGTTCGTTATGCGCCCCGTCGTATTCTATGTAACCTGCATTCTGCAGTATGTGGAGTGCACCGTGAAGAGTGGCGGGCCACAAATGGAAGTTTACACAGAACTGCTCCTCGTCGAAGATGTATGTGGCACCCTTGCCATCTTCTACTGCCAACTGAAAGAAGTACGCCAGCTTGTCATATACATTCCGGATGTATTCCTTGTCAGGATATTGCTCGTTGATGTGTGTCAGCAGTTGTGTCTTGTCGCGTTTGTCGTAGAGCAATACAGCGTATGCCAGATTGCCGTCTCTGCCAGCACGACCTGCTTCCTGATAGTATGCCTCCAGAGAGTCTGGTACATCGGCATGTATTACGATTCTGACATCGGGTTTGTCGATACCCATTCCAAAGGCGTTGGTGGCAACCATGACCCGGATGGTATTGTCTTGCCACAGCTGCTGGTGCTTCTGCTTCACGCTGAAGTCAAGACCTGCATGATAGTATGTTGCCTTTATGCCAAACGTTTCTAACTCCTTGGAGAGTTCTTTCGTCTTTTCTCGGCTGCGGGTATATATGATGGCAGAACCTTCGACGGCTTCGAGAATTTTCAGTATCTGCCCGATTTTGTCATTGGTGTGCCTTACCACGTAGCGCAGGTTAGGGCGTCGGAATGACATAGAGAAGATATTGAATGTATTTTCACCCTTTTCAGCGTCGGGGCTGCATAGTTCGTTCTTGATATCTTCTATCACTTCCTTTGTCGCTGTCGCTGTAAGTGCCAGGACTGGACAGTGGGGCAACTCTTGGCGAATGTCCTTGATGTGCAGATAGGCAGGTCTGAATTCGTGTCCCCATTGTGAGATGCAGTGTGCCTCGTCAACAACGATGAACGATACCTTTATGTGGCGCAGCTTTGCCAGAAAAAGTGATGACGCAAGTCGTTCAGGAGAAACATACAGGAATTTTACTGCTCCGAAGACAGCATTGTCCAGTATCCTTTGAATCTCGTCACGGCTTTTGCCTGTATATATTGCCTCGGCTTTGATGCCTCGCTTTTTCAGATGCTCCACCTGATCCTGCATAAGGGCAATCAGTGGAGAAATAACGATACACGTTCCTTCCATAGCTATTGCCGGCACCTGGAAGGTGATACTCTTTCCACCTCCTGTAGGCATCAAGCCTATAGTATCATGACCGCTGCCGATACTGTTTATGATATCCTCTTGTATATAGCGGAAGGAGTCATATCCAAAGTTATCCTTCAGTATGGAAGTGTATGTCATCTATCTGTAATTGTACAAAACCCTTCTTGTACTGGTTTTCTTCTATGGTATATGCAATGTCGAAAGCCTGCTTTGACTTTATCTGTTTCACCAGAGGTGCTTGTCCGAAGGCGATACCATTTACTACCGTCGGTGATTTGGAGTCAACCAGTTCCATCTTCACATGCTTCTGTGTGCGTCCGACTACTTTTGAGGTTCCGAAGTCATAAACTTCTTTTGTCATAAAGTGTGGTTTCATATTGCCTGGACCGAAGGGGGAGAAACGTTTCAGGTCGTGGAGCAACCTTCTGTTGATGTCTGCAAAGTCGATAACGGCATCAATCTTTATTGCCGGCTCGGTTTGCGTGGGGGAGATGTGCTTTGAGACATATTTCTCAAAATTGGACTTGAATTTCTCCACTTCATCCCAGCGAATGGTCAGACCGCAGGCATAGGTGTGTCCTCCGAAGTTGATAAGTTGTTCGCGACAACTTTTTATTGCGGCATAAATGTCAAAACCTGCAACGGAGCGTGCAGAACCTACTGCGTAGTCGCCTTCGCGGGTGAAGACAATAGTAGGACGGAAATAATCTTCTGACAAACGTGTAGCAACGATTCCCAAGATACCCTTCTTCCATGTCTCGTCATATACGACGATGCTCAATGGTGCCCCTGTGGCCCATAATTTGGAACTTTCTGTATTTAGCAGACCATGAACCAGCTCGTTGGCTTCTTCTGTCATTTGTTTATCAGCCTCACGGCGTTGATCGTTGTATTCGTCAATCTCTTTTGCCAGTTCCAGAGCTTTGTCAAGGTTCTTCTCTACAAGCAGGTTGACGGCAAGCTGCCCATTCTCCATACGTCCAGAGGCATTTATGCGTGGACCAATCTTGAAGACAATATCATTCATGGTGATTTCCTGCTCTGTTAAGCCACAGATTTCTATGATTGCCTGTATGCCTGTGGAAGGTTTGAGGTTCAGTTGCTTGAGACCATGATATGCGAGAATACGGTTTTCGTCGGTAATGTTTACAAGGTCTGAAGCAATAGATATGACACAGAGGTCGAGTAGGGGAATGAGCTTTGAGAAGGGGATGCCATTATTCTTGGCAAATCCTTGCATGAATTTAAATCCTATACCACATCCGCAAAGGTGTTTGAAAGGATATGTGTCTGCCTGCTGTTTAGGATTAAGAATGGCGACAGCAGGTGGCAACATGTCCTTGCCGTTTTCGTCTGTGTCAGGGAAATGGTGGTCACAGATAATGAAGTCTATGCCGAGACTGCGTGCATAGGATATCTCTTCGTGGGCTTTTATACCGCAGTCGAGGATTATGATGAGAGTAACACCACGCTGTTTAGCATAGTCTATGCCCTTTTTGCTTACGCCGTAACCCTCATCATAGCGGTTGGGAATGTAATATTCTATATTGCTGTAATATTGCAACAGAAATTTGTAAACCAAAGTTACGGCTGTTACTCCGTCCACATCATAGTCTCCATATACCATGATATGTTCCTTGCGCCCGATAGCGTCATTGAGTCTGTCAACGGCAATGTCCATATCCTTCATGCGGAAGGGGTTGATAAGGTCGGGCAGCTGTGGACGGAAGAAAAGTTTGGCATTTGATTCGGTGGTGATACCATGACGCACCAATTGCATAGTAAGTATCTCAGACATGTTGAGCTTCTTGCTCAGTTCCCATGCCTGACGATATTGTTCTGCACTATATTGTTCTATGTCCCAGCGAATCATTGGTGTTCTATAATTATTCAGATTATTCGTTTGATTGTGCTATAATCTTTTTGAGGTTCAATTTTGATATCAGTCCTTCAGGAGTTATGTCGGCTGTAACGTTGTATGTTGAGAAACGCTCCTTGCTGAGGTCTTCACGGTCGATGTTCAACGTAACGGTAAATTGTGTCCGCAGCACTTCTGTCCCCGTTTCGTCTGTAGCATGCTTAGCATTGAAAGGAGCTATGATGCGGAAATTCAGGTTCCTGACATCTGGCTTGTATAATTTCTCCATGAATGTTATAACATCACTGTTTGATGCTCCTGCGCGATTCAGGAACTGTGTCATTGTTTCAGTAACAGTGGAAAGCAGTTGGTCAGTATCATGGGAATTGATAGCCTGGAAGAAGCGTCGGCAAACACTGCGGGCGAAATCTATTTCTTCCGTGGTAGCGTTGCTGCTGGCAAGTTCTATGATGCGAGTCTTAACTTCCTCAAGGTGCTTGCTGTTTGGATGCTGTTGAATATATTTCTCGTAGGCTTCAATAGTATTTAGACGTTTTGCCAAGGCATAATCAATGGAATCTATGGCATCCAATTGTTCTTGCTCTTCCTTGTTGCGTTCTGCATCACGCATGTGTTGCAGCATCGCCTTTACGGAATCCCTGTGTTCCTGTGGTGCTGCTCCGTAATGTGCCAGATAGCGTTGCAGCTCGTCAGCATTGTGACTTTCAACAGCCTGTTCAAAAGCTACTTGCTCGTCTTTTATCTGCATCTGGTTATATAGGTAGTAAAAGCCACCGGCTGCTGCAATAACCAGTATCAGAATGATAAAGAAAATTATTGTCCAGCGTGACGACTTCCCCTTACCAGAGGCTTTCGCATCAGGTTTGTTGCGCTTGGGAGCATTAGGGTTAATGATGTCAGGGTTGCCGGCAATCTGTATTCCACAATTGGGACAGGTGGCAGCCTTGTCACTAACTTGATGATTACATTCAGGACAATTTATTAACATATTTCTGTTCTTTTAGACAAACTCTCTTCTCCCGTTTAATTCGCGTGCAAAGGTACGAAAAATTTGGTTAAGTGAGAAGAAAAGTAATGTATTTCTTTTCTCGAACGTGAAAATTTTATGCAATAAGTTATGAGAAATACAAATAAAAATACATTTTTTAATTTTTATTTCCATGACGCAGTACTTTCAACATAGTTAAAGGTACTAAATAGTTTTGAATAATGCAACCTCAAATGGAAAAAACTAAATATGTTTAATATTTTGTGGGGCGTTTATTACATAAATTAATAAACCCTGAAAGCTTTTTGCATAACTTTCAGGGTTTACTGTTTGTATAAGAAATATCTTTCTATTTCATTATACCACCAACGGCATTGTATTCCTTGTTACCTTTCTTGATGATAATCTGACCATTCTTTATGTACTTGCCATCACC
>DJWZ01000104.1 GCA_002449535.1 Prevotellaceae bacterium UBA7017 | reverse complement strand
TTGTGTTCATGAAGATATTCCACTATACTCCATGCTATTGATATACCATCATAGGTACTTGTTCCCCTTCCCAATTCGTCAAACAGCACAAGGCTCTTATCCGTAACATTGTTAAGGATATTTGCCGCCTCTGTCATTTCAACCATAAATGTTGATTCGCCTGTTGACAGGCTGTCTGATGCCCCTACTCTGGTGAAAATCTTATCCACCATACCGATATGGGCAGAATCTGCCGGCACGTAGCATC
The DNA here is from genome assembly GCA_002449535.1 of Prevotellaceae bacterium UBA7017. Taxonomy (GTDB): domain Bacteria; phylum Bacteroidota; class Bacteroidia; order Bacteroidales; family Bacteroidaceae; genus Prevotella. Next base: position 12,626 of record DJWZ01000104.1, on the reverse strand, counting down.
CTATCTGTGCCAGCAGCACTATAAGGGCTGTCTGTCTTAGCAGTGCCGATTTACCAGCCATGTTAGGACCTGTGATAATGATAATCTGCGAAAGAGGTTTGTCTGGAACCCTTTGTGGATACAGGGAAATGTCATTTGGAACATATTTGTCTCCGATTGGCATATTTGCCTCTATGACAGGATGTCGCCCCTGCTTTATCTCCAGTACGGTGGAATCGTCAATAACAGGGCGCACATAGTGGTGTTCAAGAGATGTCTTGGTAAATGACAGCAGACAGTCTAATTCTGCTACGAAATGAGCATCTTGCTGCAGTTGTGTGATATTTCGTTGTACTCTCTGTATCAGTTCAAAGAAAAGTCTTGTCTCAAGGGCAAGAATCTTTTCTTCTGCACCAAGTATTTTTTCCTCATAAGCCTTCAGTTCATCGGTAATATAGCGTTCTGCGTTTGCCAATGTCTGCTTTCTTATCCATTCTGGCGGCACATTATCCTTGAATGTGTTACGAACTTCCAGGTAATATCCAAATACGTTGTTATAGCCTATCTTCAGGGATGTTATTCCCGTCCGCTCTATCTCCCTTTGCTGCATCTGCAGTAGGTAGTCCTTGCCGCTATATGCTATGTTTCTCAGTTCGTCAAGTTCGCTGTTGACACCTTTTCTGATTACAGAACCCTTCCCAATCTGGATAGGTGGTTCTGGTTCTACTGTCTTTATTATGATGTCCTTCAGTTCGTCGAGGGTATCTATTTTCTCACTGACCTTTTTCAGTACCTCTGTATTGCTCTGGGCGCATATCACCTTTATAGGCTTCAAGGCAGTCAGTGAATTGCTTATCTGTATTATCTCACGAGGATTTGCCCTTCCTGTTGCTACCTTTGATACTATGCGTTCCATATCACCTATGCGATGCAGCTCTTCGTCTATGGCATCGCGTGAATCTGGCTGGCAGAAGAAGTAATCTACGGCATCAAGACGGTCATTTATAGCCTTTTCATCGCGAAGTGGGAATACCAGCCACCTTCTGAGCATTCGTGCTCCCATAGGCGAAACGGTATAGTCGATGATGTCTGTAAGGCATACTCCACCTTCATGAAGAGGACTGAGAAGTTCCAGGTTCCTGATGGTGAAGTTATCCAAGCGTACAAATTTGTCAGCATCAATGCGCTGTATCTTTGTAATATGGTCAATATGTGTGTGCTGGGTGTATTCGAGGTAATACAGTATTGCTCCTGCGGCAATTATTCCGTCTTTCAGGTCATCAACACCAAAACCCTTCATGTTTTTCACATGAAAGTGCTTGGTAAGCTTCTGCATGGCTGTCTGTTCCGTAAACACCCAGTCATCGAGGTTGAAGATGGAATAGTTGGAGTTGAAATTCAGCTTACCCCTTTCGACGAGAATCTCCTTTGGGGCAAAGTTAGCCAGCATCTTGTCGATATACTCCCTGTTTCCCTGGTCGCATAGGAATTCTCCCGTAGAGATGTCAAGCAAGGCTATGCCAAGGGATACTTTTCCGTGATGAATGGCGCAGAGGAAGTTGTTTTCCTTGTAGTTCAGCACATTATCCTGCAGGGCAACACCTGGGGTGACAAGTTCCGTGATGCCACGCTTTACGAGCTTTTTTGTCAGCTTTGGGTCTTCCAGCTGGTCGCAGATGGCAACCCTCCTGCCTGCCCTTATCAGTTTTGGAAGGTATGTGTCCAAGGCATGATGTGGAAAACCAGCCATTTCGTCGCCCTGTGAGGCACCGTTGTTACGTTTTGTCAGGGTGATGCCCAATATCTGTGAAGCCTCTACAGCATCCTGGCAATATGTCTCATAGAAGTCGCCACAACGAAACAGCAACAGAGCCTCAGGGTGCTTTGCCTTGAGGTCAAAAAATTGCTTCATCATTGGGGTCAACTCTTTCTTTGCCATCTGCGTATAATTCAAATTATGCGCGCAAAATTACAAAAAACTTGTGGAATAATCAAATTTTAGTGCGTTTTTTTGAGTATTATGTCAAACACTATTTCATTATCGAGCCACGCTTTAACGTTGTCGCCGGCTACGGTAAGTTTCACGTCATACCATTTTCCTGTCTCTACGCTGCCGGTGCGCACTGTCGTCTGTATCTTGCTGTCGCCGCTGATTTGTTCAATGGCGTGCTGCGTATTGCCGTTGGTGCCGAAGTTGAGCTGGCAATAGTGCTGGGTATCCACATAGTTGAACACGATAATGAAACCCTCCGGACCGCTGTCTTTGCGGGCAGTGCAATGGATGGTGTAGTGGTCAGAGGGGATGACATATTTGCAAATAGCCAGCGGCGCCTCCTCACATTTTTTATGTTGCAAGATGCCGTCGTTCACCTCCCACGAGCCACGGACAAACTCGGGCATCCCCGTTTTGGGCAGCGGCTCGCAGTGGGTGTAACTGACTTGCGTGCCCCAGGCAGAATAGCCCACGCGACTCTGACTCAGTGCGACGGGTTTGTCACTTGAGTCATCGGAACATGATGTCGGTACCAGTGTACAGCTGATGGTCAGGGTGACGGCGAGCACCCAATTCATAATTTTTTTCATATTGTTTGTTAACATAATGCATCTATCGGGCTTACTGTTTGAATATCGTTTACAGATGCTTCCATTTTATAAATCAGATAATTTGTTTCTTCAAAAATATAACCATATAACAGGCGCAAAGATACGAAAAAATTTAACGAAAACCAAAACGAAAACGAAAATTTTTTTATTCTTCAATCCTTCTTCAATCTTCGAATGCTGACAACTTTAATTCATCTAAAAACAAAAAGCTCACGCAGAGTGAGGTTCTACGTGAGCAGGTTATATTTTCAATATTCAATTTTTATTTGTCTGGGAATTTGCCGTTAAGGATATAGTTGACTATATACATAACATCTGGCATACCAACTTCGCCATCGCCATTTATGTCACCAATCTTGTCTAATAGAACTCTTAAACTGGTTTCATATGTTAGAGTGTCAGAAGGCTCAAATCCATCTTTTATAGCATGCACAGAAATCTTAATCCTTGACGGAAGAGTTACATTATTTCCATCAGTTTCAAATCCCAAATTGCATGCATATTTTACACCTTCAGTTTTGCATCTAAATACTAATTTTCCATCTACTAAAGCTATAGTTGGAGTTGCACATTTTTTTTCCTCGCAACCTTCATATTCTTTCCATAATTTTCCATCTGTAGTATATAGTGATTTCCAACCCTGCTTTTTGGCATCAGCAACTTGACTAACCATTATAATGTTACCTTCACCTTCATTATTTATGACACACATGTTCCCGCTATTTACATTTGGCAAGGTCGCGATGAAAGAATCCATATTATCGCCCGATATATTGTTTTGATATAACAATAATGATGTCAGTGCAGTACATCCTGTCACATTCAGCGATGTCAGTTTATTATTATAGCAATCTAACTTATTTAGTTTTGTGAGACCTGTAACGTCAAGCGAAGTCAAGAGATTATTATAGCAGGTTATGTTTGTAAGTTCAGTATTCTTTGACAAGTCGAGTTGAATGAGATTATTATTAGAGCATAACAATATTTGTAGATTCGTATTCTTTGTCAAGTCAAGTGAACTAAGGTAGTTACCTGTGCAGCATAGGTATGTAAGAGCAGTAAAGCATTCTATACCTTTTAGGAGATGAATATCACTATTGCGTACATCCATTCTGGTTATATTGGTAATTTCATTTTCTGTAAGTATGTGATCCTCACCGAATGATTGGGACAATATCCAGTTGCGAAAATTCTCATCAGGGAAGTTGTCTTCGTTGATAGCAATGTCTCCAGCAGCATACTCTTGCCATTTTGTTCCGTCATTATATTTTGCAGTCCAGCCTTTTTTCTTGGCGGCAGCAATCTGAATGGTTGTAATTTCGTTTTCCTCGCCTTCATTGAATGTTACCCACAATTCACCACTGCTTACTGTCGGCAGACTTGCGATAAGAGCATCCATCGCTGCCCCCTTTATCTGATTTTGGTCACATCGCAGAGTCTTTAGAGACGGGCATCCTGATACATCAATTTGCGTCAGTTTGTTGCGGTTGCAGCATAGAATTTCCAAAGCGTTGCATCCTGTAACATTAAGTTTGGTAAGATTGTTGTAATTGCAGTACAGTTCCGTGAGGCTTGCGTTTTGGGAAACGTCAAGGGAGTTTATTGAGTTTCCGAAAAGCCACAGTGATTCTAATGCCGTAAAGTATTCGATACCTTGTAAGGAAACAACATTCTTCGAATCAATATTCATGTATGTTATACTTTTTATTTCCGCATCAGATATTATATAGTCTTTACCGTAATCATGTGAAGCCAGATAGAGACGAAAGTTTTCGTCAGGAAAACTTCTCTCTTCTATCTCAATGCCATCAGGTGCACCTGCATATTTCTCCCAAATAGTACCGCTTTCAGTGTACCACGTTTCCCACCCCTTTGTCTTGGCAGTAGCAACTCGTGAAGCAGTCATTACATTTCCTTCATTCGAAAGATTGATAGCATGAAATGAACCGCTATTAACAGATGGTAAACTGTTGATAAGAGCATCCATCGCTGCCCCCCTGATTTGATTGCCGGAGCAATTCAGACGTGTCAGTTTCGTATTCTTTGAGACATCAAGCGATGTAAGTTTATTATTGTCGCAATTAAGCGTTTTCAATGCTGTAAAATATTTTATTCCCTCCAGACTTTGAATTTTAAGAGAAGACACATTTATCTCCGTAATATTGGCAATTTCTGCTGTGGTAATTACCCCATCTTTGCCATAACTTTGATTGAGCAGGTAAATACGAAAATTGTTATCAGGAAAGTTATTTCCTACAATTTGCACGTCTGCAAATGCTGTTGCGATAGTTATAAATATCGTCAAAAGTGAAAATGAAAACCGTTTCATAATTCGAACATTTGTTTGTTGTTATTAGTTCTTGCTTCTTTTTCTGGACAGAAATTGCATAGACTTTTGGGCATAAGAAAAGCGCAGGCTTTCACCATACGCGGCTTAGGTTTGCGACAACCCTCAATCATCTATGGGAGAACCTGCGCCATATAGCGCAAGCTTCTTTGATGATTGATTTTGCTCTTTCACTTTCTGAGGTCGCAATTCAAGCCGCGAATGAGCAAATAAAAATGTCTTGCATATTTCTATGCGATTGCAAAGATAATCAAAATTTCTAAAACACCAAAAGAAAAAGGAAGAAATTTCACCAGTCATAGTCTTCTATATAGCTGTCGAAATGGATTTCTTCGTTCCATCCTGCTTGGCGGAAGAGGCTGCGTATTTCTTCTTGGACGGAAGGATGTATAAGGCGTTTGCCGTTGCGATATTCAAAATAATAGGTGCGGCAATGACGTGAAATGATGCCGCTGCGCACGAATGGTTCTATGCGACGAGGCATGTCATCATTGAAGATATGCAGCATACCTTTTGCAAACTGTACCTTTTCTTTATTCCGGAAAAGCGAACAATGTTCTGTTCCCACATCCTGATAATACGGATTAACACAAGTATAATGACTTTGTGTGTTTGGCATCTGCTCACCAACTTTCCAACGCAAACATTGCTCCCTCAAAGGACATTGTTCTGCAAAGCAAACTGTATAGCCGCTAACGGCTTTTTGTGTAAAGATCTCTTGTTCTGTCATCATTTTTAACTATTAACTTTTAACTATCAACTATCAACTATCTTCTCCCCCTCTCCCTCAATATGGCTGGAGTGCCAATAAATACTGGGGTTGTGGCGAGGGAGGGGTGGCTTTGACCCCTCCCTCAACCCCTCCCTCAGGCACTCTTCAAAGGTATTGCCTTGTAATAGGATATGTGTGCACGATGGGTGCTGTCAAACTCCAGCATTTTCATAGCCTGACCCAAACGAACCCTTATGCTCATATTATCGGAGATTGTGGGGAATTTGGTTTGAATATATCCCAATAGTTCTGTGGTATTCATAGCCTTCGCTTGTTCGCCTTCTTCTGGCTTGCGAAAGCATACCTTGATGATTTCTACTATGTCTTTCTGTTCCATATAGCCTTGATTTAGCTGCTGTATGCGAGCAACCTCGTCGTTGTTAAACCAGTAAGGAGCCTTTTCATCGATTAATTCGTGCAAAATCTGTGCGTATAGCTGGTCATAATCTATTTCGCCAGAGTTATCGATAAACATTCCCTTAGGAATCTCTATACAGATATATCTGCGACTGCCAGTAGCATCTGTGAGAGGATGCAGATTGTTTGTTGTAGCCACAAACGATGCATAGCGTGCTTTGTCTTCCTGAGTGCAACCAAAGATAGGCCTTCCGTTCACCTTGCTTTTCGAGAGGGTTTGTTTCAGCGAGGCATGCTGGCTGGGACGGATAGCCTCAAGTTCATCGAGGCAAACCATCAGGTTGTTTGTCAGAGCCATCTCTTTGTCAAATTTGTTCGAGAGGTTCAGATGGTCGAGGAAATACTGGCGCAAGTGTTGAGGCAGCAAGCGTTTGAAGAATGTCGTCTTACCACATCCCTGTGCTCCGATAAGTGTTGGCACTACCTCATTACCATGCAAGGTGTCCATTTGCAGCCAATGAGCCACAGCAGAGCGAAGCCAGATGCAGAGATAGTTCTGCTGCTCCGTAGTGATACCAGGCAGTCGGGAGAAGAGTTTGGCAACATGGTTCTGTCCGTCCCATTGTGGCAGATTGTTAAGATAATCGCCGATAGGATCGAATGTTGGCACCTCTTCTGAATGGATATACTCCATAATGTCAGTCTTGGGGCTGTTGCCCTCACAGATATCCTCGCGCTTGGCACGCAGGATGATGCTGTTGATAGCCTCTTGTGTCAAAGGACGAAAGGCTGGTTCCTGACTACCAGATGGTTTGACAGCAAACTCCACTTTGCCATTCAGCACATTACGACGGAAGAGATAATTGTTGTTGAGAAACTGTTCAGCAGCGAGTGCTGAAACCACAGAGGCGTGAAGTGCCTCACCCTTGATGAGTACTTTTTGTGTCATAATAATAGATTTTATAGTTAATAAATAAGGGGTTACCTTGAGTTTTTCATGGTGCTGTTTGAATGTTGCAATATTTTTGCATTCTTCTCACAGAAATCCAGTGCAAAGGTACAAAAAATATTTGAGATTCACAAGTGTTTTTCAAATTATTTTGGTGACAAAAGCACGCATGCATTTTTTACCATTAAGGCTAAAAGTTGGTCCGTCCTTACGGACTCCCAGTCCGTGCCCGACGGACCAAGAGTTCGCTCACGTCGGAAAAAGACAAACTACTAACTATTATAGGTCTTTCAACTCTCAACAAAATTCACCCTCCCTAACTGGGGAGGGAAGGGGTGGGGCCGAGGGTGGGACCGAGGGAGGGGTTGAGGGAGGGGTCAAAGTCACCCCTCCCTCACTATGAGCCTAGTATTTATGGGCCTTCCAGCCACATTGAGGGAGGAGGGAGGGGAAAAATGAAAGTCAACTAATTTTAGGGTTTAGACATACAGATAGTCAACTTAAATTAGGAAACGTCAGAGTGTCTTTTGGGAGTTTGAGAAATATTCTATACTTTTGACATGTTGGTCGAGATTTTTGTGCTCGAAAATTAAACTATAAATGAAAATAATTTCTTTTTTGTTTGGAATTTTGCTCACTTATTCATACCTTTGCAACATGAAACTAAAATTGAATAGAATGATATAAAAGTTTAACAGACATATCATCAAAAGAAGTGTTTTACTTCTTGCATGTAACATTCGGAAAATCGCCAATTAGAAGAATGTGTCCCAATAGCAAGTTAGTGAAATGCTTGTACCTCATGGTGCAGGCTTTTCTTATTTGTGGGACTTAGGTGTTTGGCGATACCTCCGAATGTGCAAATACAGGATTGTTTGCACCTTTTCTTTTTGTGTGTCGCAAAACAATAATCCCAATGAAAACACTTGGATTTATTACGGTTATTATCATGGTGGCATGTCTCATCATCTTTCTTTCTGCAACCAACAACTGGGATAAAAAGAAAGAATATGGCGAGACTATTGTACATAGTAAAAGTGAAAACTCGATAGCAAAGTTTCTATTTTATCTCTTTATCGGAGCATTTATCATATTCAATTTAATCGAAATGAAAAATTGCTCTGGGTCAAACAACATTCCTTTTGAAGAAACTATTAGACATAAATAAATTGGGAAAGATGAAAAAGATTGGCTCAATATTATTAGCAATAGCAGCACTAAGTCTATTAGGTGCTTTGTTTTCTGCTGGACGGGATGCTGATACTGCTGGTGGCAGATTTATGGGTGCGCTCATATTGGGCTGTATAGGCTTTCTGCTCTTGTATTTTGGCAACAAGACGGAGGACACCCAACATGAGAAGGATTACCGTACTACTGGTCAAAATCAATCTGCCACACAAATACAAGAACAATCAGCACAAACCAATGATAGTCAGATGAAGTTTCGCAACAAGATGTCTGCAAGAGAATTAGTTAGTAGCGAAAATGCTACACTTAAATTTGTGGAAAACCCTAATACGGGCAAAGTATTTTTCACTTGTGGAAGTAAAAAAGGCTATGTAAGCCCTGCTGCATTAGAACACATGGAGCAAGGAGAACTTGATGATTTCTGTTATGCAGAAGTTAGCAGGGACGGAAAAACTTATGTGCCATGCCTAATGCTGGTCAATAAGCCAATAAAAAAGATTATACGCTCATTTGAGGTGGAAAATGATAACACATCGAAAAAACACAACGGTTTACAGCCTTGTAGAATTTCAAAGAAATCAGAAATAGAAAGGCAGTTGTATTCTTTAATGCTGCACTTTATCCAAACAGAATATGGTGATATTAGTGTCACAGAAAATAACATAGATGACCTAAATATACTTTCTATCCCCTTGACAAATGCAAGAACATGCTATGAGGATAATGAAAGTTTTATTCACACATGTAATCTGTATGGGTTAGACTACTCTGAAATCCTTGAAGAAGTATCTAAACAGCTCATTGATTATTATATGAATAAAAACAAACAAGAAGACACAGATTTACCTTTCTAAATATATGAGTGCATTAGACTACATATTAGCGAATTATCAGCAAGAAAAGTACCAAGCAAGTCTTGCGGAAAGGGGTGTTTTGAGAGCTTTGGTGCATACACTCAACAAGGAAGAACTACTTATACTTAAAAAGAAATTGAAACGTGGTTCTTCCAAATGGAGCGTAGGCAAGGGACTTTATGAGGAAGCAATTAAAGTCATGGACAAGATGCAGCCACATAGGAATGAAAGTATTTCTGCCCTCTTGAAATCCTTTACAGATAAACAGAGTGGCAAGGTTACAACTACAAGAAAGCAACTTCAAGATAGATTTGACAAGCAAGAATTTCAAATGCAGCGAAAGATAATCAAAGCCTTTCTTTCGTCTGCAAAACAAGATAGAATGTGGGCTTACAATCGGTTGAAACGTAATTGGGATAACATGTTCTATAAAGATGTGAAAACCTTGTGGGAGCAGTACCATGAAGAAGAGTGCGGGCAGGTTGTCTTACGCCATTTTCCTATGGAATATGTGTATAACAATCTGTTCCATTTAGAAACAGATGAAAATTATACATGGTTATGCATTCGTTTGATAAATCACCCTAAATTTACTATTGATAAAGAGAAACTAGAATTAGATGGAGTTTTTAAGTTTTATGGAAGAAGTGATGTAGAATTGTTGTACATTAAGGCTAAATCAAACAGCATAATTAAGAAAGGAGAAGCCACACGGATAATGTTTGAGCAGATTATTGATTACCTTAATCTTAATCCTACTCTAAGTTCTTTATTGGAAAAAAAATTCGACAAGGTAGGCTCTACCATGTATGAGGACTACTACCCTACTACTAAATGGCTTGATGTAGTTTCTCATATTCTTTGGTGCATGGGTGAATTAAGCTTAACGGAGGAACTTGTCGCTTATGAAGAATGGGATAACATGGTACAGAGGAAATTCATCTCTAGTTCAGATTATGATGAACTCACAGCATATCCTACTAAAAATTTCAACGAGGAATGTTATATACTATTCCGTAATACGATTGCAAAATGTATACCAGATGAATATAAACATTTGATAAAATTTACGTATTCTTCTGTTGATGTGGTAGATAACAAGCCTAAAATGAGCGTAGATGAATTAGGGACTAATCATGCATTAAGCACTTTTATAGAAAAACTTGGGTTAAAGGTTGTGGAATAAAAAATGGTTACATATATTCCCTTATTTTGGGTGTATATATGTAACCACTTTGTGGAGGTTATCATTAACAATTCTATATCATATTTCTTATTTCTCCTGCACCTTCTTCCAACCTTTGTAGGTGAAATAGGCTCCCATGAGGATGAAGGGTACTGAGAGTATCTGTCCCATATCGAAGAGCATGCCTTGTTCGAAGCTTTCCTGTACTTCTTTGGTGTATTCTATGAAGAAGCGGAAGGTGAAAATCAGGAAGATGTCTAATCCGAAAAAGAAGGATGTGCCTACCAGATTGGGCTTCTTCTTGTAGAAATACCACAGTACGAAGAAGAAACAGGCGTATGCTATTGCTTCATACAGCTGTCCTGGATGGCGTGGAAGCATGTCTATTCTCTCAAAGACGAAAGCCCAAGGAAGGTCTGTCGGCTTGCCTATTATCTCGCTGTTCATGAGGTTGCCAAGGCGGATGAAACATGCCGTTACGGGAACGGCAATAGAGATGGTATCGAGTACTGTCCACATTCTTACCTTCAAGTTCTTGCTATAAAGCAGAAGGGCGAGGATGATGCCTATGGTGCCTCCATGACTTGCAAGGCCCTCATATCCCGTAAAATGCCAATGCCCATAGAAATCCTGACGAATGGGGAGCAACATCTCGATGAAGTGGTTCCAGCTGGTAAGGAAATACCCTGGCTCATAGAAGATGCAATGTCCCAGGCGTGCTCCTACAAGGATTCCTATGAAGCAATACAGAAAGAGGGGTTCGAACTTCTCATCTGACAGTTTCTGCTGTCTGTACAGATATTTTACTATCAGGTATGCCAACAGAAGTCCTATTAGCCAGCATGTTGAATACCAACGTATTGCAAGAGGTCCAAGATGAAATATTACAGTATCTGGATTCCAAAGGATATATAATTCACAATTCATAATTCATAATTTTTCAGTTAGGAATGAGGAGTTTGGAATGATGAGGCGGCAGCAAATTCTTCACTTTTCACTCCCCTTCCACTCCCCTTTCACTCCCCTTTTAAAGCCCTAAACATTAAATCTGAAGTGCATGATGTCGCCATCCTGAACAACATAGTCCTTGCCTTCTATGCCCAGTTTTCCTGCCTCTTTGATGGCTGCTTCGGACTTATACTGCATATAGTCATCATACTTGATAACCTCGGCACGAATAAAACCTTTCTCAAAGTCGGTATGTATGACACCTGCACATTGCGGAGCCTTCCACCCCTTTTTGAAGGTCCAAGCCTTTACCTCCATCTCGCCGGCAGTAATAAAAGTCTGCAGGTTAAGAAGAGCATAAGCCTTCTTGATGAGACGGTTTACACCACTCTCTTCAAGTCCTAACTCCTCAAGGAAGAGCTGCTTGTCCTCATAGTTGTCAAAGCCGGCAATGTCTTCTTCTGTCTTTGCAGCTATAACCATACATTCTGCACCTTCTTCAGCAGCCAGCTGCTCTACTTTCTTTGTCCATTCATTACCATCTTTGGCGGATGACTCATCAACATTACAAACATACAGAACTGGTTTGCTGGTAAGCAGGAAGAGATTTTTTGCCGCCAGCTGTTCCTCCTTAGAGTCAAATTCTACCGTTCTGGCGTTTTTTCCTTGCTCCAGGCATTGTTTATAAGCCTCAAGCACATTAAGCTCCACCTTGGCGTCTTTATTGCCCGCAGAAGCCACTTTTTGGGTCTTGGCATAGCGGCTCTCAATGGTTTCGAGGTCTTTCAGCTGCAGTTCTGTATCAATTATCTCCTTGTCACGAATAGGATTGACAGAACCATCCACATGGGTGATGTTCTCGTCTTCGAAGCATCTGAGGACGTGAATGATGGCATCTGTTTCACGGATGTTGCCCAGGAATTTGTTTCCCAGACCTTCTCCCTTGCTGGCACCCTTTACCAAGCCTGCTATGTCAACTATTTCGCAGGTGGCAGGTACAATGCGCCCAGGATGAACTATCTCAGCAAGTTTCGTAAGACGGTCATCTGGTACGGTTATGACACCTACGTTAGGTTCTATTGTACAGAAAGGGAAATTAGCTGCCTGAGCCTTTGCAGATGATAAACAATTAAAGAGAGTTGACTTACCAACGTTTGGTAGTCCTACTATTCCACATTTTAATGCCATAATTTTTCTTTATATTCTTGTTATAATTTTATTCTATTCTAATGAGTGTTGAGCCATAGCTACCTACCTGAACGGCAAAAACACCTCTTTTTCCTATGTTTGGAATGGTGTAGTTAGTTGTATTGGAAGGTATGGTATATTCTCCTACACATTGTCCGTTTGTATTATATATTTGCACTTTTACAGGATTGTCGGAATCAGGTAAAGATATGCTGACATCACCATTTGAGAGAGGACGAACCTTTGCTTCTATG
>DJWZ01000071.1 GCA_002449535.1 Prevotellaceae bacterium UBA7017 | reverse complement strand
CCAGTAGATTGAGCGGTCATAGCGCCCAGGATACCCTCCGATGTGTTTCATCAGCACCTCAACATCTTCGCATTTAAAGCGCAAGACCTCAGGAAACTCGCGCCTTATGATGTCACCATCGATGTTTCCGTGAACTCCACGAAGAATGATGTTGTTCTCTCCATGCTTTATTTCCCTGAGTTTATCGGCAATTTCTATGCTGCCAAAGTCCCCGACATGCCATATTTCGTCACATTCCGAGAAATAGTGAGAATAACGTTCATCCCAATATGAATGTGTGTCAGAGAGTAAGCCTATGCGTTTCATGGTTACAAAAATAGTAAAAAAAGATTAAGGACATAATGTAAAATAGAATTTTTTTGGTTATTTAATAAAAATGTTGTACCTTTGCATCCGGGTTAAATAAAAAAGGCTGCTCTGTTAGTTCAATGGATAGAACAACTCTCTCCTAAAGAGTAGATCCCAGTTCGATTCTGGGACGGAGTACTAAACTGAAATTTTTAGAGCATAGTTAATAACTAAAGATTATGGCAAAGATTACATCTAACTTCTCTATTGTTCGTCTGTGTGAGGATTATCAGACATCAAGTAAGCTCAACATGTGGGCGAATATCATCAAGACGTTGATACTGCTGGTAGCTGCTGGAATCATTGTTTTTGGTGTTATGATGGCAGCTCAGGGAATGTTGGGTTTTGGCGCTTTATATATAGCAGTAGGTGTATTGCATGCCTTTGTAGCATTCTTCTTTGTATATATCATTCGTGCAATAGCCATTCTTACTGAGGCTGCAACACTTATCGTCCTTGAACATAAGGAAGCAGAATACTATAGCAAGGAGGCAAAGATTGCTAATATCTACAGCGAAGAGGAAATGAGCAGAGAGTATAGCAATGGCAAGCAGAACAATGCAAGTGAAGAGCCTGTTGCCCCTCAGCCATTAAAGCCTGCTGCAAGTACTTTGCACAATAATAATAATGATTCTGGGTGGACTTCTACTCCTCCAGCTCGCCTGCGTACTGGTGCTAAGTGCCGCCGTCGTGGAGATACTAAGACAATGGAAATTCAAGACATCAGCATGGGACGTTATACATGTATGGATCCGCTGACTCACAAATTCCTTGGTGATTTTAAACTTGAGGACTTAGAATTTCCACTATAAATGAGAAAGAAGTTTTTCTTATTTTATGCCTTCTGTGCCTCTGCTATCCTTTGTTTTATGGGATGCAAAGGAGAGGTGGTAGATGAATATACTACTCACGTAGCTTCTTTTCGATTTGATTTCCAGTATGGTCATACCCAGTCATACTTGTATGCAGCCCTGAATTCAACAAATTACTTTTGCTTCCTTTCTACCAACCCAATAGATGGTGGCTTTGACTTAGTAACGGAAGCTTATGGTAACAAGGAGAAAAATGTAGAGCATGTAACAGAGGCAGTACTGAATCGTAGTGGAAGAGCCTTAGGACTAAACAACAGTCTTATTGTCGGACGCTCTTCTTTCCAGAATGGAGAACTTTACGTCTTCGACAGACAGTGTCCTAACTGCTTTAATGAGACAAATAATAAGAATTTCGCCTTAAAATTCAAGGATTCTCAAAATGTTTACTGCGACCGTTGCAAGCGAGTATATGGACTTCTAAATGCCGGAGTAGTGGTGTCAGATTCCCTCCAGCATTCTACCAATGATAAGCTCTTCCGCTATCGTGCAACATATTCCGGCACATATTTTCAGGTTTCCAGCAATTAATTTTTTATTTTCCAGTTGAATTATGAAACTCTGGTCAAAAGGTTTTGAGATAAATAAAGAAATAGAAAACTTTACTGTAGGTCGTGACAGAGAGATGGACCTATATCTCGCAAAGTACGATGTATTGGGCAGTATGGCGCATATCACCATGCTTAACTCTATTGGTCTTATAGCAGACGACGAGTTGCCTCTGCTTCTTGCAGAACTTCGTAAGATATATGCTATCTGCGAAGAGGGTAAGTTTGTTATCGAAGATGATATAGAGGATGTCCACTCTCAGGTGGAGCTGATGCTTACCCGCGCTTTGGGTGATATGGGTAAAAAGATACACTCTGGACGCTCCAGAAATGACCAGGTACTTGTTGATTTGAAACTATTTACCCGTGCAGAACTGAAGACTTTGGTAGAGGAAACAAGGGCTCTTTTTGACGAACTCATCGGTAAAAGCGAGGAAAATAAAGATGTCCTGATGCCAGGATATACCCATCTGCAGATTGCTATGCCGTCAAGTTTCGGCTTGTGGTTTGGTGCCTATGCAGAGAGCCTTACCGACGATATGCTCTATTTGCAGTCAGCATATAGGATGACAAACCGCAATCCTTTGGGTTCTGCAGCAGGATATGGCTCTTCATTCCCTCTTAAAAGGCAGATGACGACAGACCTCTTGGGCTTTGACAGCATGAACTATAATGTTGTTTATGCTCAGATGGGAAGGGGAAAGATGGAGCGTAATGTGGCTTTCTCCATTGCCGGTCTTGCCGGAACATTGGCAAAGATGGCTTTTGATGCCTGCATGTTTAATTCCCAGAACTTTGGTTTCATAAAGCTTCCAAAGGAGTGTACCACAGGTTCTTCCATTATGCCTCATAAGAAGAATCCTGACGTCTTTGAGCTGATTCGTGCCAAGTGTAACAAGTTACAGGCTTTGCCAACACAGATAACACTTATACAGAATAATCTACCATGCGGCTATTTCCGTGACCTCCAGATAATAAAGGAGTGCTTCCTGCCTGCGTTTGGGGAATTGAAAGACTGTCTCCGTATGTGTACCTATATTATCAGTAAGATAGAGGTAAAGCGTGATATTCTGGACAATCCTATGTACGATGCCATCTTCTCTGTTGAAGAGGTGAACAAGTTAGCTGCTGACGGAATGCCTTTCCGTGATGCCTATAAGAAAGTTGGATTGGAGATAGAAGCAGGTAAATTCGTGCCAAATAAGGATATCCATCATACACACGAAGGTTCCATAGGAAATCTATGTAACGATAAGATAGTAGCCTTGATGGATGGTATTATGAAGGATTTCCATTTCGAGAAGGTTGATGAGGCTATAAAGTCCTTACTCCTCGGCTAATTTCATAATAGGAAGTCCTCGTCCGGTAATTTTTCCGTTCCTTATACGTATATTGTCGGGAATATTGTTGATGCCAAGTGTCTTGACAATATTCCCGTCCATCATTTTTCCGTCGCAGATAGTAGGAACGTCTTCTGCATTACATTGCCTTAATAGGTCACGGCATTTCTTTATGTCAGCGTCCAGACATATTGAGATGATATGGTCAAAGGAAATTTTCTCCTTGTTATTATTAGTATTGGTATAGATGTATGAATCCTTGTTGTTAGCTTGTCTCAACATGCTCTGTGAGTCATAGTTCCAGCTTGCCCATACTATTATGAGGCTGTTGCCAGTCATAAGGCTGTTGCTGCTTACAGTCTTGCCATTGATATCCTTTGCTGTAAAATTAGGTAATCTGTCACCAACGGAGCAAATGACTTTTATAGGCAGATATTGCCTTTGCATCCAGAGAGAAATCAAGGTGCCAGGATTCTCTTTTACATATTTCTTGGCTTGTGCCTGTAATTCTTCAGGGGACAGTTCGTTGGTATTCAGCCTCCATTCGGTGAAATCGTCGTTTTCTTCCGTACCTGTTACTTCCAACTCCTTCAGCTTTGCCGCGCTACCATCAAAACGTATGTCAGCACCAGGTTTTACGAAGATAGGTATCTGCTTGAAATTCGGAAATACCACAACGATAGTTCCTTCTCCAACAATGCTTCTTTCATACGTAAAGCGTCCTCCATTCACTTTTATGGTATCAATGCCTGATATAGCCCCATCAGGAGAATAGACAAGAAATTCTGCCGTATTAACGTTCAGCAATCTGCCGTCAACAGAGAAATGTTCGTTGTCAGAACCGCATGAAGAGATAAGCAGAGAGGAAAATAAAAAAGATAAAAGTGCAAAAGAGGTTGTTAGAAGATGCCAACAATATGAACGTTTGTAAGACATACTTTAAAATCTAATCTTTTGTACTTTTATCCTTTAAAAAGTTAGTGCCGCGAGCGGGACTCGAACCCGCACGACCGTTTCGGGTCAAGGGATTTTAAGTCCCTCGTGTCTACCAATTCCACCATTGCGGCAGCCATGTGTGCAGTTAATTTGCGGATGCAAAGGTACGATTAAGTTATGAATAATGCAAGAAAAAAAGCAATTTTTTTTGTTTTTTGCTTGCTTTATCATTGCAAAGTACCTTCGACGAAGGTCAAAGGTACGATTAAAATTTGAATAATGCAAATAAAAAGGAAAATTATTTACATTTACGTACATTTAGCCTCTGTATTATACCCATTTTAGTAAGGTATCATTGAAAGCATATCGGCAAATTTGTCTATGCCTGCTTCCAGTTTGTTACCCAACATAATCTTCAGCATTGGGTTCAAATCAGCCCTCAGGGTCAGTTTCATTCGTGTTCCCTGTTCGCCTGGGAGTAGCTGTATCCACATATTGGCATCAATAGGTGACTGTGCCGTCTTGAATTTTATGGTTCCCTTTCCAGAGTTTACTGCAGGATCCTCGCGCTCTACGATATCAAGGGCAAAAGTTCCCATCATTCCTGTATTAAGGGCGATGCTGTCAGCAGACAGGATGACATTCTTCAGCATATTAAGGTATGCAGGGTCTTGTCCTGACTCCTCTATTTTTTGCTTCAGGGTCTCGTTGTTCTGTGCATTCTCTATTACAGGACGCAGATTCTCCAGGTTCGACAACTTGGCATAGACAGACTCTATGGGAGCAGCAATCTGCTTTACTTGGCTTTCGTATTGATTCATTGTTTCCAGGTATTAGGTGATTTACGCCATTCTGCCAGCACTTCCAAGTCTTCTGGCTTTATATAACCTGTCTTTGCAGCTATTGCTGTAGTGTGTTCATAGTCAGAGAGAGTTACCAGTTTTACACCAGCCTCCTTGAAAGCTTCCTCGGCAACAGGGAATCCGTATGTATAGCTTGCTACCATACCTACTACCTCAAATCCTGCCTGTCTCAAGGCGTCAACAGCCTTCAGTGAGGAGCCACCAGTACTAATAAGGTCTTCTATGACAACCACTTTAGCACCCTCGGGAATAGTACCCTCTATCTGGTTTCCCATACCGTGATCTTTTGGTTTTGGGCGGACATAGCAATAGGGGAGTTGCAGTTGGTCAGCAACCAAGGCACCTTGTGCTATGGCACCTGTTGCAACACCAGCTACAGCAGTTGCCTCAGGAAATTCTGTGTGTACGAGGTGAACCAGCTCGTTCTTTACAAAAGAGCGCAGTTCCGGATAAGCTAATGTCTTTCTATTGTCTGTATAGATGGGCGATTTCCAACCGCTTGCCCATGTGAAGGGCTCGTTGGGTTGTAGTTTGATAGCCTTTACGGCAAGCAGTTGTTCTGCAAAAGAGTCAGCAATCTGTTTCATGTTATATATCATTTTTTATAAATTCCAATAATTTTTCTACGGCATCAGCTTCCGGGATGTTTTTCTCCACGCATTGTTTGCCTTTATATAGCGATATCCTGTTTGGTCCGGCTCCTACATATCCATAGTCAGCATCAGCCATTTCTCCAGGTCCGTTTACTATACATCCCATGATGCCTATCTTCAGTCCTTTCCATATCTCTGGCTTTTCCGAAACCTCTGTTTCATGTTTTACGGCAGCCTTTATGCGCGCTATGGTACCTCTGAGGTCATATAGTGTTCTTCCGCATCCAGGACATGAGATATATTCCGTCTTTGTAAACTTTACCCTTGCAGCCTGCAGTATGGCATTGGCGAGGTCTGTCTCTTCTTTGCCGCAGTTTGTTATCACCAGATTCTTTGCTTTGCCGTCTATCAACAAGGCTCCGGCAGCCATAGCAGCCTTCAGTTGCAGGTCTTCTGTATCTTTTTCGTTAAAAGAGAGATATAGAGTATTATCTTCTATCCTTGCATTTTCGCGTAAAGCAGTACATTCATCGATAAAACCGACGATTTTCTTTGCAACAGGGATTTCGTTTTCTGGTTCTTCCGACAGGCTTACACGGATAGTGTCTCCGATACCTTCTGTCAACAGGGCACCTATTCCGACGGCGCTCTTTATGCGTCCGTCTTCTCCTTCACCAGCTTCTGTAACACCAAGGTGCAAAGGATAATGCATGTCTTCTGCATCCATAGCCTTTACCAGCAGCCTGACACTCTGTACCATCACTACTGTATTGCTCGCCTTGATAGAAAGGACAACATCAGAGAAGTCCTTCTTCTTGCAGATGCGCAGAAACTCCATACACGACTCCACAATACCCTCTGGTGTGTCGCCATATCTTGACATTATGCGGTCTGACAGAGAACCGTGGTTAACACCTATTCTGATAGCAGTATGATGTTCTTTGCAGATATCTAAGAATGGTGAAAAGCGTTCTTCCACCTTCTGCAATTCCTCCGCATACTCCTCTGCTGTATAGTCGATATGCTTGAAAGTCCTTGCCGGGTCAACATAGTTGCCTGGGTTTACCCGGACCTTTTCGCAATATAAGGCTGCAATGTCAGCCACATTGGCATTGAAATGCACATCAGCCACCAATGGGGTATGGTAGCCGTCAGCCTTCAGGGCAGCAGAGATATTTGCCATATTCTCAGCCTCTCTCCTTCCTTGTGTAGTCAGGCGTACCAATTCTCCGCCGGCATCGATGATGCGCTTTGCCTGCGCCACACATGCTGCAGTATCGTTGGTATCGGTAGTTGTCATCGACTGCACCCTGATGGGAGCACCACCGCCAATGATGATGTTTCCGATGTGTGCAGGACTAGTTTGTCTTATAGTCATATTTTACTTCTGATAGGTCAGCGTTTGCCTTTTCTATTTTCTTTCCGAGGGAACTTTTGTATGCCTTTAGTCTTTCAGCTATTTCCTTGTCAGAAAGAGCCAGCATCTCCATAGCCAGGATAGCAGCATTCATAGCACCGTTTACTCCTACTGTTGCCACAGGGATGCCAGGAGGCATCTGTATTATAGACAGCATGGCATCCAGTCCGTCCAACATTCCCTTGATGGGAACACCTATTACGGGCAATGTGGTAGATGCTGCTATTACTCCAGGCAGTGCTGCCGCCATTCCGGCTGCTGCTATGATTACGCGGATGCCACGTCCTTCGGCATTGCGTGCAAAGTTCTCTACTGCGTCTGGTGTACGATGTGCAGACAGGGCATTTACCTCAAAGGGTATCTGCTGTTCATTCAGGAAGGTCATTGCCTTCTCCATTACGGGTAGGTCTGAGGTGCTACCCATGATAATACTTACTAATGGTGTCATGATAATATTACTGCTGTAAACCCTGCGAAGACTCCGAGGAGGTATCCTCCACATATTTCGCTAAGGGTGTGAATACGAAGAATCATACGTCCTGTGCCGATGATACCGGCCAAAATGATGAGAAAGCAAAGCCACCACAACGGATTAAATCCAAAGATTAGGGAGAAAGCCAACAAGGCTCCTGTTGTTCCCCCTATGGCTGCTGTGTGTGTGGAAATCTTCCACCAGTTATTTATTATTGCTCCCAGTATCTGTATAGCTAATGCCGCCACTACTATGCTTGACATGAAGTGGGGTAAGTGTATGGCATTCATGATATAGAAGCATGTGAAATAACACCCTATTGATATGATATACGGAACGAAACGCCCTTCTTTGGAGACCAGTTTCAGCAGCGACCATCCCTGATAGCGTCTGTACAGATGTATCATCGTCGTAGGGATGAGACATGTAAAGAGCCATACTATCAGCAGCACCATTCCCTTGTATATCAAAGGCAGCATGCTGAGATACGACACCATAAACAGCACTATCAATGCCACCAGCGGCAGGTAGAATGGTGTGAAAACCAAGCTGATAGTCTTTGCCATTAACAATATGATGCGATTGTTGTCTGTCATCTTCTGAGGTTACTCGTCGGAATACCCATTTTCTCGCGATATTTCGCTACTGTGCGGCGTGCTATGGGATATCCCATCTTCTTCAGTTCTGCTGCCAGTCGTATGTCGCTGAGCGGTTTGCCCTGTGGCTCGTTGTCTATCAGTTCTTTCAGGGCTTTCTTTATCTCCTTTGTCGATACTGTCTCGCCATCGCCTGTGTCATAAGCCTCTGAGAAGAAGTTTTTCAGGGGTATCATTCCCCAAGGCATCTCAGCATATTTTGAGGCGCAGACACGTGAAATGGTTGACATATCCATTTTCGTCCTGTCTGCAATATCTTTCAGTTTCATCGGGTTGAGGTCGCTCTCGTCACCACTCAGTATGAATTTCCTTTGCAGCGAGATGATAGTCTTCATCGTCATCATCATCGTCTGCTGGCGCTGCCTCATGGCATCGATATATGCCCTTGCCCTCGAAACCTTCTGTTGTGCATACACCAAAGCCTCCTTGTCAGAGCGTGTCATGCTACCAGGATTTTGTCTATATCCCTGTATCATGTTTTCAAAATCCTGCGAAACATGCAGCTGGGGTATTCTCCCCTTTGGCATCGAGAAGTATATCTCTCCGTCATCACTTACCGTAACGATGAAATCGGGAGTTACATGCTGTGTATTCCTTCCCATTGTCTCGCCCAGCGCAGCTCCTGGTCTTGGATTCAGCTTCCTTATCTCGCTAAACACCTTTTCAGCTGTTATGCTGTCCATCTCCATGCGCTCCTCTATCTTGTCCCAGCGCTTTCGGGTGAAGTCTTCGTAGTTGTTGTTGATAACCTCGTACATCAATTTTGTCAGCGGAGTAGCCTTCTTCCTGAAAATCTGTATCAGGAGGCATTGCTGCAGGTTCTGCGCTCCAATGCCGGCAGGGTCAAATCCCTGTAGTATTGTCAGCACCTTTTCTATCTCTTCTGGTGTAATGTCGATGTATTCATGTATGGCAATCTCGTCGCTGAGGCTTGTGATGTCCTTTCTGAACAGTCCGTCGCTGTCAAGGCTTCCTATGATATATTCCATTATGAGTTCCTGGCGTTCTGTCAGGTCCTGTTCGCCCATCTGGCTGTGCAGGGTGTCGTAGAACGACTCGCTGTTACCCCATACAGTCATGTCATCGCCCGGTTTGTCTGAGGAGGCATAGTTTGCTGTTGCTGTCGGAATATAGTCGTCATCATAGCGGTCATCGTCATAATGGTCTATGACAGTATCAATGTCATCATTGCTGTTGCTTGCCTCCTCTCCTCCCTCATAGCTGTCGGTAGGTTCGGCATTATCCTGCATGTCAGGCTCCAGAGCCGGATTCTCGTCAATCTCTGTCTGTACATACTCCTCATATTGTGTCAGAGGCATCTCCAGCATCCGCACATACATCACCTGTTGTGCGTTAAGTCGCTGCTGTTGAACCTGTGCCAGCTGCTGCTCCTGAATTTGGGTATTTACAAGTTTCTGTGCCACCTATATTAAAGTATTTAGGCTGCGAAGTTACAAATAAGTTGACAAAAAACCAAAAAAATAATGTAAAAAAATTGTTTTTTGAGAAATTTGGATTTGGTCTTAAACCGCTGATATATCAATCTGTCTCTGTGTGTCCTCCTGCAAAAGGTCAAAAAAGTTATATTTCAAGATAACGCTTATACGACGTAAAGTATTGGTATCCAGACTGCTTTTCTCAAAAATGTTATAGATATTCGTTCTATGGCATCCTAATTCGTCTGCCAGCCATACGACACTCTTGTGCTCTTCTTTTAGGTGTTCTTTTATGAGGTTTCCAATGTGAAGGCGATGTTGTTGCATATTTGATTAGTAGATAGAAGTAAGTTATTTAAGTGAATTAATTTCTTTGCCAAATGGTAAAAATTGTCAAGAATTTCATCCAAAAAGCAGTAAAACGTCTGCAAAAATAGAAATTTTTATTTTAACTTGCAAAAAATGTTACCAAAATAGGTAAAAAAATCTCTAAATGTAGCAATTTCTACTACATATAATTTGGGTCACCTGCAAAACTCTGTGTTTATAATTTTCACAAAAACCCAAAAAAACCTTTCTTCGGTCTTGCAGCTCTTTCAGAGCCTTATGTGCTAAACGTTATGTCCTTGTCTTTAAGAGCAAACTCTTAAGCCAACGCCATACCTCTTATCACATCCACTTCGTGGCTATAAGACCTCGAAAGAAAAACTCTAAGTTTGCAGC
>DJWZ01000113.1 GCA_002449535.1 Prevotellaceae bacterium UBA7017 | reverse complement strand
GCAACACCCATGCAGCTGGCAAGAATACGGTCCAGTGCCGATGGGGAACCGCCACGCTGCAGGTGTCCCAAGATGGAAACACGCACTTCGAATTCGGGGAATTCCTTCTTTACGCGGTCGGCATAGTAAAGGGCACCGCATTTGGGGCTCTCGGAAACGATTACGATGCACGACTTCTTCGACTTACGTATGCCGCGACTCATGAAGGCAGCCAGCTGGTCCACGTCCGTTGTCTCCTCGGGTACTATCGCTGCCTCTGCACCGCTGGCGATGGCACAGTTCTGGGCAAGGAAACCGGCGTCGCGTCCCATTACCTCTACGAAGAATATGCGCTCGTGAGAGTTGGCGGTATCGCGGATTCTATCGACACACTCTATGATGGTGTTCATCGTAGTGTCGTAGCCTATTGTGAAGTCGGTACCGTAGAGGTCGTTGTCGATGGTGCCAGGCAGACCGACGACGGGGAAGTCAAATTCCGTGCCGAAGTTCCATGCACCGGTAAGGGAGCCGTTGCCGCCTATTACCACCAGGGCGTCAATGCCTTCCTTTTGACAGGTTTCGTAAGCCTTCTGCCTGCCCTCCGGAGTCATAAACTCCTTGCTGCGTGCCGACTTCAGTATTGTGCCGCCTCTGGTGATGATGCCGCTGACGTCCTCCGTAGTGAATTCCTTTATTTCGTCCTTGATGAGGCCGTCATAGCCCCTGTAGATGCCTTTGACTTTTAAGCCGTTGTAGATACCAGAACGAGTCAGTGCTCGTATGGCTGCATTCATGCCAGGTGCATCGCCTCCTGATGTGAGAATGCCGATTGTCTTGATTTTACCCATAGTTTTGTTCCTTTTATATTATTAATGCTTTTGCGGTGCGAAGTTACAACTTTTTCTTGAAACGGCAAACAAACTTCAGAATTTTTTTTCTCCATCCTTAGGAGAGTGCAGGTGAATATTCAGCGTATTTACTGGGTTCGCAGGGGCAAATGTTAAGTTTTCCCCTTGTTTTCTTGTGAGAGTAAATCTTTTTTTGTAATTTCGCTGCGGAATAACAATTTTGTCATGGAGAATATAAAGCAGTTTCGTCCTCACGGTATGCCGACATTGTTGGCAGCTGCCATGCTTATAGCCGTCCTGTTGGGCGTTGACTACTATATGGACATCAAGCAGGATGATGGAGATGCCCGTAAGCTCGTGTCTCGCGAAATGAGAATCGTTGAGCAGAGCATCATGTGGGAACTGTGGGACGTAGAGTTGCTTATCAACGAACTCGCCATGATGGTCAACCACAAGATTGACGAGCCCGACACGATGGCTGGCTTGACACAGAAGATAATGCAGGAGTCGGATTTCATCATTGCCGCTGCCATTGGTTTCGTCCCCGATTTCTATAAGGAAAAGGGACGGTGGTTTGAGCCGAGTTGCATGCGACATAACGGAAAACTCGTACAGGGGCAGGACGGCGGACCGGAGCACGACTATTTCCAGATGGAATGGTATCGCAAATGCATGGAAAATCCTACGGCGAATCAGCAATGGACTGCTCCGTACATAGACCCCTCGCAAAACAATGCAAACATAATGTCACTCACCCGTCCGGTATATCTGGATAACGGCAATGTGGCGGGCGTGGTGTGTATAGATGTCTCGCTGCAGTCCCTGAAACGCCTTCTGCAGAGTGCCAAGCCTTATCCCGGCTCAATATGCCAGCTGCTTGACAGCCAGGGACACCTGCTGGTGTCTTCTGACGATGTCGTCTTCGATGATAAAGACTATTTTGTCAGTGAGAATTTGATATCGAAGCGTAGCCTCATGGTGCGCCTTGCCTGTCCTAAGGCAGAGATATACGGTCCTACGACAATAAAGAATATCATGACCTTCGGCATTATGCTGATAGGCATGCTGCTGTTGGCGTATATCGTGCAGCGCAGCATCCGCAACATCGTCAGCCTGAACAATGCCAATCAGCAGCGTCAGGCAGTGGATAACGAGATGCGCATAGCCCACAACATACAGATGAGCATGCTGCGCAATGACTTCCCGCCAGAGCTGTGTGCCGTCCTGAAGCCTATGAAGGAAGTCGGCGGCGACCTCTACGACTTCTACCAGAAAGACGACGCCCTCTTCTTCATCATCGGCGACGTCTCCGGAAAGGGGCTTCCTGCTGCCATGATGATGGCGGCAACGGTGAACCTGTTCCGCATGACGGCACGTTATTTCAATACGCCGGCAGAGATAGTGGAGGAGATAAACAATGTCATCTCCGTGCACAACCCCAGCCTCATCTTCGTAACGGCATTCGTCGGAAAGCTCGATATGCGCCACGGGTTGCTGACATATTGCAGTGCCGGACATAATCCGCCGATACTCAACGGCCGCTTCCTCGATACCGACCCCGACATACCTATCGGCTACGATGCCGGATATTCTTTCAGGCAATATGGCGCGCTCTTCCCCGAGGGGTCACGCATAGTGCTCTATACCGACGGCATAACGGAAGCACGCAATTCCCAACGCAAGTTCCTGGGCATGGAACGCCTGCTGTCCATCGTATGCAGCCATCAGGCCGAGGATGTAAGTAATCTTACCAAGCATATAATCAGCGAAACGCACAAGCATTTGGGACACGCAGAGCAGAATGACGACATCACCCTGATGTGCATTGCAAACGATGTCCCCGGACAGTCGCCGTCGCTGGTCATTACCAATGACACGGAAGAGCTGCAGCGTGTAAAGCCGCTGGTGCGCGAATACTGCGAGTGCGTAGGCTGCGACCGACGATTGACGAGAAAGATAGTCCTCGCAA
>DJWZ01000143.1 GCA_002449535.1 Prevotellaceae bacterium UBA7017 | reverse complement strand
GGCGGATGCTATTTCCTCGGAGGTTTCGGACGTCTGTT
Source organism: Prevotellaceae bacterium UBA7017 (assembly GCA_002449535.1). Classification (GTDB taxonomy): domain Bacteria; phylum Bacteroidota; class Bacteroidia; order Bacteroidales; family Bacteroidaceae; genus Prevotella. Next base: position 3,409 of record DJWZ01000143.1, on the reverse strand, counting down.
TGTTGCTACGGCTTTTAACAGCGAAAAGGGAAAGTTCGTATATGACAATATCGTGCCATCAATGCTTGAAACTCTCCCTGACTTCCTCATCGCCCTCGTCATACTTCTGGTGCTCTCAGCATCAATGTCAACATTGGCTGGATTGGTACTGACATCATCATCCACTATGACGCTTGACCTCATTTATCGCGACAAGAAATCTCTTGACGGCGAAGTAGAGGGAGGTGAAATAAATGACGAGGTAGCCGAAAAGATAGAGCGCCGCAAGGTTGTTGTCATGCGTGTGCTTATAGTCTTCTTCATTGTTCTGTCGCTCATGATAGCCCTCAATCCCCCACAGTTCATTGCCCAGCTTATGGGTATCTCTTGGGGAGCTCTTGCCGGTGCTTTCCTTGCTCCGTTTATGATGGGACTCTATTGGAAGGGTGTCACACGTCTCGCTGTATGGGCATGCTTCGTATGGGGTGTTGGTCTTACAGTAGTGAATATGCTGGCAGGCAACTCTATCCTTAACCCTATCGATTGCGGTGCGGTGGCTATGCTTGGCGGATTTGTCGTCGTGATACTTGTGAGCCTTGTAACGCCGAAGATGAATAATGAGAAGGTAAACCAAATCTTCAAATGCTATGACGCTTAAGGAATTCCTGAATACAGGTGATAAGTTTGCTGCTGAGAATGGCATGCAGCTCACCGAGGTGCGTGAGGGCTTTGCCTGTGCCACATGCGTTGTGGAAGAGCGTCATCTCAATGCTGCAGGTGTCTGTCAGGGTGGGGTATATTTTACCCTTGCCGACCTTACCTTTGCTGCTGTCACCAATTCTCACGGTCCCGTTTCCTTGGGGGTGCAGAATAGCATTACGTATTTACATTCGGCAAAGCTTGGCGACACCCTTGTAGCAGAGACGACGGAGGTGTTCAATCACCACAGACTGCCCTTCTGCGAGACACGTATTACTAATCAGCACGGCGAACTGCTCTGTATCGTGACAGGCTCCGCATATAGAAAGAAAGACATTCTGCCGTTCGACGGGCTGCAGTAACCCATAAGCCCAATAAGACAATACGCCACATAAGCCCAATAAGCCCTATAAGACAAATTACTAAATAAGAATAAAAAACAAATGATTTTAAATCGCGAAATGGAGTGCATGGACCGTGAGTCCATGACCAAACTACAGTCCGAGAGACTGGTAAAAACAGTCAAGACATGTTATGAAAAGGTGCCTTTCTATCGTAAGAAGATGGACAAGATGGGCATCAAGCCTGAAGACATCAAGGGCATAGAAGATATCCACCGTCTGCCGTTTACCACCAAGCATGACCTTCGTGACGAATATCCCTTCGGTCTCAATGCTGTCCGCATGTCAGAGATTACCCGCATCCATGCCTCTTCAGGCACTACCGGCAAACCCGTCGTTGGTACCTATACCAAGGGTGACTTAGAGCGTTGGGCAGAAGGTGCAGCCCGCGTATTTGCTGCCGGTGGCGTTGGCAGGGGTGATATAGTACAGGTGAGCTATGGCTACGGTCTGTTCACTGGCGGTCTGGGAGCCCATGATGCAGCCGGAGTGCTCGGTGCAGTGCAGCTGCCTACCTCTGCCGGCAATTCTGCCAAGCAGATAATGCTGATGAAAGACTTTGGCTCTACGGTTCTTGCCTGCACGCCATCGTATGCCCTGCATCTTGCTGAGGTGCTGGAGCAGTCTGACGAGGTTCACAAAAAAGACCTGAACCTCAAGTGCGGCTTCTTCGGAGCAGAGCCTTGGACGGAAGGCATGCGTAAGGAACTGGAAGACAAGCTCGGCATCAAGGCATACGACATCTACGGACTGACAGAGATGAGCGGTCCTGGTGTAGGCGGTGAGTGTGAAATGCAGGACGGTACCCACCTGTGGGAAGATATGTACTATCCTGAAATCATCAATCCTGACACACTTGAGCCATGTGCCCCTGGTGAATTCGGTGAACTCGTCTTCACATCGCTCACCAAGGAGGCTATGCCAATCCTGCGCTACCGTACCCGCGACCTTACACGCCTTATCTACGAGCCATGTAAGTGCGGACGCACAGCAGTGCGCATGGACCGCATCCTCGGACGTTCGGACGATATGATGATTATACGTGGCGTCAATGTGTTCCCAAGCCAGATAGAAACCTGTCTGACAGAGTTCCCTGCCTTCACACCGCAGTATTTCATCACTGTTGACCGCAAGAACAACGAAGACACCTTCGACCTCGACGTAGAGCTCCGTTCTGAATATTTCTCACCAAATCCGTCGAAGCAGATGCCTTACATCAAGCCGCTATACGACAGAATAGTCTCTATGGTAGGCATCAAGCCAAACATCCACATCAAGGAGCCAGGAGCAATACAGCGTTCTATCGGCAAGGCAAAACACGTCAACGACAAGCGTAATTTCCACAACTAAAAAAATAAACAAGTAACATTATGAACAAATATTCCGGAACGCAGACCGAGAAGAATCTTGAGGCTGCATTTGCCGGCGAGAGCCAGGCACGTAACAAATACACCTATTTTGCATCAAAGGCAAAGAAAGAAGGTTTTGAGCAGATAGCAGAGCTGTTCCAAAAGACAGCCGACAACGAGAAGGAACACGCCAAGATGTGGTTTAAGGAATTGGAAGGCATCGGCTCTACTGCCGAGAACCTTGCTGCCGCTGCCGATGGTGAGAACTACGAGTGGACCGACATGTACGAAGGCTTTGCAAAGACAGCCGAGGAAGAAGGCTTCAAGGCACTTGCTGCAAAGTTCCGCCTCGTGGCAGCTATCGAGAAGCGTCACGAGGAGCGTTATCGCGCCCTGCTTCACAACATCGAGGCACAGGAAGTCTTTGCCAAGAGCGAGGTGAAGGTGTGGGAGTGTCGTAACTGCGGACACATCGTAGTAGGGGAGAAAGCCCCGGAAATCTGCCCAACCTGCGCACATCCACAGGCATACTTCGAAATACACGTGGACAACTTCTAAAAACGTGCACTTTCAGATACATAGAAAAATCTCCATGCCGATAAAGGCGTGGAGATTTGTTTTTTGTTATTTGTTTCGATTGCCGAACGTGAATATGTTCGCGCCAGCAGGTTCGGGTCATCTTGTTCCTAAAGCAGCTTCCAAGGCATCGGGAAGTGTTGAGGCGAGCGGGAATAAGATTAGGGCGATAAGTGATATCGTCGCCAAGGCATATTCTGTTTTTCTGTCATTGCGCCATATAGGCACATTCTGCACGTTTACCAGTGCCAGCGTCAGTACTCCCTCTATCAATGCTATCGGTATGTGCGACACCAGCAGTGTTCTTATCAGTGCTCCGTCGGGTCTGCCGCCAACGAATAGTTCTATAGCTATTGCCCCCACGGCTGCCATTATGGAGACTGTAGCCCCCAATGCTATTGCCAG
>DJWZ01000141.1 GCA_002449535.1 Prevotellaceae bacterium UBA7017 | reverse complement strand
AGGTTGGTCAGGAGCGATTATCAGGGTGGTTTCATTCTTCTCTTCCTGGGCAATATATTCCAGTTCCTCATTATACATCAGGTGCCTTCTCTCCATTATTTTTCCTACCATAGGATATTTCTTGCTGAGTAGTTTTATCAGCCAGGTTATCTTCATCTTCTTCTTGAAGTAATCCCTTGGTTGCGTCAACACCACGATATTTCTGTCATACCCCATTTCTTGAAATTTCTTCAGCGGAATAGCATCTATCATACCTCCGTCCAGCAACGTATATCCGTCTATCTCTACAGGGGTTGACACTACTGGCATCGATGCTGTTGCCCTGCACCATTCCATCTCGTGATGGTTGAATTCCTTCATCTGGTGATATACCGGTTCTCCATTCAGTATGTCTGTACATACCATCCAAAATTCTGTCGGGTCAGCATCAAAGGCTGCCTTGTCAAAGACATCTATCTCAAATGGCAAAATGTGGTATGAAAAGTCAGGCGACACGATGTTTCCAGTCTTCAGCAGGCTCCTAAGCCCCATATACCTCGGTTCATTACGCATAGCAAGGTTATACCTCAGGGCACGTCCTCTCTGGTGTGACTTATAGTTCACCCCAAACAGGGCACCAGCCGACACCCCTATGATGCCGTCAAACCTCAACCCTGCCTCGTCAAAGGCATCCAGCACTCCGCTGGTGAACATTCCACGAAGGCCTCCACCTTCCAATACCAAACCGTTCATACCTTAATTTTATTGAACATTGACTTCGTCGAAGATGCTACGTCATGAAAATGTAAAAGCGATTTTCCATTTTGCATAACTTAAACGCATCTTTGAACATTGAACCCTTCATCCTTCTTCCATTCACCCTTCATCCATATTTACTTGCTTCCGAAGTACAGCAACACCATCGAGAGGATAACAAGAAGCAGATCCACCGCCTTTGCACGGAGGTTCTTCTCGTGGAATATCACAGCACCACATAGGAAGCTGACAATAACACTACCCCTGCGAATCATGGAGACAATACTAATCATGGCACCATCCAAACCGAGGGCATAGAAATATACGAAGTCGGCACAGGAAAGGAAAACGCTTATCAACGGAATACCCCAATGCCATTTAAAAGGAGTGGTGTTCTTACGAGTGGGCCACCACAGAAACAGCAGCATCGCAGCCATCATAAAGAACTGGTATATGTTATACCACGACTGCACCGCCATCTTGTTAAGCCCAACACCGCCGTTCTCAGGAGAAGCCATAAGGTATTTGTCGTAAAGCCCCGAGATGGCTCCTATCACATTTGCCAGAAATACGAAATATATCCACTTGTTTCGAGCCCAGCTGATGCCTTCCTTCTTTGAAGTATGCTTCAGCAGTTCTATGCCTAACAGCGCCACTATGACACCAGCCCATTGCCACAAGTTCAGATGTTCCGCAAAGATTATCATCGCTCCTATGAGCACCATTACGGGACGAGTAGCATTGATAGGTCCGACAATGGTTAGAGGCAGATGTTTCAATCCAAAATATGCCAGCAACCACGATGTCAGCACTATGACAGACTTCAATATGATATATTTCTGCTCTTCCCAATCGAAGGGGGCGCAATAGAACATGCTGCCCTCGCTAATCATGTTCTGGGAAGAGAGAACTATGAAGGGCAGGAATATCAATGACGAGAACAGGGTATTCAGAAGAAGCACCGGAATGACGGCATTTCCCTTGAGAGACTCTTTCTTGAAGACATCATAAAATCCTAACAGCGCTGCTGACAGGAAGGCTAATATTATCCACATAAAATTTACCTAAAAATTGTCATTTCGGGTGCAAAAGTAATTAAAAAAACACAAAAACAATCGTATATACAATTTTATTTTGTATTTTTGCAAACAAAAGGCATATTTAACCGTTAATCAATGTTCAATATTCAATGTTCAAAGATGCGTTTAAGTTATGCAAAATGGAAAATCGCTTTTACATTTTCATGACGTAGCATCTTCGACGAAGTCAATGTTCAATATTCAATGGTCAATAGTCAATGGTCAATGTTCAATGGTCAATGGTCAATTAAAGAAAACTCCTGTTTTTAACTCCCAATTTTAATTATGAAAGATTTTATTTATTTCGCCCCTACCGAGGTAGTGTTTGGCAAGAGTGCAGAAGAGCATGTAGCATACATGGTAAAGAAATATGGCGGCACAAAGGTGCTTATCCACTATGGAGGTCAGAGTGCCATCCGTTCCGGATTGCTTGAGAAGATATGCAACATTCTCAGCGACAATGGCATCGAATATGTAAAACTCGGAGGTGTTGTTCCCAATCCACGCCTTTCCCTCGTACACAAAGGCATCGCCTACTGTATTAAGGAAGGCGTCAACTTTGTCCTTGCAATCGGCGGCGGCAGTGTTATCGATTCCGGCAAGGCAATCGCTATGGGTGTTGCCAATCCCGATGTAGAGGTTTGGGACTATTTTCTGGACAAGGCGAAACTCACAAAAGCACTCCCTATAGCCTCAGTTCTCACCATCCCTGCTGCAGGCAGTGAGATGAGCTTTGCTTCTGTCATCACCAATGAGGACGGAGATGTAAAACTCGGATTCCACAGTGACCTCCTACGACCAAAATTCGCTATCATGAATCCAGAGCGCACATTCACCCTGCCCCCTTATCAGACGGCAGCCGGCGTCACAGATATGATGATGCACACCATGGAACGC
>DJWZ01000023.1 GCA_002449535.1 Prevotellaceae bacterium UBA7017 | reverse complement strand
AAAATCAACAACCGTATTTCTCCTATACAGGATGAATACATCGAAAAATTCTTTGCAGAAAAGAAGCTTAACTTGACAGCCACTCTTGACGGGGCTACTGCATATAAAGATGCAGATTTCATTATCATAGCAGCACCTACGAACTATGATCCTGTACAGAATTTCTTCGATACACATCATATAGAGGATGTCATAGACCTTGTGTTAAGTGTTAACACAACAGGGACTATGGTAATAAAAAGTACAATTCCAGTAGGATATTGTGAAAAGTTATATAACAAATACGGCAAATCCCTTCGTCTGCTTTTTGCGCCAGAGTTCTTACGCGAAAGCAAAGCCCTCTATGACAACCTCTACCCAAGTCGCATCATCGTCGGTTACCCGAAACTCTTCGAAGTAAACAATCTTGAGGAATTAAAGGCTGCTGCTCGGACATTTGCTGATTTACTCGTTGAAGGAGCCGAGAAAAAAGATGCGCCAGTACTGTTTATGGGATTAAAGGAAGCAGAAGCAGTAAAACTGTTCGCTAACACATACCTTGCCCTCCGCGTTTCATACTTCAATGAACTTGATACGTACGCAGAAGTAAAAGGTCTTGACCCACAAGCCATTATACAAGGTGTAGGTCTTGACCCACGTATTGGTACACACTACAACAATCCATCCTTCGGATATGGAGGTTATTGTCTTCCAAAAGACACGAAGCAATTGCTTGCCAATTATCAGGATGTGCCGCAAAATATGATGACAGCCATTGTGGAGAGTAACCGTACACGTAAAGACTATATAGCAGATGCAGTATTGAAGAAAGCAGGCTACTATGCATACAGTCAAAACAACTCTTACGACAATTCTGCTTCAAAAGAAAAAGAATGTATCATTGGCGTCTATCGTCTCACGATGAAATCCAATAGCGACAACTTCAGACAAAGCGCTATCCAAGGTATCATGAAACGAATTAAAGCCAAGGGAGCGACGGTTATCATATATGAACCCACCCTTGCTGACGGAACCACATTCTTCGGTTCTAAAGTTGTCAACGACCTTACAATCTTCAAGGAAATGAGTCATGCTATCATAGCAAACCGTTACGACAGCATCCTTGACGATGTAAAAGAAAAGGTATATACCCGTGATTTGTTTAGAAGAGATTAAAAACATGACAGAACAAAAGAAAATCATAGATCTTAATAAGATATTCAAAATACTTTGGAGCAAGAAAAAGGTCTTCCTTATTGTATGGATAGTGACATTCATACTTAGCTGCATTTGGATTTTTCCACAACCAAGATACTATCAAGCCGAGGTTTCCCTTGCTCCAGAAACAACTGGAGAAGATGTAGGAGGGCTCGCTGGTATAGCCTCTTCCTTTGGCATAAATGTAGGCGGTGCAGGTTCTGATGCTTTATACCCTACTTTGTATCCAGACTTAATGGAATCTAACAATTTCATTGTTGGTCTGATGCCAATACAGATAACAACAGAGGCAACAGATGATGAGCCATCTATTACTACGGATTATTATACATATCTAAGAAAATATCAAAAAAAGAATCCTCTCACACAACCATTTAAGGACCTTGCAAATAGCATAAAGAATGCATTTTCTAAGAAAAGCAATGGCAAGCCATTAACCGCCAAGGAGCTCAATCCCTTCAGACTTTCTGAAAAAGATTCTAAAATATTTGAAAACGTAACGGGCAACATCACCTGTTCTGTTGACAAGAAGACAGAAGTAATCTCTATTACAGTAAAAGATCAAGATCCGCTTGTGTGTGCAACGATGGCTGACAGCGTATGCCAACATTTACAAAACTTTATAATTCAATACCGCACGAAAAAGGCTCGCATCGATGTTGACCACTACCAGCATCTTACTGATAGTGCAAAATTAGAGTATGAATCAGCTGTAAATGAATATAGCATTTTCTGTGATGCAAACCAAGATGTAGTTTTACAAAGCGTTAACTCCAAACGTGATGCTTTGGAACAGGAAATGCAAATGCGCTATAATACATATTCAGCCCTTGCCACACAACTTGAGGCAATGAAAGTAAAACTTCAGGAACGCACCCCAGCATTTACCATACTTAAAAGTGCAACTGTGCCCATCAAGCCTGCTGGTCCGAAAAGAGTCATTTTTGTCATCATGATGCTCATTTTGTCCAGCATAGTTTTATCCGTATGGTTAACCAGAAAAGATATTTTCTGATTTTCTAACCAGCCATAAATACATGCAGATTGTTCTAAATAGCTCCAAAATCATACCATTCTCCCTAATGGTATTTTTTGCTATATATGCATCATTTGACCTCACAGCTGTTAACTTACAAATGGCATCATACGCTATATTGGCAGCAACGTTAATAGGTGGGGCATTCATGCTTTACAAAATCATACGAGAAAAGACCATACCGAAGTCTGATTTGGTAATATACATATTCCTTACCATAATAGCTATCTCATCATTTGTTCATGGAACGGATGCCAAAAATTGGATTTACCTCTGCATCAGCATTTTATTAATCAGATCTGCATTTTATTTTTACGAAAATCATATACAGTATTTAATACTTGGATTGGCTTCAGGATTTAATATTGGTTTATTTTTACAATTATATCAACTGATTACCCAGCCAGACATTTGGATAATTCCTGATATGAAAGAAGTTGCTGTATATATATTAGGAGGAAACTACAACCAAATAGGTATTCGCATATTGATTTCCCTTGTTATAAATTATCTTTGCATAAAAATCAGCAAAGCATTCTATTTTATACTTATTCCTTCCATTATAGCAGGTATTTCTATTTCAATAATGGTAAATTCCATGACAGCTGCTACGTGTATTATATTGTTTCTTCTACTATGTTCCCTACCATCAACATACCTCCGTAGAACAAGTGTAAAATTATTATTATTTCTCATTGTTATTTTTCAGATATTTGTATGTTTTACAGGAAAGGGAATTGAAAATAGCGAATTGGCTGTATGGTTTATTGAAGATGTATTAGGTAAAGATATTACATTCACGAATCGAACCCATATGTGGGATTCCGCGCTTCGAATAATTATCGAATCACCATTTTGGGGATATGGATATCCTGACGGATTATGGTATCGATCACATATGACATCCTTTGCTATCGGTCCACATAATATTTTATTAGCTACACTTATCTATGGTGGAATCCCCGCATTTATATTATACTTATATTTATTTATCAAATCCCTCCTTCTAGTTTATAGAATACCTGACTATTGGGCGGATTGCATATTAATTGGAATAGCGACAGCATCTTTGATGATGTTAATGGAGGTATACACTTTGTCTATAGTTTTCACATTCATAACATTAGCAGAATACTACCCTCAGATACATTATCAATTATTATCTAAAGAATGAATAGTAATACTAGGCTCATAGTAAATACATTGGCACAGCATATTAAGACTGTAATTAATATAGTTCTATCGCTATACAGTACCCGACTGGTACTGCAAGCATTAGGACAATCTGACTTTGGAATATTTTCATTAGTTGGAGGACTAGTTACGATGCTTGGTTTCATTACAAATGCCATGATAGTTGCCACGCAACGACATCTATCCTTTTATAATGGCAAGGGGAGCGCGAAAGAAATACAGCAGATATTTTCCAATAGTTTGTTTCTACATATCATCATTGGCGTGGCTATATCAGTTATTATTATTATTTTGCAACCACTTTTCTTCAATGGTTTTTTAAGAATAGATTCGACACGTACGACTGAAGCAATATTTGTATATATGATGATGACTTTGGGACTTCTTTTTACATTTATATCTGCTCCTTATAAGGCTCTTTTTGTTGCTCATGAAAATATCGTCTATATATCTCTAATCGATATTATGGACGGTGTACTGAAATTGATTTGCGCTTTATGGTTATTACAATGGCAACATGATCGTCTTGTCGCCTATGGAGTCATCATGGCAAGCATCATGGCCTTCAATTATCTTGCATTCTCCATATATGCAAAGATTAATTATAAAGAGACTGTTCTCATACCTAATTACAAACAGATCAATAGCAAAAACATATTTGACATATTCAATATTGCTGGCTGGACCATCTATATGACTGGTTGTATTATGGGACGTACACAAGGTATCGCTATTGTTTTCAACCACTTTTTCGGCACACTTATAAATACTGCGTATGGCATAGCGATGCAAGTAACAGGAGCAGTCCATTTTGTAGGCACAGCCGTTACAAACGCCATAAGTCCACGAATATACAAAGCCGAGGGGATGAACAATCGTGATAGAATGTTATCAATGTCTGAAGCCGCAAGTAAATTTTCATATCTTCTTATGGCAATGGCAGTCATTCCCATTGTATTTGAAATGGATAACATCCTACATACATGGCTTGGAGAAGTACCAGAAAAAGCGACTCTGATATGCCAATTCGTTTTAATAACAGCCCTCCTTGACCAAAGTACTACAGGGCTTACAATCGCTAATTTAGCTGTTGGCAATATCAGAAATTATTCCATTATAACTAATACTATCAAGTTGTCGACTGTCATACTCGTATATATCAATTTATATTGGGGAGGCAATATTACATTATCAATGATTTGCTATATGGTGATAGAGATTATCAGTGCACTAATTCGACTACCTTTGCTTAAAGCTACTACAGGTCTTTCCATCCAGCACTACACAACAAATGTGTTCCTCCGTTTGCTCATACCTTCATTGGCACTTACATGCGTTTCATGGACTTCAATACAACTTTTCGACTTTCCATTTCGTTTCCTTTTCACAATAACATTATCAAGCATTATTTCTGCACCATTTATATGGTTTGGGGGACTTAAAGTGGAAGAACGCAATACCATATTAGATATAATAGGCATCAAAAAAAAGAAATTTTAAACAAAGCTTATGGATAATATTTTACATTCTATAGCAAGATTATACAAACGTCATAACTCCTTTTCATTATTTTCTGAAAGTTATAATTATGCCCGTAATTTTCTAAAAGATCATCCACAACCACAACTTACGCAAGGAGAAAAGCATGACATTGACGATTATTGGGGGACGTATAACATTCACTATAAGGACTATTCTTGGTTTCAGATGTATTATGGTGTTACTGGTATTCATGATCCTCGTTTTATCCCTAATCCGATAGCAGGATATATTCTATATCCATATTATAATGATAAGTCTATGATTTCTGGATGGGATGATAAGAATCTTTATCAAGAACTGGTGCCACATGTTCATTTTCCCTCAGCCTTGTGCCACTGCATACGAGGACGCCTATACGACTCAGACTGGCACTACTATGCCAAAGATGAAAATAATATTTTAAAGTTATCTGAAAAAATATTCCAAGAACTTGACAACCATGAGATAATTTTCAAGTCCACAAGAAGTACGGCTGCAGGTAAAGGAGTAAAGAAACTAATCATCAAATCACCATACGACATAAAAGATACCATTATTCAAACCAATTGTGATAATTATGTTATACAAAAGAAAGTAACGCAACATCCATTCTTCTCACAATTTAATGAATCATCGGTAAACATCATTCGCATCGTTTCATGGCAACACAACGGAGAAATAAAAACATTTCCTGCCAGCATCAGATATGGTATAAATGGAATCTGTACCGATGTTGCCTTCGACGATGGAAAAGAGATACTTAATGTTGTCGGGATGACAGACGAAGGAAAAATCAACAACAATTTTGTAAATTTAGACGGAAAAATGTCTCCATCATGCAATATAGACATCGTCACATGTCCTGCATATAACAGTATGATTGAAAGCATTATCGATGCGCACTCACATATTTTCCCTTTTGAAGTCATCGGATGGGACTTTACTATTGACAATAATAACAATCCTATATGTATAGAGTATAATATTGTGTGGCCAGGAACAATTATATATCAGTATGCAAACGGTCCATTTGCAGATAAATATACTGATGATTTTCTTTTTCCCCTTAAATTACGGGAGAATAAAGAACTCATAAAGCTATTCCATCTATCTTAAACTTTTAAACATTACATGATTACTCTTAAACATATATTGAAAGAATCTCTTCTTTTTCTCCTCGGACGTACTTGCCCACGTCTACAGGTTAGTCTTTTGTTTCGACTTACCCATGGAAGATGGATAGATTGGAAACATCCACGTGACATAAACGAAAAGGTGCAATGGTTCAAGTTCTACGGAGATACAAGTCTTTGGTCGCAATTGGCTGATAAATATGCAGTAAGAGAATATATTGCAGAAAAGGGATTAGAACACATTCTCATTCCCCTCATTGGGAAATGGGACAAAGCTGAGGAGATTGATTGGGATGTCTTACCACAACAGTTCGTTATGAAAGCAAACCACGGTTGTGGGGATATTCTCATCTGTACTAACAAAACTACTATTGACACAGCCTATTGGACACGTCAGTTCTCCAAACTTCTTAAAGAAAAATTTGGCTACCGATTTGGAGAACCACATTACAATAAAATTAAGCCATGCATTATAGCTGAGAAATTGTTGGATGCGACCAAACAGCCAATACCATCATCTTCTCTCATTGATTATAAAATATGGTGTTTTAATGGTAAGCCTACATATATTACAACATATAGCAATCGCACAAAAGAAGGGCTATGCGACTTGAACATATATGACACCCATTGGAATCAATATCCACAGTTTATCAGGGCTAACGACCATTATCTCCCAGGAAAGCAGTCGCTGCCTCAACCACACAATCTCTGTCAGATGCTTGAAATAGCAACAATCCTCACAAAAGGTTTTCCATGTGTACGTCTTGATCTTTATGAGGTGGGAGGGAAAGTTTTTTTCGGAGAAATGACATTCACCCCTTCAGCAGGACTTAACTTTACCTACACTCAGGAATTTCTCAACATACTCGGTGACTTATGCAAACTCCAGTAACCCTTTCCATCGTGATGCCCGTCTTCAACCACACGGAAGACTTGAAGACAATGCTCAACTCCATTCTGGACAATTCCTATCAGGATTGGGAGTTGCTGGCTGTGGATGATGGTTCCGATGAAGAGACAAAAGAAGTCCTTAAGCAATATGCCACCCAAGACAAGAGAATAAATATCATACAGCGCGTACGTGAGCCAAAGGGAGCTCAGACCTGTCGCAACACAGGTTTTGAACTGGCACAAGGAGAATACATTGTTTTCTTCGACTCCGACGACTATGTGGCTCCATATTGTCTGGAGCAGCGTGTGAAGGAACTAAGCAAGCATCCCGAACTGGACTTCATGGTATTCCGTAGCGGCACTTACTACGACAATGCTTTTCATCAAGAGCCCGACAAACTCAACTACGGTTATCAAATATATAATGATGACATTGAGGCTTTTTGCTCCCGCACCTTGCCATTCATCGTTTGGAACAATATCTACCGACGCACTTCACTTCTGAAATACGGCATCAGTTGGGACACACATCTGTTGTCGCTTCAGGACGCCCAGTTCAATTTAGAATGTATCCTAAGTGGTATGCACTATGCCTATTCCACCCTTGCCCCTGACTACGGCTACCGCACAGCCAGCACAGGCTCTGTCTCCAAGCAGATTCTCTCTGCGGCCCATTTCGAGAGCAATCTTTATGCAACAAAACGCTTTTATTCTCTTATTCAGCAGCGCTACAGACACCGCTACGACCACGCACTTTATCGCGGCGCCATGTTTCTCTATGTCAAGGTGTCTCGAACGGGCATCCAACAAGCGTTTAATCTGAAGCTTGCCTCGCTGGTGCGTTCGTTTTCCTCTTCTTGGGGCACGTTGTTCCTTTGGCAGGTACGCCTTACGCATCTATTCAGCAAGGCTTTGCCGCTTGCGATAGCCCGGCGATTGCCTATACTTAACTATCTGCTGTGGTTTCGCCGCGCAGAGCATCAAATGGTTGCACAACAAAAGAAAATGTCATGAAGCGAGTTTCCATCATCATAGTTACATACAACTCCGAGAAAGACATCTACAACTGTGTGGACTCCATTCTGTGCCATGCCGACATTCCCAAAGAAGATATTGAGCTAATCATTGTAGATAACTGTAGCCGTGAGCCCGACCCCATGTTCGCACGCCTCAGACAGCAGTGGGGCGAAGACATCGTACTCATCGAGAACACACAAAACGGTGGCTACGGACAAGGCAACAACGTCGGAATCCGCCGCGCCACAGCACCTGTCATCCTCATCATGAATCCCGACGTGCGCCTCCTTGAACCATTCTTTCGCGAACCATTAGATGCATTCCAGGCGGATAAGGAACTCATCATGTATGGCATGAAGATGATGAACACCCCCACCAGTGCCAGCACCAACTCATTCTGGTGCACCACGATGATGAACGGTTATCTGCGCACCCTGCTTACAGGACTATGCACTCGCATGGACTGGTACCTGCCACGCTGGATGTATTTCTCTGGTTCTTGTTTCTTTGTCAGAAAATCGATGTTCGAGGCTGTAGGTCTGTTCGACGAAGAAGTTTTCATGTATGGTGAAGAAGACGATATACACTACCGATTGGCAAAGCGTTTCGGTTACCACTTCCGTTTCGACAAACATCTGCACTACCTACACCCTATGGAGCATCGCCAACTCACCGTTGACTACGAAAAGAAACTTCTCGAAGTTGATCTCTACCATCACCAAAAGAAGGGACTTTCCCCACTGGCAACACTTCGGACATACCTCCAGATTAACACGACTCTGCTTGCAAGAGCATACATACGCAAAATGCTGGGCAGACAGAATGAGGCAGACTTTGCTAAATTAAAAGGGTTCAGAAACGAGCTTAAAAAAATGTATAAAGAATATTCCACGAAATCATGACCATAGACATACTCATATCCTGCATGCACCAGAAAGACTGGTCTATCGTAGAACGGTCAAAACTCCAAGGAGGGGCAGTCATAGTGAACCAATGCGACCGCAACGGCGAAGAAGAGAAACTCATCAACGGCTGTTCTGTCTGCATGTATTCCACTACCCAGCGAGGATTGTCGCGCAGCCGCAACATGGCTATAGAGCACTCCCATGCCGACATCTGCCTTATCTCTGACGATGACGAGATATACGCAGAAGGATATGAAGAAAAGCTGGTTAAAGCCTTTACCGAATACCCCGAAGCAGACGTCATACTGTTTCAGGTACAGAACGACATCGGTAAGACCTTCTCTCCCCACCCTTTCCGTGTAGGGTATATCAAAGCCTTGAAATTTGCGAGCTGGCAAATCGCTTTCCGCCGCGATAGCATCATGAAGGCCGACATCCGCTTTGATGTGGAAATGGGCTCTGGCACCGGACACGGCAGTAATGAAGAAACCAATTTCCTTTATGATTGTCTGCGGAAAGGACTCCAGCTACAATATGTTCCTGTAGAGATTGCCCGTCTCATCCCAGGAAGCGAGTCACAATGGTTTAAGGGATTTGACACAAAATATTTTCTGAACAGAGGCTGGTCCACGGCACGCTATATGGGGAAATTCTTTGGAACACTCTATGTAACCTATTTTGCAATAAGGAAATTCCCGCTGTATCGTAAAGATTGTTCTATGTTCAGAGCATGGGCAAAAATGCTTAAAGGTATATACTGTAACCCATATAAATAGAGTTATTCATGACCGCCATACAACGCATATTATATATTATACTCTTGTTCCACCTTACCATTCCAATAGCTGCTCGCAGTAATAGGCAGTACCGATTGTTGTGGAAGGATGACTTCAATGGCAGTCAACTCAATCAGGCAAACTGGGACAAACTGTATCGCACGTCACCCGGAAGTTGGGGGATGTATATGTCTAAAAGCGATTCCGTATATGAACTGAAGAAAGGTGTCTTGCGCCTATACGGAAAAGCCAATAATGGCATTGAGCCCAACGACACAGCCAGTTTCCTTTGTGGCGGCATCACTACACGCCACAAGAAATCCATCACCTACGGGAAAATAGAGGTCAGACTGAAAATGAAGGGAGCACGAGGCACATGGCCCGCTGTGTGGCTGATGCCGGAAGATTACAAACATTGGCAATATCCCCAAAGGGCAGAGATAGACATATTGGAATATCTCCATCAGAACGACTTCGTCTATCAAACCGTACACACATACTACACCGACAGCCTACGCCAGACAAATAATCCTCCACGACAGGCCAAGCCAAACATCAAATACGAGAAATACAATGTCTTTGCCCTGGAAATCCTTCCTTCAGAATTGATTTTTAGCATCAACGGGAAAGAAACATTCCGCTATCCTAAGTTGCAAGACGCTCCTGAAGGGCAATATCCTTTTGGAGTAGAGTCGTATCTCATGATTGATATGCAAATAGGCGGCGACTGGACCGGATACGCCATAGATAAAACAGTCCTTCCTGCCTATATAGACATTGACTGGGTTAAATTTTATGAGTTAAAGAAATAATGAAAACATCTGCTGACACTTATCGCAACATCGTCTCCAACAAGCTGTTTTTTTCAGGAGTTGCCATTATCGGCATACTCCTTTCTCACCTTATCGGAGTAGATAAGGAGCACAGCATTTGGACGATATTCTACCCTGGATTTGTTGGGGTAGATATCTTTCTCTTCTTTAGCGGCTACGGACTCTGCCGGTCGCTGGAGAGCAACCCACTGAAGATTTTCTATCAACACCGTATCAAGCGCATATATCCCATAATGGTGCTGTTCACCTTGATTTCGTACTTAATCGCCTGCTACCTGCAACACCATGATTTTACAGTGTATGATATCGTCTGCAACCTGACGACTCTCAATTTTTGGGATATTGGCGGTTTCCGGTTTGAGTGGTATCTCAGCTTCATCTTATATCTATATCTGCTTTTCCCCTTGCTTTACCGCATCGTACAAAGATGGGGAAGCATCTCTATTATTTGCTCTTTTCTTCTGCTTTTCTGTTTCTTGTTTTTTTATCAGGACGGATGGTTTTACCAATGTGCTTTCTCTCGTATCCCTATCTTCCTGTTTGGCATTCTGTGCTATCAGCACAATACACCCGACACCTACAAGAAAGGGATGTATGTTTTTGTGCCTGCACTGATAGTGATGAGTGCATTCTTCATGATGGGATTCGTACAGAAGTTTGAGTTAGCCTACATGTCCGCCCCATTCCTGCTTTGGGCTTTGGCTTGGATATGCTGTCGCTCCATTAGAAGGCGTGATGCCGTATATCGCGTTTTCTGCTTCCTTGGACAGTATTCCCTTGAAATATATATTGCCAATATGCTCATCTTGCAAATCATTCCCTATATACACATATCATATCCCATTGCTGTGACCTACTTCACAGCGCATCTATTCATAGCCCCTATGCTGGCTGGCATCAATTATCTATTTAAAACATTATGAACATCTGCATACTTACTCCACGATTTCCGTTTCCACAGTATGGTGGAGATGCCCTGCGTATTAACGAAATAGCAAGACATCTAAAGCAACAGGGACATAAGCTCATTCTCGTGTCTCTTTCTGATGAGAAGGTTACTCCTGTAGAACAGGCTCATGAACTCTATGACAGAGTTTATTTCATAAACCGTAACAGAATCAGGTCTCTTTTCATGGGGGCTATGCATTTTATTATGGGACGACCTATACAATGTGGTTATTACTATTCCAGTGCATATAAGGAACTCTTGCAAAAAGTCATAGAGAAAGAGAAGCCCGACCTATACATTTCCCACTTGCTGCGCATGGTGCCATATCTCAGCGAACTGCATCTGGAAGAAAAGTCTATCATAGAAATGACTGATGCCTTGTCAAAAACATACATACTGTCATCAAAAGCAGAAGGAGTCGGACTGCTGAAATATGTATATATTCTGGAGCAAAGACTCATAGCAAAATACGAGAAATTCGTTACAACCCATTTCCCCAAGGTAGTGCTTGTATCACAGGCTGATATTGACTACCTCAAGAACAATATTAAGGGGGACACATCTTCACTCACGCTACACAGCAACGGCGTAGGATATATAGAGGATATCTCTACTTCCTATGATGTTGACAAAATATGTTTCCTTGGAAACATGCGTTCGATGCAAAATCAGGATGCTGCCCTGTATTTTGCTAACGAGGTATTCCCACTCATCAAGCGGGAGCGTCCCTCTGCCAAATTCTACATTGTAGGTTCCCTCCCCCCACCTAACATACAGGCATTAGTTTCTGATGACATAATTGTTACAGGTTTTGTTGACAAATTAGAAGAGTTTCTTAAAGATGCCTGTCTCTTGGTTGCACCTGTAAGGGTTGCTGCTGGCATACAAAACAAAGTGCTTGTTGGTATGGGGTGCGGAATACCTGTAGTGATGACATCACTTATATCTCATGCCATACCAGAATTACGGAACGGGGAGAATTGCATAATAAGTGACGGAGCAGATGCCTTTGCTGCATCCTGTATCCGGCTTATGACAAACAGGGAAGAGCGTAATTCGATTGCCCAAAAAGGATACGATATGGTAAAGAATTATTACTCATGGTATGAAAAACTGAAGGGTTATGTAAGCATTGCTGCAAAATAACGCATCCTTATTGCACAATAACCAGCTCCTAATGAAAATTTATTTTCCCTTCGGAGGAGTTTATGTTCAAGGGCTCTAAACACCTGTCCAAGGGCTCTGAACTACTGTACAAGGGCTTTGGACATATGTTCAAAGCCCTTGAACATAGAATGCATAGGGGAGAAAATTATTTTCTGTAGGGAGAGAAGGAAAAGTTTATAGGCTTCAAATAAATTTTGTTTATTGGGAGCTATGGCAAAATATGTGGTTTTTCTTGCGTATTTGAAAAATTATTTATAATTTTGCAGTCGCTTATTATGAAAAGACCAGATACAAACAAGGAATTTCAGGCTGCAATGGCAGAATGTCGTGAGATTTTCTCTAAGAAACTCTACGACTACAAGCCGTCTTGGCGCATGCTGAGACCATCGTCGCTGACTGACCAGCTCTTTATCAAGGCAAAACGCATCAGGACGCTTGAAGTAACAGGAGAATCATTGGTGGGCGAAGGCATCCTGCCTGAGTTTATGGCGTTAATCAACTATGGCATCATTGGTCTCATCCAACTGAAGAAGGGGTATGCCGACAAGGTTGACATGACGAATGACGAGGCTATGGCGCTTTACGACGAGCATGCCAGAGAATGTCTGGAGCTGATGCAGAAGAAGAACCATGATTATGGGGAAGCTTGGCGTGACATGAGGGTCAGTTCCTATACCGACATCATTCTCACGAAGCTGGAGCGCATAAAGGAGATTGAGGACAAGAATGGTGTGACCATAGCATCGGAGGGTATCGACTCCAACATAATGGACATCATCAACTATTCCGTCTTTGCTGTCATAAAGCTGTCGCCATTGCCACAGGAGGTTTAATGAAGAAAGCCGTCGTTAACATATCGAGATTTGTCGTTGCCGCAGTATTCTTGTTCTCAGGATTTGTGAAGGCTGTCGATCCGCTCGGCACACAATACAAGTTGCAGGATTACTTAGAGGCAATGGGGCTCTCGAACGACTGGATAGCCGACTGGCAGACACTTGGGGGAGCAATCCTGCTGTCATTGATAGAATTTGTCATCGGAGCGATGTTGCTGTTTGCTATCAATCGCCGAGTAGTATCAAAACTTGCCTTGCTCTTCATGCTAATCATGACAGGGCTGACAGTATGGATATACATCGATGACCCAGTGAGCGACTGCGGATGCTTTGGCGACGCGATAATACTGAGCAACGGAGCGACTTTGCTGAAGAACATCATCCTCCTGGCAGCAACAATAGCAATAGCAGCATATCCCCTGCTCATGCCGAGGTTTATATCGCTGAAGAAACAATGGCTGATATTCAATCTTTCCACTTTCGGAATACTGACCCTGTCGGCTTATTCGCTGTATTACCTGCCACCGATAGACTTCCGTCCCTACCACATCGGAGCCAATATACCAGAGGGCATGAAGATGCCGGAGGGAGCAGAGCAACCAGTGCTGGAGACAACCTTCATACTTGAGAAAAACGGAAAAAGGAAAGAGTTTACCCTGGAGAACTATCCTGACAGCACCTGGACATTTATCGACTCAAAGACAAAGGTGATAAAGAAAGGCTATGAGCCACCAATCCACGACTTCAGCATCGTAAGGCTTTCAGACAACCAGGATATCACGGAGCAGGTACTGGCAGACAAAGGATGCACCCTGCTGCTGATAGCTCCACACTTGGAAAACGCTGACGAGGGTTGTTTCGGAAATATAGATGAGATATACGAATATTCACTCAGCAGGAACATTCCATTTTACTGTCTGACAGCAAGCATCGGAGAAGGCATAGAACGATGGATAGACATAACAGGAGCCGAATATCCTTTCTGCAATACCGATGAGGTAACATTGAAGACCATTATAAGAAGTAACCCAGGACTCGTGATGCTGAAAGACGGGACCATCATCGGCAAATGGAGCCACAACGACCTTCCTGACAAAGAAGAGTTGAAATCCATTGAACATTGAATATTGACATTGATAAGACCAATAAGGCTTATACTTATAATTATAAAACATTATTAATAACACAAAGAAAACTATGAGAAAGAAAATCGTAGCAGGTAACTGGAAAATGAACAAGAACCTGCAAGAGGGTATCGCTCTCGCAAAGGAGCTGACAGAAGTAGTAAAGAATCCTAACTGTGGTGTTATCATCGGCACACCATTCATCCACCTTGCAAGCGTTGCTGACGTTATCAAAGGCAGCTGCATCGAGCTCAGCGCTGAGAACTGCGCCGACAAGGCTTCTGGTGCATACACAGGTGAGGTAAGTGCAGAGATGGTTAAGTCAACTGGTGCACAGTATGTCATCTTGGGTCACTCAGAGCGTCGTGAGTACTATCACGAGACTCCGGAAATCCTGAAGGAGAAAGTAGAGCTGGCTCTTGCCAACGGTCTGAAGGTTATCTTCTGCATCGGCGAATCTCTCGCAGAGCGTGAGGCTAACAAGCAGAACGAAGTAGTAAAGGCAGAACTCGCAGGCAGCGTATTCCATCTCTCTGCAGAGCAGTGGAAGAACATCATCATTGCTTACGAACCAATCTGGGCTATCGGCACAGGCAAGACAGCAACTGCTGAGCAGGCTGAAGAGATACATGCATACATCCGTTCTTGCGTAGCTGAAGTATATGGTGCACAGGCTGCTGACGACACTACTATCCTCTATGGTGGTTCTTGCAAGGCAAGCAACGCTCCTGAACTCTTCGCTAAGCCTGACATCGATGGTGGTCTGATTGGTGGTGCATCACTCAAGGCTGCAGACTTCAAGGGTATCATTGATGCTTGGGGATAAATAAAGATAATGAAAAAAATATTTTCCATACTATGTCTGGCATTGGTGGCTATAACCACCAATGCACAGACTTTTCTTGAAAACTTGCAGAAAGAACAGGCGGGACAAGGCTCCGTTACTGTCATAGAAGACCCAGCGATTGACTCTCTCGTCAATGGCAATGGGGGACCTGTCATACCTGACCCTGCCGTGCAACGACATGCCCACAAACAAGAAGTGAAGAAAACGCCTGAGGAGGAGGAAGCCGACAATCTTGCGAAAAAGCTTGACACCCGCAAGAAGATAATGAGCAACTCATACAAAACACAGGGATATCGGGTTCAGGTTTACTCAGGAGGCAGCACGCGTACAGACCGCCAGAAGGCAGAAACGGCTGGTGCCGTAATGAAGACCAACTTCCCTAACGAGCCTATATACGTGCACTTCTATTCTCCATCATGGAAATGTCGCATGGGAAACTACAAAGACCTGCACGATGCCCGTGAAATGCTTGCAAAAGTCAAGAAATTAGGCTACAAGGATGCCTGCATAATAAAAGGAACCATTACCTTAAGAAGACAATGATGCGTTTAAGTTATGCAAAATGGAAAACAATTTTTACATTTTCATGACGCAGCATCTTCAACGAAATCGATAATGAAATTCATATCTTGGAATGTAAACGGCTTGAGAGCCTGTGTAGGAAAAGGGTTTGAAAACATCTTTAACGAACTGGATGCAGACTTCTTCTGCCTACAGGAGACAAAGATGCAAGCCGGACAGTTGGATTTACCTTTCCTTGGGTACGAAGCATATTGGAACTATGCTGAAAAGAAAGGATATTCAGGCACAGCCATATACACCAAGCACAAGCCTTTGTCAGTACGCTACGGAATGGGGATAGAAGAACATGACCATGAGGGAAGAGTCATAACCTTGGAGTATGAAGACTTCTTCTTCATAACTGTTTATGTACCAAATGCGCAGGACGGTCTGAAGCGTCTTGACTACCGCATGAAATGGGAGGATGACTTCCTTAACTACATCAAAGAGCTGGACCGCCAGAAGCCTGTTATCTTCTGCGGCGACTTAAACGTAGCTCATGAGGAGATTGACCTGAAGAACCCCAAGACGAACCATAACAACCCTGGCTTTACAGACGAAGAGCGTGGAAAATTCACGAC
>DJWZ01000116.1 GCA_002449535.1 Prevotellaceae bacterium UBA7017 | reverse complement strand
TATATTTATTATTATATACCATGAAACTTTTTTCATCCGAAATGCTTAATGACACTCATGACACATGACACACGTGACCACTGCAAAAATCTCAAAAATAAAATTAGAAAAAATTCGTAAACCGCAATAGGAATGTCGTACCTTCGCACCCGGAAATGGGGACACAAAAATTGTCTTCCACGGAGAAAATCCATCGCGTCCGCCGACGCGCAAAATTTCTCCCGCCGACGAGATAAAAACACAATCCCTGAAGGGAGGAAAAATTGCACCTCCTAAGGGGTAAAAAAATAATTAATCTGTAGTGGTTTCTATGAATTCGAGGTCTTTTTTGGGGATTTTGGTGAGGGCATTGGCGAGGCCGAGGTCTGTGAGTTTTACAACAACGACGCGATGGGTTTTGTAGTTTTTTATCTCGCCAATAATACCGGCAAATGGTCCCCTGAGGATGCGCACCTTCCTGCCGGGCTTTGCCATACTGTCGTCATAGAGCCAATGGCGACGTTGATTAAAGGGGTCGTCGCGGGTCTCGGCATCAATAAAATTCTGCATCTCACGATCAGGAACAGAGAGGACAACGGATTTTTCGTATCTATCACGTCGCGTCTTCGTCATGAACTGTAGGGACATCAGTGATGCATCGGTATTCTTTAGCTTACGGAGAATCTTCTTCTTTGCCTGCACAAAGATGAGGTTGCTGAATACAGGTTTTAAAGTTTCGCGCACCTCTTGGTCTTTGATTTCCTCATTGTGTTCCAGACGAAGATAGGTGGTGAAACCTCTTTCGTATAGCGACTGCCTTACATCGAAGGCTTTTTTATTGCTGGAATGACGTATGCGCATCGGATACCACAGTACCTGACTATCTGTGGCATCATCATCGGGACCGAGGTCGGTATAAAGGGTTTCGTCGTTGCCGTCTGTAATGGCTGGGATATAAGAAACAATATTCTGTAGCATAGTAAATAATTTATTGTAAATATTTTTTTAGAAGAGTATAACGTATTTCCTCTGGACGCGTTTCTCTATTCTTTTTCGTCAATTCTCGTACTTCAAACATAAAGGGAACAGGTAGGCGTCGCTTTCGGAATTTTTCCTCGGGGAGCCATATTACATGACCCACACCTGTCCCCAATCATTAAGAGTTAATTCCTATCAGATGTTTTTTATATCTGATTTTGTTATTCAATCTCAGAAGGTCAGATGTGTTTCACCTGCCCAGTCTGTATTTACCGTCACGCCAGTCACCGTCGTCACCGACGAACCAGAGCCGTTGAAGAATGCACCGGAGAGCCACGTGATATGGTTCTGTTCCATTGGTACATCGAAATCGCGCTCGAAAAGCACATTTCCATTGGCATCCAGGGCTGTAACCTTTAACGCGACATTGTCCTCCTGGTTATGGAGGAATGTATATAGGTCAAACTGGGTTTGCCCTAATGAGACATCAAACGCCACCGTCTGCTTACTATTCACACTACCCAAGCCTGTTGCCGCATTAAAAGCTCCAGAGCCACCAGTATAGTAGAATTGTATTTTCTTCACTTCTTCCGGAATATTATCTGTGATAACAAACCGACAAAGTGCCACAATACGGTTGAGGGAAATCTGCAAAGCAACAGCTTCTTCGCCGATGGTGACTTCCTCGTTATGAATAAAGGTGTCAGTATAACCCGTGGAATTAGTAAACTGAATTTTTCCAGGATTTGTCATCGTGGGGTTACCTTTGGCACTATGCGCCACGACCACCAGCTGATAGTTACCCTCTTCCAGTTGGAAAGAGCACTGTCCAAAGCCCGTTTTGTCAGATGTCTGATTTACTTGCTTTACGCGAGAACCTTCTTCATCATAGACTGCGAAACTCAACTTCGTGCAAACATCTCCTACAGCAGCACGTGTAAGACTTGCAAATGCCGTATGTTCTATCTGGAACACGCTCACGCTCAGATTTCCTGCAGGGTCACCCTGCATCTCTTCACTAACGAGATTTGCCTTTTCACATGATGTCAGTGCAAACATGATGACGAATGCGATGAATGCACTCATAATGGACGTTACTTTTTTCATAACATTCTCACTGATTAGAAGTCCATGTTGTAATCTGACAACCATGCGGTCTCCAAGGTAAAGGCACCAGCCACACTATTGTTAGTGTAGATACCACCAGTGAGTATCGTCGCACGATTACGTTTGAAGGGCACGTCAGGAACAGTCTTACTGAAGAGAACATTGCCATCAGCATCCAGAGTCTCAATAGTCACGTCAATTTCCTGCTCGTCTGAACTGAGGAATATGTTGTTTAGAGAATTAGAAACTGCGCCAACAGCAGTGCTGATTGGTATTTCATGACTGTAGCCAGCATTGTTCGATGCCAAGCCTGTGGTAGGATTGAACGCCTTGCTGCCCGCTGCAAACGATATACGAATGCTTGCGGCATTGGCAGTACGAACATCGGAAGACTTGACTTGCAGTCTTGCAACAACACGATTGAGCGTCACATTCAGATTCACCGCATTGGTACTATTGATATTCACCGTCTGGGTGGCAGTGAACGTCTCGCGCGTGTGAGCAGTCGTGTATGCTGCCTGTGTAGGACTTGTCAGCAACAAGACATCATCGCCAGCAGAACCCATGCCATAGCCCAATACCACCATCGTGTAACTACCCATTGGCAGGGAGAGGCTGATGTTGCCAAAGGTCTCGCCTTCTGCAAGTGCTCCCTTTGTCTGCATAGTCTTGTAAACTTCTGTACCATCGCCTGTATAGAATGCCAAGATAAGAGCCTTCAAGCCAGCGTAGTCTGCGGGATTCTCCACCGCACGCGTTGCGCCACCGGAGAAGTCTTCCATTGACACAGAGAATTCATTCACGTTCACCGTTACCGGCACACTATTGCCATTCTCGTTCTGAGCGTTATTTACTGTTGATTCACTCTCATTGCTGCATGATGTTGCAGCCAGCAGTACTATAACTGCAATAAAAAAAAACTTTTTCATTTTTATTTAAATTAAATATTAATAATGGGCTCCCCCTATTTATTAGTCTCTTTCAAATCAAAAATATGGAAAAGTTTTCTTTTATATGATGTCAAGTATCAGCGTTTACAGCTTCTTCTTTGTATCGAGGTCGGAGGCTTTGCCTTTGTATTCCGGGGTGCGCTTTTCAAGGAAGGAGCGGATTCCTTCGAGATAGTCTTCACCTTTATAAACACGGGTACGATAGGCATTGATGCGTTCGAAACTTTCTGACGACAACACTGTAGCAGCCTTACTGAGGATGCGGAACTGTCGCTTTATAGCACTGATGGACATGATGCTGTTGCGACGCAACGGATTCAAGAAATGCTCCTCAAGGACAGCATCCAGTTCTTCCGGTGTCGTGACACGGTTGACAAGTCCTACGTTGAGGGCATCGTCTGCTGTTATAGGGGTTGCAAGGAAGAACATCTCACGCGCCTTGTTGATACCCAACTGATTGATAAAATGCATGATGCCAGAAGCATTGTATGGAATACCTATCTTTGCTGGCGTTATAGCAAATGTTGCTTCATTGCTGCTGACAATCATGTCACATGAGAGACATAGGTCGCAGGCACCTCCCCATACCGTACCGTCAACGCAGGCAATGACAGGGATAGCCGTCTCCTGTACGCAACGTATCAGATGTTCCATCGGAACGTCGTATGCCAATGGGTCTTCACCATTCTGTGGCAACTCGCGGATGTCGTGACCAGCACTCCATACTCCCTTACGGCATTGTGCCTTAATAACGATGCCGACACATTCTTGGTCATAGCCATAATGAATGGCGTCAATCAGTTCTTCACACATTGTTTCGCTGAGACAGTTAAAGTGGTCAGCGTTTTGCATCTCAACGTAGCAGATACGATCTTTTATTTCTCTATTTACTAACATAAATAACGGTCTAACGTCTAAAGTTTAAAGTCAAAGGTTAATGGGTAAAGAAAACCTCTCAAGAAGCCATCAGTTCCTTGATAAGATTCTTGAGATTCTTTAGGTGGAGCATATTTGGACCATCGCTGAGGGCATGGTCAGGGTCTGGGTGTACTTCAAAGAAATAGCCGTTGGCTCCGAAGGCTTTTGCTGCTTTTGCCATTGCCGGCACGAAGCGTCTATCTCCTGAGGTGCAGCCATTGCCACCACCCGGACGTTGTACGCTATGGGTGCAATCCATCACTACACGAGGTACAATATCAAGCATATCAGGGATATTGCGGAAATCGACCACAAGGTTGTTATATCCAAACGAATTGCCGCGTTCACAGAGCCACACCTCTTCTGCCCCACTCTCACGTGCCTTCTGCACCGGATAACGCATATCGACGCCAGAGAGAAACTGCGCCTTCTTGATATTTATAATCTTACCCGTTTTGGCTGCTGCCACGAGAAGATCTGTCTGACGACACAGAAAGGCAGGAATCTGCAGCACATCCGCCACCTCTGCCACAGGAGCCGCCTGGCAAGATTCGTGGATATCTGTGAGAATCCTGAGACCATAGCGACTTTTGATGTCAGCGAGCATCCGAAGACCTTTCTCCATACCAGGTCCTCGGAAGGACGAAATGCTGGTACGATTTGCCTTATCAAAGGATGCCTTAAAAATGATATCAGTACCCAGTTCGCGGTTGATAGAGACAAGTTCTTGTGCTACGGTGTCAAGAAGTTCGGCACTCTCTATGACACACGGACCTGCAATAAAGATAGGTTTCATTTCTTCCAAAATTTTTTTGTTATATTCTCCCCTATTCCATTTTCTGCCTTTGGATTCACCTTATAGAGAATCTGGTTTGTGGTAGGTTTGTTGAGCGGTCCCTTGGATTCAATATATGGTCCGAGTTTGATATAGTCGAAGTTTTTGAGGTGTATCTTGTCTGACAATATTGCCCTTCCGCTATACCATGCTGTCTTGAGATGGGGATATGCGCTATGCACCCACCCCGCCAGGGAATCGACCTTCTCGGGAGTAGCATCGCCCCCCATGAATGCCACACACGTGATGTCATCAGCATATTGTTTGAGCATAACATCGAGGGACATAGCATTGAGAGGTTCTCCGATGTCTTCCCACAGATACTGACTATGGCATCCCATACAATGACATGGGCAGTTGGAGATATTTATAGAGAGCGTGACCTCATCAGGTATTTCCTGAAAGACCACGCCCGTATTAACGTATTTCAATTTCTAAAAAGAATTGTGTATGATACTTCTGTCGTTTCTATTCATAGGGGGAACTTTAAGAAGCTCTCTTATCCTGCATCATCTCCTGCTGAACCGTTTCTGGCTGTCCCATTTTATTTGGTCCGGCATAGTAGCGACGTGCAGCCTCCTTCTGGCGAGCAACAGAGAAGTTGCTGACTCTCTTGAGGTAGCCGATGATACGTGTCATATAATCGACATTTGTAGAGTGGCAGTTGGGGCACTCGTGGAGATAACGCTTATCAATGGCACCGCAGTTGTTACAGATGGTGTTAGGGATATTGAACGTAAAGTAGTTGCATCCCTCCTTTGCAGCCACCTTGAGAAGCTGTTGATACTGCTTCTTCGAGAGGTGTTCCTCAAGGTTCATGTGCAGAGCAGAACCGCCAGTGAGGTGCTCGATATATGGTGCTCCATGCAGTTTGAACTTATCAATGATGTTCAGAGACTGATCTTCCACGATATAGAAGTAAGAGTTGTAGCAGTCACGTGGCACGAAGTAGCCATCCTCGCGGTCCCACTTAGCATGCTTGACACCTACGTTCTCAGCAGGAATCATCTCACAGTTGAAGAGTACGTCCTTTGTGCGATATTGCTTGTTTAGCTTCTCTACAATAGAGAGAATGCCCTGTACGAACTCCTTATACTTCTCGTTAGGAGTAATCTTGAGTCCCATGAATTCTGCAGCCTCCACAAGACCGTTTACACCGATGGTGAGATACTGGCGTGACATATTGATATAACCGGCATCGAAGAGTGGAAGCATTCCATGCTCCTTGAGCACCTTCAGGTTCTCATTGTATGCCAACTGTACTTTATGGCAAAGGTCGATAATCTCTTCAAGATACTCTTTATAGTCGCGACCGTTGTTAACAGCATACTGTACGGCACGGTTGAGGTTTACGGTGAGCACAGACTTAGAACCTGTTGACACACCACCGGCACCAAGAGTGTAAGAGAAACCATTGTCCTGAATCTCGTTACGCAGACGGCAGCAAGAAGAGAGGGAGTCTGCATTGTCGCTGAGGTATGTGAAGAAAGAGTGTCCTTCTGCATACATCTCAGCACAGAAGTCGCCCCATTCCTTATCACGGCATTCGCCATTATCGGTAAGCAGTGCCATTGTCTCCACTGGGAATGTGAGGACAGTCTTGGTGCGCTCTTTGTTAAACCACTTCATGAAACGCTTCTGAAGCCATGAAAGTCCGTTCCAGTCAGGCTGGCTACCATCTGGGAAGTAGAAGTTTCCGAAGATAGAGTCGAAATAGTACTTATCATAGTATGCTACATTCCAGAACACTGCCTGGAAGTTACGTGCACCTGTTGGCTGGTTGATAGAGTAAACAATCTGCTCGAAGCAGTCGGTAATCACCTTATCGATAGTACGCTGACGCAGCGACAAATCAACGACACGATTTGGGTCTTTATAATAGTCTATACCATATTCCTTACCAATGAAGTAGTTGAGATACATGAGGAATTCAGGAGTAGCACATGCGCCAGAGAGCATAGAGCTAACGATGAATACCATGTTCACAAAGCCGCCACAGAAACTCTTGAGGTTTGTTGGAGCAGTAGAATTGCCACCGATAGCAGTAGTACCGTTGATGAGCCACGGGTACATTGTGATGGAAGCACAGTAAGGGGCAATGCTGGTTTCGTCATTCTTATATATAAAATGGTGTTCCAACAGGTCAATATACCTATCAGCCAGTTCCTTGCCATACATCTTCTTTATGCGGTCTGTTAGGAGACGGCGGTTGAGACGTATGAAATTTGACTTTGGCAACTCACCGATGAGTGTAGCAATATTCTTATGCTCCACATTGGCGTTTGCATCAAACTTGGAACCAGTAGCGGCATTTGCAGCCTCCATATAGTCAGTAAGGAAGTGCAATTTATCAAGAGTCTCACGGTCTTCGGTATGACTCTGACGATAAAGCATAAAACACTTAGCCACTTTA
The DNA here is from genome assembly GCA_002449535.1 of Prevotellaceae bacterium UBA7017. Classification (GTDB taxonomy): domain Bacteria; phylum Bacteroidota; class Bacteroidia; order Bacteroidales; family Bacteroidaceae; genus Prevotella. Next base: position 9,494 of record DJWZ01000116.1, on the reverse strand, counting down.
TAGTAGCCTTCCTTCATGAGAGCAACCTCAACCTGATTCTGGATATCCTCTACGGTAATGTCATCCCGAATATCAAGGTGTGTAATAATTTTTGAAATGCTTGACACATTAAATGGCTCTTCTACTGCCTCAAAAGCCTTAACGATTGCATTCATGATTTTGTCTAAAGAGAATTCATCTCTTGTCCCATCACGCTTTGTGATTGTGAACTTTCTTACTTCCATCATTAGTATTAAGAATCTATTTTATGTTTAAAAATAATTTAGCGAATTTCGATGCAAAGTTAATACTTTTTTTTTTTCTGACAAAGATTTTTTTCATTTTTCTTTGTGACATTTTGTTACCATAATATATATATATTAAGGACAATATATTTAAAAACAATATGTTAGGCAAGATACATTAAAGTGAAAAATATTTTTCTCAAAAACTCTTGCAATATTATCCGGTTTTGAAAACTTTAATTTAAAAGAAAAAGTGAAAAGTTTTCCGTTTTGGACAACTTTCCACTTTGAAAATTTTGTAAAAGTTTCCCGTTTTGGCAAACTTTCAATGATTTTTCAACGGCACGAATTACACAAATTCGTAGTCTATGCCTCACTTCACGAAGAAGGATACGACCTCGTTCTGTTCAGGGTCGGGATAGCGGGTACTGACGCCGGCACCGACAGTTACGAACTTATCTTCTGGGAGGCGATATGTTTCAACGATATACTTTTTTACTGCATCAGCTCTTTGCTGACCAATAGTTTCTACTTTTTCTTTTGCTGTTGTGGCGCCACAGAAGCCACCGATAATCATCATCTGTGAAGGATGGCGACGGATATACTCTACTACGAGACCTATGCGGTCTTTCTGTGATTCCATTATATTCACGGAGTCTTTCTTAAAGAGAATTGTCTGTTCGAGCATTGTCTGAGCAGATGCTGGTACTAAGTATGCGGAGAGGGTTAACAGCAATGCTGTAAGCAATTTTTTCATAACTGAGAATAAACTAAACTATTAACTATAAACTATTAACTATAAACTTTGTATCAGTGTTCCTGTTTGAATTTCTCGATGCGGGATTTGAAGAGAGGTTCTTGTTCTTTGCTGAAAAAGGATGTACAGATGCGGACACCTTGCTGCGTGCTGCCCATCGTATCGAGTGGGAAGACAGCGATGCCATAGTACATCAGTTCGCGTGTCAGTTCAAGGTCTGTCATACCAGGATACTGCACCGTGAAATAGAATCCATCTGCCAACGGTGCTCCCATATCATTGTCATAGACGAGATAGAAGTCATTTGCCAGAAGTACCTCCTTCATAAACTTCGCACGACGTCCATATTCCTTTACGTCATCGAGGAAATTGTATGACCCATCGCATGCTGCCTCCATGAGTGCCGCCATAGCATGCTGTACGCTATGTGTAGTGCCGCTGGAAAGAGTGTACATCAGACGGTTGCAAAAGAAGTTACCAAACTCTCCAACTCCGAAGTTTTCTTTCAGCGGTGTATATACCTTATTATATAGTACATTACTAATGCATGTAACACCTATTCTCTGCCCTGCATACGAAAAAGCCTTTGAGCCGCTGACCCAGAGGACGTAGTTGTCGGTATATCGTGCCACAGTAGCCTGGAATGGCGCCTTATAAGGATGGCTCAGGTCGCGGCGGAAATCCATCGCGAAGTATGCGAGGTCTTCGAGGATGATGACATCATACTTTGTAGCCAGTTTGCCAATGCCCTCAAGTTCCTCTTCCGTGAAGCATACCCACGAAGGGTTGTTAGGGTTGGAATATACTATGGAATTGATGTTTCCACCCTTTAGGATTTCTTCCAGTTTGTCGATGAGGTCTTGTCCGCGATAGCCATGAATATCCAGCCCTACATGCTTCAGCCCAATGACATCACACTGCGTAGTCTGCACAGGGAATCCTGGCTGTATGAGGAGTACAGTATCTTTAGAGTTTCCCACAGCATGCTTTATGGCAAGGAATGTGGCGAAAGTACCCTGCATGGAACCAGTGGTAGGAATACAGCACTGCGGGTCGATATCTACGCCGATGAAAGCTTTCACAAACTCTGATGCCGCCTTTTTGATGCGTGGAATACCGCCGTTTGGTGGATATTGTGTGGCACAGCCATTGGCAAGAGCCTCCTGTTCTGCCTTCAGGGCTATCTCCGATGGTTGCAGCCCCGGAACGCCCATCTCAAGGTGTATCACGGGTTCACCGGTTTTTTCTTCAAGTGTTTTTGAAAGCGACTGCAAATCACGTATTGTAGCCTGGGAGAAGTCTCCAAGCCCCATTGATTCTATTACTTCTGTTACGATTTCTTTTTTCATATTTTTTATAACGGTTAAGCGTTATTTTCCGTGCAAAGGTATTAAAAAAATTCCTCATCCTTTAATTATTTTCAGAAAAAATAGTAATTTTAACTTTGTTGAAGATACTATCGCTCGAAAATACAACCAAAAATAAAATACTTTTCTTTTTTGTTTGCTATTTTGCTCACTTAATCGTATCTTTGCCACAAATTAACAAAAAAAGTAAACTATGAAGACATGTTACATCATGGCTATGCATGCTGAGGCACAGCCCCTCATAGACCACTATAAGATGAAGGTGGTGAAAGACTTTTTTTCTCCCCTGCCCTGCGAGTTGTATAAGGCAGACGGAGAGTTGTATGTAGTGCTGACCGGTCGTGACAGAGAACGTGACCTGATAGGATGTGAGGCAGCGTGTGTTGCCACTATGGCAGCGATACAGCAGCTGAAACCAGACATTGTCATAAGCAGCGGTACATGTGGTGGACTGAAACGCTATGGTGGTGAGACAGGAAAGGTATATATCGCCAGCGGTGTCATCTTCCACGACCGCAGGATTCCTGATGACAATGCATGGGGGACGCAAAGTCTTGGCAACTATCCGTTATGGAAGGGCACGGAAGAGCTTTATGAAGCCCTGAGACGCGAAGGGTTGGACGTAGGATATGAGAAGGTTTCAACCGGGTCGTCGTTTACTCTGACGAAGGAGGACGAGGCTGTGATAGAAGAGCATGGTGGCAGACTGATAGAGATGGAGGGTGCTGCAGTAGCTTTTGTGTGTTCGCTATATAAGGTGCCGGTGATGCTGGTAAAGGTGGTGTCGAACTTGTGCGACGAGGACGATGGTGACATAGAGGCTTTTTTTGATAACCTGCATACGGCTTCGGAGAATCTGCTGAAGGTGAACGAGAGGGTGATTGAGGAGTTAAGAGTTAAGAGTTAAGAATTAAGAGTTAAGAGTTAAGAATTAAGAATTAAGAATTACTTCCAGGCAGAGAAGTCGTAACGGGATTCGAGGCGTTCTTCGAGTGAGTCCTCAAGGGATGCGAAGAAATCTATGCCTGTAATCTTCTCGACATCATCTACCGACATGCAGCAGTCGGACATTGGTTGACGGCTGTCATCATTATTATATATGAAACCGATGGCTTTTTCCTTTCCTTTCTTCAAGGACAGTATTACTTTGAAGAAACGTGTCGGCACATGTACCTTTATTCCGTTACGTCGCAGGGAATAGTTATACCTGCCGCCGATGGTCTTTACGGGAGCATCGAAGATGGGTCCGCAACATACATACACTGCCCCATCCTTCTCTGCCCAGCGTCGGCAGGCATTTTCGAGGTTGCTCCACCATCGCTGGTTGAGGACCGACACCTGCGGACACATGTTCGTCATATAGAAACACTCCTTCATTGCCCTGCTGCTCCACTTGTTGTCGCCGGCTGGGCACATGTGTCCACGGTCGTAGCCGCTCTTCTTGTATTCGTATGGCGTAACGCGATGGCGCAGTGCCACATCGGGGTCGCCTTGAAAGTCGTTATTCTTTCTCGACACGTCGCCCTTGAGATGGTTGCGTGTCAACTTCCATGCCACCCAGTCGGGGCAGTAGGTCTTTAGGTTATAAGAGAGGGTAAATCCCGTATGGCGTATAACATACGCACCGTCGGGAATAGCCGGCAGTTCCTGGGCACATACACCCAGCCATCCTGCCACCGACAAAACCGTAAGTACAAACCTTGTCAACATATTATTATATTTTCAATTTTCAATCTTCAATCTTCAATTTTCAATATATTACACCCTGTATCTGTCTTCATCCTTTGGTGCGCGGAGTGCTTTGCGTCGTGCGAGGGGCAGCTGGTGGTAATACTTCATGAACTGCTGGCATAGCAGGCTGGCAGAATAGAATCCTGAGCGTCGTGCCACCTCTCCTACTGTCAGCGATGTATATCGCAGCAGGTCGTCAGCCAGACGAAATCCGTAGGCATGTCGGAACTCTCGCACGCTCATTCCCGTCACTGCCCTGACAAAGCCCCAGATGTCCTCGCGTGAGCAGCCCAGACGCTGTGCAATCCATTTCGGGTCGCTGTGTCCCTCGGCAAATGCCTGAAGCAGGGCGTCAACATGTCGCTCACCCGTGGGATGAAGGTTGCGCTCCAGGGGTATCCACTTTATGTTACCATCTTCGTCATAAACGCGCTGCGCCGTGAAGGGCGAGATATACATTTCATCGATTGTCAACGGTTTTACCTGTTCCATGTTCTTCGTCTTTAGATTTTTCTGGGGGCAAAGGTATGAAAATAAAATTATTTATGCAAGTTTCGCGGAGATTAGATTGCTGTGACATCAAATTTATCGCCGTGACGAGGAGATACGTACACTTTTTTGCATTTTAATGCCCTTGGCAAGGAGATAAATTGTCATTGTGACATTTTTATGCCATCTGGGACGGGATAAAATTGCTGTAACAACAATTTATATCCACAACAAGGGGATTAAATCGTCACGATAACAATTTATCTCCACAACGACGGGATTAAAATGCTGTGACAGCAATTTACCTCCTCTGCATCGGGATAAGTACTCGGTGCACCGAGTGGGCTATTTTTAGTTAGGAATTAGGAATTTGAAATTAGGAGTTATCTCCACCTTGTGTGGCGGTATTTCGACTGGCGGTCCATTATCTTTTCGACATAGTTCACGGTTTCGGAGCCGCGCATATATCCGTGGGTCACGTCGGGGTCGTTATAGTATTCGGGGCGTGAGAGGAGAAGAATGTATTTCCTGACATCCTTCCATCGGTTACTGTTGCCACCGTGTTTCTTTGTCAGTTTCATGGCGTCGCGTATATGGTATGCTCCGCCATTGTATGCCGCCAGTGCGAAGCGTATTCTCTCGGCACGGCTGCCGACGTCGCTGAAGTGTGTCTGCAACTCCCGCATATAACGTGCCGCAGCGGCGATGTTCTGCTCCGGGTCGTATATCTTGTTCCGTGGCAGTTTCAGGTGGTCTGCCGTGCTTGGCAATATCTGCATCAGCCCGCATGCTCCTGCCCATGAGTGAGCCTTCGGGTCGAAGCAACTTTCCTGATAACACTGTGCTGCAAGCAGGGTCCATTCCATGCTGGCAATATGGGCATATCTGCGGAAGAGGTGGTCGTACTTGGAAATCTTTCCCGAGCGTGCCGATAGCATGAAAGGATAGACGTGACGCTTTACGCTTGCCTCGGTAAGGAGGTATTCTTCTTCGCGCTTTGTCTCCTTATACATCTCGGGCTTGTACCATATACGCACCTCTTTTACGAGTTCGGGATTTTCCTTGCTGACAGCCCAGTGCTCGCCACATTCGGAGAAGCCCATGAGGTCTTTCTGTGCAAGTGGGAATGCAACGATGTCGCCCTCCCTGTTACGCAGGCGCTGAAGCATATCGACGGTGTCGCGACAGACATCTACGCGCAGGGTGACGCCAAGATGTTCCGCCAGTTTTTCGCAAAGGAGATAGTGGACGCCCAAGCCTTTGCCGTGATAGTCATAATAGGTGTTTGGTCCCGACAATGTGAGCATTATCAGCTCGCCGCCCTTTACGATGTCGTTGAGGGTATATTCGTCAGCGTCGAGGGTGTCGGGCTCTTCGCCGATGACGGTTCCCCACGGCGTGACAATCTTCTGGTTCTCACGCTGCGAGATACACTGCTGCAGCGAAACGAAAGTAACGATGCAGATAAATATTGCTAACAGTATGCGTCCTATCATCAGAGCAGGGAGTCGAATTTCTTACCCATGTTGAGGTTGAAATACACCTCATACAAAATAGGGTACCAACGCTCACGGTCCTTTGGCATCAGCAAGCGGTAACGCTCAATATAAGGCAGGCATTTCGCATATTCCTCCTGCGCCTCTTTCTGCCTGTCCCTGTACGACTTGCTGTAGTCTTTCTGCGCATCGAGGGCACGGAGATAATAGATATACCCCACATTATAATTAGGTATAGCCTGATCAGGATTATCACGAAGCAGCGTAATGCCATATTTCAGTGCTTCGTCATAATTCTTCTGCGACATCAGCACGCTGTGTTTTGCCAGCAAGTACAACTGGTTACTGGAATCCATCTTCAATGCCTTGTCGATATAAAGCATTGCCTCGTCGGTATATCCGTGGGAGGTATAATAGTCTATGAGACGTGGGAAGAAATACGTAGATTGCGGGTAATACCTGAAGCCCTCCTGCAGGTAGTGCAGGTACATCTTCTGCGGTGTGAACAGCCTCCACGCCTCCGCCAAGAGCTGCAGGGTGTATTCTCGTCGCGGGCTGTATTTTATAGCCTCCTCGGAATATTTCATCATCATCGAGAGGCTGTCGAGATTCTTGGCACACATGAAAGCCAGGAAGGCGGCAAACTCATCGTTTGCACTATCAAACTTTATGTCAGAAAACAGCGGCTGCCTTCTGCTGTCGAGATAGAGGTCGAGACATTCCCAAGCCTCCTTCCATTTCTCATGCGCCATGCAGTAGATGCCCCCCTTCAGGAGGTTGCCATGATAGGGTGCCAGCAGTGCGGCGTGTTTCTTGCGATAACTCTTTCCCACCTCCAGACTGTCGAAGGACAGCATGCTGACAAGGAGCTGCTTGCCCTTCACCACCATTGCCATCGTGTCTATCCGCATGTTGAGGTAAAGGCGGTCGTTAAAGACATCATACTCTTTCTTCAGGATGTCGAGAGAAATAAGTCTGAGATCCTTACGATCCTTGAACAGAGAGTCTTTGAGGTAGCCGTTCAGCGTCCGCTCGCTGTTCTGCAGGGCACCGATACGCTTGCGAGACTCGTCGTTATCCTCCACCAGGTTTACGGCATTTCTTACGGCAATCCTGGCAGCATCAAGGTCATTCTTCAACTGCCTCGTTCTCCTGTTGTCGAGGACAGAAGCCGAGGCAGATGAAGTTAAAATTAGGATAAACGTAAAAAGTAGTGTTACTTTTTGCATTCGTTTATTTAAGCGTTATTAACCATTTATTCGTCACCGATAATCTTAGAAATTTCCTTTGCCTTATCAGTCTTACCCATGCGGTTGTAGTACATACGGAGCAGCATAGGCCAGTTCTTGATAGTCTCGTGGTTAGGGTCGAGAGTGCGCACATGCTCCAGTGCGTCGGCAGCACCTTCGTAAGCCTCAGAGCAAGCCTTCAGGTCTTCGCCAAAGAGACGTCCCGACTTGTCAGCCTTCTTCAGCTGGATGTCGTCGGCAATGTTGCCATAGCAAGCAGCGAGGTTGAACCAACCATATACGAAGTCTGGGTCAATCTTTACCACCTTCAGGTAGTCCTCAAGGGCAGCCTTGTACTCCTTCTTGTCAGTCTTCAGAGTACCCTGTGTGAAGAGAGCCATCTTGTTCTCGGGGTTCTTTGCAAGAGCCTCGTCAACGAGAGCCTGCACCTTGTCCTGCATACCCATGTCGATGTAGAGATTTGAAATCTGGATGAAATACTTGTCGATGTCCATCTCTTTCAGGGCATCAATATACTTCAGAGAGTCCTCTCTTGTATTCAGGTTTCTCTCTAAAGACATACGGAATATCTGCTCTGCCTGATCATGAACGCGCTCATCGCCAAAGGCTTCCTTAGCATATTTTGCAGCGCTGGCATAGTCATTCTTGTTGTAGCTTGCGTATGCAGCAAAGAAAGAAGCCAAAGGAGCAAACTGGTCGCCAGGCTGTGCCGACTTGATGTATGTGAGGGCATACATCAGCTTCTCGTCGTTGTCGTTGGTAGAGTTGGCAGCGTTAATCATCAATGGACGGAAATTCTCCACGCCCTTGAAGATTTCGTCACCACCCTTGGCACCAACCTTCTTACAACGGAAGGCAGCATTAATCATGTTGGCGATGAGTTTGTTGTCTTCGGCAGTTGCAGACTTGCCACTGGTAATGCTTTCAACACTCTTCTCAGCTTCAGCTTTTGCCAGCTTGTTAAGAGCAAGAGCCGACTTCTGCTTCATCTCTGGTTCCATAGAAGCCTTTGCCTCGTTGTAGATTTTGAGACCAGCCTCATAACTCTTTGTTGCAGCAATCTCTTTGTCAAACTTTTGAGCAAATGATGCAGTAGCTACTACAGCTGCTAACATCGTGATAAAAAACTTTTTCATAATCGATTAGTTGAATTAAAGTTATTGGTTATTGTTATTATCTTCGTTTTCGTTAGGGGTTTCGTCAACGTTTTCATTATCGTCAACGTTTTCGTCATCCACGTCCTCATGAGGAACTACGCAGACAGAAGCAATAGACTCGTTGCGCTTCTTCAGCTCAATGAGTTTCACGCCCTGGGTATTACGTCCCTTCTCGTTGCCGGCGTCGGCAATGGCAAAGCGGATGGCGATACCGCTCTTGTTGATAATCATGAGGTCTTCGTCGCCCTTCACACACTTCATGGCAATCACCTTGCCGGTCTTGTCTGTGATATTAAGAGTCGTAACACCCTTCGAGCCACGCTTGGTGAGACGGTAGCCGCCGTCTTCCACCTTCATGTATGTCGTGCCGTCTTCACGGGTCTGCTCTGTCAGCACACCAATCTTAGAACGCTTGCCATAGCCCTTCTCGGATATCACCATCAGCGACTGCTCAGGGTCGTATGCTACGACGAGGTCGATTACGGCATCGTCATCACCCTGCAGCGTCATACCGCGTACACCAGTGGCGATACGTGACATCACGCGGATATCTGTTTCGTTGAAGCGTACTGCACGACCGTTTCGTGAAGCAAGGATAAGCTCGTTATGACCGTTGGTAAGCATTACGTTTACTACCTCGTCGCCCTCTACTATGTTGATAGCACGAACACCCTTTCCGCGAACACGGGAATAGTCTTTCAGGGTAGTACGCTTTACTATACCGTTCTTTGTTGCAAAGACGACATAGTGGCTGGTAAGGAATTCCTCATCATTGAACTTATGGCTCTGTATTCCGAGGAAAGCATTTACGGCATCGTCCGGCTCCAACTGGAGCAGGTTCTGTATGGCACGTCCCTTGGCATCCTTTGCACCCTCTGGTATCTCGAAGCAACGCAGCCAATATACACGACCCTTCTTAGTGAAGAACAGTATCATGTCGTGTGCATCAGCAGCATAGATGTATTCCGTGAAGTCCTGTTCACGGGTACGAGAGCCGCGAGAGCCTACGCCGCCACGTGTCTG